>NZ_JAMYOI010000019.1:0-118939 GCF_040319775.1 Mesorhizobium sp. M0870
CGTCGAAACCATCGAGGCAGCCGAATGCAAGAACTACTTCGAAAACGCAGGCTACGCTTCCGTCAAAATATGAAACGCTCTAGCAACGCTTCTGTCACCGTCGCTGCTTGCCTTTGGCCGCGAATGGGTGGCGCTGGGCGGCGCATTCGTTGCCCTTGCCGCCGTCATCGCTCTGTCCTGGCACAAAGGCCTGTCACCGCTTTCGGTCGTGCTGGCGGGGCTTGTTGTCAGTCTCTATGCCGGCGCTATCGGCGCTGCCCTCATTGTGCTGCGGCATGAATGGTTGGCCGGCCTGTTCATCTGGGGCGTCGGTTCGCTGGGCCAGCAGGACTGGTCGATGACACTGTGGCTGTTGCCACGCATCGGCGGCGCGGCACTGGCGATCTTCCTCATGGTGCGGCCGCTGGCCCTGCTTGGTCTCGACGATGAAGGCGCGCGCAGCCTTGGCGTGCCGCTCGGCGCCTATCGCTTCGCAGGACTAGCGGCCGCGGTCGCCCTGATCGCGTTTGTCGTTGCCGCTGTCGGCGTCATCGGTTTCGTCGGCCTGGCTGCGGCGACGCTCGCGCGCATCGGCGGTGCCCGGCGGCTGGGCCAACAACTGGTGATGGCGCCGCTGATCGGCGGGGCGCTGTTGTGGACAGCCGACCAGGCCGTACAGATCGCCACTGGACCGCAAGGCGACCTGCTGCCGACCGGAGCGATCACAGCACTTCTCGGCGCGCCTCTGCTTCTCTGGCTGCTGCCGCGCCTTGCTCTTGGCTCGGAAGTCCCGACCTTGATGGCCGCGCGCCTGCCGCGCGCAAGCCGGCCCGGCCTTGTGCTGGTGGCGATCGGCCTGGCTCTGCTTCTGCTGCTCGGGCTGGCCCTGCTCTATGGACCGGGTCCGCATGGCTGGACCCTCGCCTTCGGCGACCAGTTGCAGCCTTTGCTGTCGTGGCGGTGGCCTCGTGTGCTTGCCGCGCTGAGCGCCGGGGCGATGCTGGCGCTCGCCGGGCTGATGATGCAGCGGCTGACCGGCAATCCGATGGCCAGCCCGGAAGTGCTTGGCATCAGCGCCGGTGCCGCCCTTGGCATGATGGTGGCGCTGTTTGCGCTCTCCGATGCCGGACGCCCGGTTCAGACGGCGGCGGCAACCATCGGCGCCTTCGCCGCTTTGCTGGTGACGCTGGCGATCGGCCGCCGTGCCGCCTATGCGCCGGAGCGGCTGCTGCTCGCAGGCGTTGCCCTGACGGCCTTGTTCGACGCGCTGATCCTGGTGCTCACCGCCACCGGCGATCCGCGTGCCATGCTGCTGCTCAACTGGCTGACCGGCTCGACCTATGGCGTCGATGTCGGTGACGCCTTGCTGACCGGTGGTATCGCCGTCTGCCTCTTCGCGCTCGCGCCTTTCTTCATGCGTTGGCTCGACATCCTGCCGCTTGGCCCCGCCGCTGTGCAGGGCCTTGGCATTGACCTGAAGAGGACGCGGCTTTTCGTGCTGCTGGTGGTCGCGGCACTCACCGCAGCCTCGACGCTGATCGTCGGTCCGCTGACCTTCATCGGCCTGATGGCGCCGCACCTTGCCCGTCGCTTTGGCCTCTCCCGTGCGCTGCCGCAGGCCATTGGCGCGGTGCTCGCCGGCGCGCTGATCATGGTCGCCGCCGACTGGGTGGGCCGCACCGCCATCTTCCCGCGCCAGATCCCGGCCGGTCTCGTCGCCACGCTCATCGGCGGCCCGGTGCTGATGTGGCTGCTGCGCCGCCGCTGACTTTTTTGTCCCTCTGGAGATATCCATGTCCAAGTCGATGGCGGCGCCAGCCTTGATTGCCGACACCACGATCCACGACTTCGTCCCGGCGCAGGGCGGCGCCCCCTGGCGGATATTCCTGCATGTGCCGTCCGGGCCGGTGCCAGAAGCCGGCTGGCCGGTCCTCTACATGACCGACGGCAATGCCGTCATCGGCACGGCGGTCGACGCCGTGCGCGCGCAGGCCTTCTACCCAACGGGCACCAATGTCGGCTGGGGCGTCATCGTCGCCATTGGCTATCCCGTCGAGGGCGGCTACGACCCGTTGCGCCGCTCATGGGACCTCGGCCCGCCGCCGGGCAAGACCTATCCGCCCTTCTACGAGGGCACGCCCGAAGTCCGGACGGGTGGGGCAGCGGAATTCCTTGCCTTCATCGAAGACGAGCTGAAGCCATGGGTCGCCGGTCGGGTCACGGTCGACACAAGCCGCCAGGCGCTTTATGGCCATTCTTTCGGTGGTCTGTTTGCGCTCTATGCCTTGTTCACGCGGCCTTCTGCCTTCCAGACCTGGATCGCGGCAAGCCCCGCCCTCTATTGGGAAGAGCGTGCCATCGACCGCTTTCTCGAAACCTTCGAGGCCGCCGTTCCCGCTGGTTTGGCGGCGACCATGATCCTGTCGGCCGGCGAGTACGAGACCGAGAAGCTGGCACCGTTCCAGATTGGCGCCGAGGACGAGGAAAAGCGCCTGCGGCAGAAGAAGGTGACACGCACCGACGAATTCGCGCGGGCAATGGCGCAGCGGCTTGATGCTCTCCCGGGCGTGCGCGCGCGCTTCGAGCTGCACGCCGGCGAGAACCACATGTCGATCCTGCCGGTCACGGTCAATCGCGCGGTTCAGGCAGCGTTTGCGGTCAGGGCTTGCGACTAACGGCCTTCACCTCTCAACGCTGCGATGGCTTGTTCCCGTTGTGCGGCTGCGTCCGCGTCCATAGCGCCAAAACGCAGGGCACAGCGGAATTTTTCCCCGGGTACGACGCGAACCAGGCGGCCTCTTTCCTTGGCCGCAAGATAGCCGTCTGGTTCGGCGGTGGCCGGCAGCACGAGGCCAAGTGCGTCCTGGTCGGCGCCGCGCGTGATCCAGCGGACGGCATAATTGAGCTCGTCGGGGCGAAAGCTGACGAAATCCGCCGTACGGTCCGGATGGACCTGCAAGGCGTGCGCCCAGCCCTGGAGGTCCGCCTTAGCCCTCATCGTCAGCACGAGTTCTGGGTCGATCGGCTCGCCCTTGGTCAGCAGGCGATGCCGCGAAGGATCGGCGACAACGGCATCGCGGTAAGCAAGGTAGCTTTCGCTCGGTGTGAAAAAGGGCGGCAGCGTCTGGCGCACGACAATGTCCGCGGAATCATCCGCTACGGTGTCGACCAGGCGCCCGCCGTCGGCCGGCTTGAAATTGATGTGCGCCAGGTACATCAACTCCATGGCCGAGCGTTTCAGGTTCTCGATCACGATGTCGACTGCGACGCTGCTGGCATCGAGTTGCAGCCGTACGGTCGGCTCCATCACATAGTCATGGCTGAAAGCGACGGTCTGTCGGCAGCGCCCCGTCAGCGCCAGGAAGGGTCCTTCGGAATTGCTGCCGGCGATCAGTTGCACGTCCTGATAAGGCGCATTGGGCAGATCGCCGTGAAGCGGGTGACGATCATCCGGGCCCGGATTTCCCATTGCGGTAGCGCCGCAGTGAATGAAGAACGCGCCGTAGTTGGAAAGATAGTCCCGGGTCGCGACCGGCTCATCGAACATCGAGCGCATGGTCAGGGAGCGGCCGAGGAAGGTCACGTCCCAGATCTGCTGTCCTTGGAACGGCAGCATGACGATTTCGCCCTTCGCGTTGCTGATCCGAAGCCCGGCAACGCCGGATCGATAGCGAAAGGCGGTGGCGACAAGCCCGCGATAGCGCGCGACGATGGTTTCCGACGGGCCGAACTGCTCGGGCACGAGGTCGACGAAGACGTGATCGGAGTGGTCCAGATGCATTGTTTCGACCTCTATCTTCCGCAAGCGTGCGTTCCGATAGTCGCAGGAAACATCTGGAAATCAACGGCAGCGCGTCTCACAGCTTCTGCCAGGACGGCTGGTGGCAGAGCTTCGCGCCCTCCTGGGAGAGCGCTTCGAACTGCAAGCTTGCCAGGCAATATCCCGCGATTGCTTATCCGCGAGCCGGCGGCAGCTCGAACAAAGTGGCGCCGTTCTCCCGGCCGCGCTCGACATAGCCGATAACGCCAAACCATCTTGCGACATCCGGCCCCTGCAGCCAGCTGCGCGAGTGGATGGCGAGGTTGCCGGCGAGCGCCTGGATGTGCCGGATATGCCGCTTGCAGAAGCGAACGGTCGCCGCACGGAAGAAATCCTCCCGTGCGGCGAACAGCGTGTCGGCGGCGTCGCTGTTCTCGTGCCAGGCGATAATCGCCACGGCCTTGTCGCCCTCGACAAGCGCGTGCGCGCGGCCCTCCTTCAAATTCATCATCAGATTGTCGTAGGCGATCTTGCTGTCCTTGCCGGCCGCCACGTATTCGTCCGACATCCGCTTGGACAGACCGCGAAAGACATCCTCCAGATCCCCAAGCGTTGCTGCGCGTGCTCTCATTTCACCTCCTGCAGCCCCGGCAGGCAGTTTGCCCCAGGGTTGACGGGTGGCCAAGCAAATTAAATCCGCATGCAGGCAGAAGAGCGCAAACTTGTTTCGGCCAATGATGCTTGCGGTGACCGGTTGGCCAGCTTTTATGGCCACCCTGCTGGCCGTCACCAAGCGGCAGATATTTTGGCTGCGACTCCCGGTGAGCCGACGCCTTGCACACAGCGCCCACGCGGCCAGATTAGCGGCCGGCCGGGGGATGCAGCCTTGTGTCGAGAGCAAAAGTTTCCTGGAGCTTCAGCGCATAGGTATCTGTCGCTACGCTTGCCACGAAGATCAAGTTCCAGCTATGTGAAGAGACCGCACTCGGTATCGCCACCACGCGATGGCCCATCAGAAGGTCATCCCCGAATGCCTGCTGACCCGCGCTTGGTATGCCGGGGCGCAGCCAGTTCGGATTGGGCACGCTTGCAGGATCGACGACATGTATAGCCGATGCATCGCTGATGACAGCGGCTGTTAACGTGTGAGGAACTGTGTCGAGGGCGCGAAAACCCTTATGTACGGCGACTTCGAGGATAGCCGTGGCGGGATCGATCGAGCAGTACACAGCTCTTACGCCCTTGCTGTTCCAGCGGCCGCCCACCCGATAGGCACCTTCGCCACTATTCCATGTCGCGGCATGGACGGCCTGGTCAAGCCGCCACGCGATGAGTTCCGTTCCTCCGAGCGCTATTGGCAGAGGCGTCATGCATAGACGCCGTATTCAAGCCGTTCGAGATAGTCTTCGACCAGTTCCACGCCGGCGGGAGTGCCCAGAAGATCGATCGGACGGCGCTGGTCGAGACCGATCGCCGGGCGCTCCAACCATTGCTCAGCTTCCGCCTGCGTACCGAGGACATCCGTCGCCTTCGCCAGGATCTCTGCGAATTTCCAAGTCCGTCCGCTTTGCTCTTGGCTAAGAGGCTTGGATGGAGCGTCTTTGCGGCGCTGCCAGGTTCGCAGGCTCATACCAACCGCCTTTTCGAGGGACGCCGTCTTGTCAATGAAGACCAGTTGTCCGACGAGATGGTTTAGCGCCGAGGCCGGCAGGCCACTTAGAAGCAATTCATGCGCATCAAGTGCGCTGGTCAATCGACGCGACAATATACGAGACCCGCCGAGCAGTGCCTCCACTCGTTGGAGACCGCCGTCTCTCGCTTCCGTAACGACCTTATCCGCCGTAGCCGTCATGTGCGCCTCCTGCGTCAACTGTCGCGTAAAATATGACAGTTGACGGTGGCGATTTCAAGTGGGCAGCGGGCGCCACTTGAACCCAGTCCGGAAGATATGACCGAGTGCGCGGCGTCGGTAGCCAGATGATTAGAATTAAGGCCGGAAAGGCGGTCGTATCTGACGTAGTGGGCAGGGTCTTGACGGCGCGCAAGACGGCTAAGCGTCCAACGATTAAGTCATTGATATTGTCTGGAAAATGGTGCCAGAGGCGGAATCCAAGTGAGGAAATTATGCCAGTACTTTCAGGATGTTACTACCCACGTAGCCTGCGAACAACCAACATAAATACCAACAATATATTTCTGTGGATTACTTTCATTCCTCGTGGAATGCCCGACTGATTTGGTCCGACAGCGGCTTCACAAAATAGGAAAGCGCCGTACGCTCGCCCGTCTGGACCATCGCTTCGGCCGGCATGCCGGGCACGAGCGTCAGGTCCTTGAGCTTCGTCAGTTCCGCATGCGGAACCGATAGACGCACCAGGTAATACGAAATGCCGTTTTTTTCGTCCGTCGCCAGATCGGCTGCGATCCGGCTGACATATCCGTTCAATTCCGGCGTGGTTCTCAGATTGAAGGCTGACATCCGCAGCACGGCCTTGTGACCAAGCTGGATTTGGTCGATGTCCTTCGGGGTGATCCGTACTTCCAGCGCAAGATCGTCGCCTTCCGGCACGATTAGCATGATCGGATCGGCGGGCGTAATCACTCCGCCGACCGTATGAACTGCGAGTTGTTGAATGGTGCCTGACTGCGGCGCGACGATATCGATCCGTCGCAGTTCCTGTTCAGCCGCCACCTTGCGCTCACCATACTCCCCGATCTGCGCCTGAACCTCTCTGAGCTCCTGGCCGACTTCGGTCTTGAAATCCTGATCGATCTGCGGGATCTGCAGGCGCGTTTCGGCTATGCGGGCTGCTGTCTGTGCCTGATGTGCGATCTTCTCACCGCGTTCGCCACCGAAAGTGGCAACCTGGATCTTCAGGCTGTTCAACCGTTGGTCCGAGACAATGCCTTGGTCGCGCAGCCCACTCAGAACAGCAATTTCCTTAAGGAGAACCTCGATCCTTTTTTCACAGGCAATTTCCTGCGCCTCGAATCCTTCGATCTCGTGGTGATATTGAGTAATGTGTTCCGCCAGTTGCGCCTGCTTTCCGTCGCGGGATTGTCTGCGGAATTCGAACAGCAGCGTCTCGCTATGTATTGCCGAAGCTACGTCCGGAACATCTCTTCGGACGAGCAGCCAGTCCGGGAAGGCGATCTCCGCGAGATCGTCACGTTCAGCATCGAGTCTTGCCTGGTAGGCGGCGAGCTCATCGAGCCGCTTGGTGACTATGGCGAGATTGGCGCGCGTCTGGGTGGCATCGAGCCGCATGAGGATGTCGCCGGCTTTCACTTTATCGCCTTCGCGCACCAGGATTTCTCCCACCACCCCGCCGGTCGGGTGCTGCACCTTCTTGACATAGGAATCGACGACAAAGTGTCCGGACGCGACAACCGCACCGGAGAGATTCGTGAAGGCCGCCCAGGCTCCGGCTCCTCCCACAAAGATTACGCTCGCCAGAAGGCCCGCCACCAGGTGGCGGCGAATGGAGCTGGAAACGTCATTGTTCTGATGAATGCCGGACACCGGGATCCTCCATGTCAGCGCGCTCTCCCACATGATCCTGTGTAGATTCGATGGCCTTGACGCCAGCGCCTCGTGCCATCGCTGTCCCCTTCAGGACTTTGGAAAGTGCTTCATCACGCGCACCGAATGCTCGCTGCCGTCCACCTTCCATCACCAACACCAAATCCACGGCGCGGATGGCGCTCGGCCGATGGGCGACGACAACCGCAATGCCCTTGCGCTCGCGCACGGAGGCGATCGCCTTAACGACCGCAGCCTCGCCTTCCGCGTCGAGATTGGCATTGGGTTCATCCAGCACAACAAGGAAAGGGTCTCGATAAAGAGCACGGGCAAGACCGATACGCTGGCGCTGCCCGGCGGAAAGTGCCGATCCGGCCTCACCGATCGGAGTTTCGTAGCCGTGCTCAAATCGGAGGATCAGTTCGTGCGTGCCCGCTGCCTTCGCCGCGGCGACAATAGCGTCAGGGTCAGGATTATCTTCAAAACGAGCAATGTTTTCGGCAATGGTGCCGTCGAACAGTTCAACACCTTGCGGCAGATAGCCGATATGACGGCCTAGTGCTTCCCGGTCCCATTGATCGAGGCTTGCGCTGTCGATGCGAACCTTTCCGGCGACCGGCGCCCATGCGCCGACGATGGCGCGCGAGAGTGTCGACTTGCCCGAGCCCGATGCACCGATGATCCCGAGTGCGCTTCCCGCCTGAATGGCAAACGCAAGGCCGGTCACGGTCGGCTTCCTTTCGCCGGGCGGAACGATTGTCACGCTTTCGAGGCGCAGTTCGCGTTCAGGTGCAGGCATTGGCATAACAGGAGCGGATTCAGGAACCTTTTCCAAGAGGTCCTCCAGCCGCGCCCAACCCTGGCGCGCCATGAGGAAAGGTTTCCAGCTTAAAATGGCCAGATCGACCGGAGCCAGCGCACGCCCCATCATGATCGAACTGGCAATCATAACCCCGGCCGTAGCCTCCTGTCTGATGACAAGGTACGCGCCGACGGCAAGAATGGCCGATTGCAGCAGCACGCGCAGCGATTTTGAAATGGCACCCAGCCCACCTGCCACGTCCCCAGCTTTCCGGTTGGCGGCCAGACACTTGGCATTGGCCTTTTGCCATCGGGCAGCGATCCGCTTTCCAAGGCCGAGAGCTTGCACGACCTCGGCATTGCAACGCGCTGCTTGCAGCAGACCATTGCGTGCCATGTTGTGGGCAACGGTATCGCTTATCGGCCGTTGCGAGAGAGTGTTGGCAAGGAGTGTCAGAGATGTGAGGCCGACCGCCCCGATAAGTGCCGTCATGCCGATCCAGAAATGAAGGAGGAAGCAAATGCCAAGATAAAACAGCATCCATGGCAGATCGAAGAACGCTGTCGGACCGTTTCCACCCAAGAAGCCGCGAACATTGTCGAGATCGCGAAGCGGCTGCAAGCCGTCGCCCGGCATGCGCGTTGAAAGCGGAAGGCGAACGATCGCATCGTGAACGCGTCCGGAAAACTCTCCATCGAAACGCTCGCCAATCCGCAGCAGCACGCGGGCGCGCAAAATGTCGAGCAGGCATTGGAACGCATAAAGCCCCGCAGCAAGCACGACGAGCCCCACCAGCGTCGATACGCTGCCACTTGCCAGAACGCGGTCATAGACCTGAAGCATGAACAGCGGCGAGATCAGCGCAAGCACGTTGACCGCGCCGCTGATCAACACAACGCCCCAAATAGCGGAACTCAGAGGGAAAGGTCTCAAAGCTGAATCCTTCAAGGAATGGCTTCTCACGTAAGTTCCGGAGGCTGGCGACTCAGCCCCATATTGCTCCCCGACCGGCGACCGACTGCATCCGCTCGCTGGTTCAGGATCAGTGCTCCCGCCGAATATGTTTGGTCCCGGCATTTAATGGAGCGGGTCAACAAACCGTCCGGCTGAAGGTTTGGAAGGGCAACGTCATCGTGGCCGGCCGCAAGGGCCCGGACAGGCTTCCGCCTCCACACTTTCAGGAGATTTCGGTGCACGACCAGCGCGACGCGCAGGGCTTCGTCAAGCTATCCACGCTGCAACTGCTCCCGGGCGCCCCTCGGCCGCCCCGGCCCATGGCAAGTAGCGGAAACGGGAAAGCGCCCGCCCAGGGGGGCGGGGCGCGGTTCCGTATCGGTTTTCTGGATCAAACGAAGGTGAAGTCCGACGCGGTCAGGCCTAGGTCGGCCACGGTGACCACACCGCCCAGGTGGGCGAACTCGTGCGCGCTGCCGTCGGCGGTGACATAGGCCAGAGTTGCGACTCTGTCGGTGTAGCTGCTTTGGTAGACAATGATGTCGCCGGCGTGCTCGCCGGAGATCGCACGCGCTGCCTCATTAGCAGAGTTGAAAGATTCGCCAGTGATTACCACGACATGTTCGCCGTTCGCACCCGAGGCCGCGCCACTGTAGAAGCTGCTCACCGGGTAGCCGGACTGTATACTGGCGTTGTTGACGAAGTTCGCGCCAAAACCGTCGTTGTAGAGGCCCACCGCATCGAAGGCGAACTTGTCCTCCGCCGGGTTGAAATCGGTGATAGTGGTAATGTCCGGCTTCGACCCGACACTCGGATCGACCCCAGGCACCGGATTGTGGAACTGGAACACGAACGTGTCATTGTCGGTGCCCCCGGTCAACGTATCCTGGCCGTCACCCACGTAGAGGACATCCTGGCCGGGACCGCCGCTGAGCCTGTCATTGTCCTCACCGGAGATGCGCGCGTTGAAGCGGCCGTTGTCGCCGGAGAGATCGTCCCAGCCTTCTCCGCCGAAGATGCGGTCGTTACCCTCGCCGCCAAGGGCTCGGTCACTGCCCGGGCCAGCCGAGATCTCGTCGTTGCCGCCACGACCGTCAATCCAGTCACCGCCCTGGAAACCCTCCATCCAATCTTCACCCTTGGTGCCGAGGAGTGTTTCGGCATCCGGGCTACCCTTGATAATGTTTGCCATCGAAAAATACTCCTGATGATGCACCCTGCCTGACGCGTTCATATTGCTCATCGGGTAATTAGAGAAATCGATTGCTTGGATAGACACACATTTACGAAATGGATGCATTCACGTTCACTTCGCCCTTCCGCTGAGCAGTAGCGGGCTCGCAGGCGGCGGGGACGCGCCCAGACGATCGACCCGAACATTCACACTCAAGCGGACGAGGAAAACTTGGTAACCGGCCGCCCTGGTTGGGCCCAAATCTCTCTCTGTTTGCTCGACGCCGGCATACCCGCACCGTAAGCGCTGGACGTGGACAAGTTCCGGTGGCGGCGGGTACGGCGCGGCCTCAGCGATGAATGGGGGCCGGAGACGGTTCCTTCCCCGACACGCATGCTGCTACCGCGCAACAAGGGGAGGGCAATTTGCCGCCAATGGCCTCGTGATAGCGCCTTTCGCCGACAGGCTGTCGAAGTTGACGAAGCCGAGCTGAAACGACAACTGACGGGTCCTCACAGCTGCGTTACGCATTCGCTCACCGTCAAGCCGGCCTCGGAAGAACAGGCATAGGGCTGTGTTGCCGAGTATCTCGCCAGCACTGCCCATTGCGAGCAATGGAACATTAGGGAGCGCGTTCGCGCGAGCCGCGAGTTCAAGGATCTCGGAACGACAGCTTCCGCACGTCGGCCGCACGGGCTCTACGCGACGCGGCCTACGCCAAGCTAATAGAATTACTTTCATTCCTCGTGGAATGCCCGACTGATTTGGTCCGACAGCGGCTTCACAAAATAGGAAAGCGCCGTACGCTCGCCCGTCTGGACCATCGCTTCGGCCGGCATGCCGGGCACGAGCGTCAGGTCCTTGAGCTTCGTCAGTTCCGCATGCGGAACCGATAGACGCACCAGGTAATACGAAATGCCGTTTTTTTCGTCCGTCGCCAGATCGGCTGCGATCCGGCTGACATATCCGTTCAATTCCGGCGTGGTTCTCAGATTGAAGGCTGACATCCGCAGCACGGCCTTGTGACCAAGCTGGATTTGGTCGATGTCCTTCGGGGTGATCCGTACTTCCAGCGCAAGATCGTCGCCTTCCGGCACGATTAGCATGATCGGATCGGCGGGCGTAATCACTCCGCCGACCGTATGAACTGCGAGTTGTTGAATGGTGCCTGACTGCGGCGCGACGATATCGATCCGTCGCAGTTCCTGTTCAGCCGCCACCTTGCGCTCACCATACTCCCCGACCTGCGCCTCGCTGGACGAGGACAAGTTCCGCTGGCCGCGGGTGGAGAACGGCGTGATCCGGCTTGCCGCGCCCAACTGATGGCGCTCGTCGAAGGCATGGACTGGCGCGCTTAAGCCGAACGGAGACGGCGTCCGACGTTGGCCGGATAGGCCGTGGCGAAGTGACTCAGGCGCAAAAGGCGGGCCTCTGGCCGTGCAAAATAAGCTTTTGTCGGCGTCATGAAGAGAAGCGCTTTGGCCCGTCTCCACGAAATCGTTCCGCTCAAGGCGATATTCGTCCCCATGGCGGCGGAGAAGGCCGAACTGCAACAACTCCGGAGCGAACACTCAAGGCCGAGATCGTCCGGATGGCGACACTCAACGAGCGTGCCCAGGAGAGGCTCGCCGACCTTCAGGGATCGTCAAGCAGCTGGAGCGCGGCGCTTCGGTCGCAGCTCCGAGAAGCTCGAACGTGCCCAGCAGGCCTTCGCCTTCGAATCCAGACCGGGCTCGGCGCGATTGAGTCCGAACTCGAGGCCGCAAGGCCGCAAGACCGACAGGCGAGCCGCGACGTGCTGCGCGACCGCGCAAGGCGTTCCCGGTGCATCTGGAGCGGGTCGAGATCGTCTCCGGCTCGACCCATGGGGGAAGAAGCGCTCCCGCAGCCAATCGTCCAGTCCGTCAAACGCCGTCGGCCGCACGGGCTTGCGAAACGGAACAGTCCCGCCCTCGCTTAGATGCCGATGCATGGTGTTGCGCGCGCACCCGAATTCCTTCGCCCGTCGGTTCCCCGCCAACCTCATGCCGCCGCAGCATCGCTGCCACCTCTTCAGGCTGAAGGATCTGCTCTCCCTGCATCGTTCTCGACAATGCAGGAATCGCCCAATCCCAATCGCCATCCATGCCTCCTCTCATAACCGAGGGGTCAGTTTCTCAATTCGGCCGACAACTGAGACGTCCGGTGCTCTTAGGCAGGGCAATCATACGAGATGCCTCCTGCAACATCATTTCCCGCATCCATAGGCTTGCCGGATCATTATTGTGAAGCGCAGGCCATTGGATGGCCTCCGTGAATGCGGCAGGAAGTGGCGGCGGAAGTTCGACAATCCGCAAGGGTGTTAATTTCGCGAAATGCTGCGCCAGCCGCAACGGCATGGTCCCGATGCGGCTGGTGCCTGATAGAAGGGGCGGGATCATGCTAAAGGCGTGTACGACGACCTCGATACGTCTCTCGAAACCGTTCTCGAGCAAATACCATTCCTCGATGGAGGGCTGCCGGGTGTCCCCGAATTTAAGCACAACCTGCCCCATCGACAAGTATCGGTCGAATGTAAGTGGCTCTGACAGCTGCTTGTTCGTGCCGCAGCCTACGCATACGAGCATATCTTCGAACAGGGCTGCGCGAGGATGTTTCGACATGAACACTTCCGGCATAATCAGAAAATCAACGTCGCCGCGCCGGAGAAGCTCCTCGGGGTCGTCGGAAATAGGCAGACATTCGAAGCGGACGGCGGGAGCTTCCTGCGCAGCACGCTTTACGATCTTCTTAAAAAATACGAGTGTGAGGTAATCGGAAAGGATGATGCGGAAGCGACGATCCGATCCGACCGGGTTAAAGGGGTCCCAGGAAATAATCGACAGCTGGATGTGCAGCAATGCCTCCCGGACTGCTGTGGCGAGCCCCTCCGCGCGCGGTGTCAAAATGAGTTCGCGGCCGTTCATCGTAAATAGCTCATCGCTGAAATAGGCGCGTAACCGACCGACGGCGGCGCTCATGGCCGGCTGACTCAGGTTAATGCTGCGGGCTGCGGCGGTGACTTTACGCTCCCTGATCAAAGCGTCCAGCACAACGAGGAGATTTAGATCGAGTCCCTTAAAACGCATGCATTGACCTATCCGACCCGTGGATGGGTATCGCCCAAACAATCAATTTCACGAATGGTGAGAGCGTCAACGCATCAGCCGACGACGAAACAGAGCAACCGATAGGAAGAACGGCAAAACCGTGTATATGCAAAGCGCGCCGATATGCAGGCCCATGCTGCCGGCCGGACGGCCAAGCATCGCCGGACGAATGAGGTCAATTGCATGTGCGAGGGGCAACAAGGAGGCGACGTCCTGAAAAGCGCCGGGCAATTGGTTGACCGGAAACATCGCGCCGCAAAGGAAGAGCATGGGTGTTATAACAAGGGTATTATAAAATATGAAATATTCATAACTGGGCGCAAGCGCCGTGACGACCATCGCTAGACTCGCGAAGGCGAGGCCACTGAGAGCGATGACTGGCAGCAAGCAGAGGATGGATGGCCACGATGCGTAGCCTAGCGTGGTCGCAACAATAGTGATTGCTGTGCCCGCCATCAGGGCCTTGGTGGCTGCCCAGGCCAATTCGCCGAGTAAGATATCGCCGAGCGTCAGCTGAGTGCATAGCATTCCTTCCCAGGTGCGCTGGTCGCCCATGCGGCCGAAACTCCCGTAAACCGTTTCAGCGGTCGCCGATGCCATCGCGCTTGTGGCAACCATGCCAGCCGCGAGAAACGCAATGTACGAAGTGCCCTCAACAGGACCTATCATTGTTCCGATTCCAAAGCCGAGACCGAACAGATAGATCATCGGATCGGCGAGGTTGCCGAGCACCGATGCAAGCCCGATTTTCTTCCATCCAAGATAGTTGCGGCGCCAAACCGCGACCCAATTCCACGCATTGGCGGGCATGCCCGCCGCATAACGTTCGCCCATTGTTCAGTCCTCCATCTCGCGCCCGGTTAGCCGCAAAAACACATCCTCGAGATTGGGGGGACGCTGCAGAAGGCGTAGACCCGCGCGCCCGCGTAGCTGCGCCAGCACCTGCTCCGGATCGGGTGCATAGCAAAAAAGCGTCTCACCGCTCACCTCGATGCGC
The DNA here is from genome assembly GCF_040319775.1 of Mesorhizobium sp. M0870. Classification (NCBI taxonomy): domain Bacteria; kingdom Pseudomonadati; phylum Pseudomonadota; class Alphaproteobacteria; order Hyphomicrobiales; family Phyllobacteriaceae; genus Mesorhizobium; species Mesorhizobium sp. M0870. Next base: position 14,318 of record NZ_JAMYOI010000019.1, read on the forward strand.
TGTGCGTACGGCCGGATCAGCGCACCCAGTTCATGCGGATTGCCGCCGTAGACCTCGACCACGTCACAGCCGATCTGCTCGTCAATGAGTGCGGACGGGCGGCCTTCGGCGATCTTGCGCCCCTCCTCCATAACGCACAGCCGATCGCACAGCCGCTCGGCCTCTTCCATGAAATGGGTAGTCAAAAGAATAGTCTTGCCCCGCGCCAGCAGCGATCGCAGCCGTTCCCAGATCAGGTGGCGGGCCTGCGGATCGAGGCCGGTGGTCGGCTCGTCCATCACCAGCAAGTGCGGGTCATTGATCAGCGCACGCGCGAGCGTCAGGCGCCGCTTCATGCCGCCGGACAGTTCGGCGACGCGCGCATCCGCTTTGTTCTCGAGGCGGGCGAACTCAAGCAGCGATGGTATGACCGCATCGATCTGGCGTCTGCTCATCCGGAAGTAGCGCCCGAACACCAACAGGTTCTCGCGTACAGTGAACGCGGTATCAAGATTGTCGAACTGCGGGACCACGCCGATGCGCATACGTGCCAAACGCGCGCGCGCCGGCACTGGAACGCCGAGCACAGTAATCTTCCCCGCATCGGGCGATGTCATGCCGAGGACCATACGCGCAATCGTGCTTTTGCCCGCGCCGTTCGGTCCCAAGAGCCCGAAGCATTCCCCCGCCGCAACGCGGAACGACAGCCTGTCGACAACGAGCTTGTCATAAGTTTTGCTTACGTCAGTAAGATCGATCGCTACCATGGACATGGGTTCATTTTACCGAGAGGGACGCCAAGACTGGCGGTTGCTTGGTTGCCTGCCGGACCTGAAACTGTGACTCGTCTTCGCCATCCCAGCCGTCGATAACGAACTGATCGACGTCACAAGGATTTAGCCCCTGTTCCGGTAAAGCGGCGACAATTGCGTAGAGATTATCGATGGCTTGGTAACGCGGATCGTTGTGCCGCTTTTCCTGGTCAACGCAGAAGACGAGCCGTCCATCCTCGACCAGGGCGATCGCCCCATCATGGGTCAGCTTGATACCAAAGATGCGCATAGTGTCTCCAGGTTAACGGCGATAGATTCGATCATCAGGAAGCGGAAAGCGGGTTTCGGAAACGGACGAGCAAGCAGTCTTCGTTGACCGACTCGCCCCGACACTCAAGACGCTCTACCTCGATCAACGTTTCGTTCAGCATGGCGATGACCGGCTCAGCACCAGCGGCGTGACCCCAGCGACGGCAATTAGCATCCCTTGCCGATCCGAAGATCAGATGCCCGCCAGGCGCAAGCACCCGCACCAGGTTTTTGACGGCCGCGCGCATCTCGGCTATGTCTTCGAGATAGTAGAGGACCTCCGCCACAACGATCAGGTCAAACAACTCGTCGGTCGAAAACTGTTGAACATCGGAGACTATCCAGTTGATGCGCGACGGCTCGTTTATCCGTTGACGTGCTCGAGCAATCGCTTGCGCCACGACATCGATGACGGTGAGCCCTTGGCAGTAGGGGGCTAGTTTTTCCGTGAATGCGCCGGCAGCGCACCCGACTTCGAGGGCATTTGAAATGGAGCCTTGGGCAAGCGCCAGCTGGAGCATTTGCGTGTGGCGCTTCCGCTCGAACGGATTGCCGTCGAGAAGCCACGGATCGTCTGCGGCCAATTCCCGATCAAGCAACTGATGATTCACGTTCGGGGTCAAACTCGTGCACCTCTCGTCCACTAAGTAATTAGCGATCACTCGTCGCCGCAAATGTTGCCCGACAGCACTAATTCCGAAGAATCCCGCGCAAGATTGAGCCTGCGAAGCGGAGCCGCATGCGGCGAGAATTCTGCCCTGCTGGAACCAGTGATCGGAGTTTGGGTGGGGGCCTGTTTTGCCCCAGTGTTCGATGTAGCGACAGCAGAGCCTCGCGACAGCCAATCGCTATTGCTCAATGTACACAGCGCGTAGGCTTTCAACGGAAGCAAGAGAAAGATGTTGATGAACGTGTGCAGCGAAAAGCCCAGAAATCGAAACTGTCGGGCACGAACTGCTACCACGCTGCATCGGAGCATGGTCATGGACACAATCATCAGTCCTGTCCACCAAGGCACAGAGCCTGTCAGTGCGAAATGTGCGAGGCCCGTTAATACCGATACGGCGAGGAGTAGCGCGCCGAGATTCTGTCCGACCACGTCCAACGTGAGATAGCTATTCAGGCTGGGCAGCAAGCGCAGCCCAAGCAGCGTGTCCCGGAATGTGCTTCGTGCCCAACGGAGTTGTTGGCGCAGATACGGTCCGAGTCTGTTCGGGACGACTGTGGCCGCGATGGCGCTCGGAACGTACTCGGTTCGAAAGCCTGCTTTCAGCATCAGGATAGTAAGATGGCGATCCTCACCGAAGTCGCTTGGCTTGCCCCGAAAAAACTGCGACTCGTACTGGTCCAGTAATAAAAGGAGCGCAGACCGGCGGTACATGGCACATGGGCCGCAACAGCACATAACGGCACCGAAGCGAGCCTGCGCCGCGCGCTCCTCGTTGCAAGCCAGCCAGTACTCCATGTCTATCAGCCTGGTCAGCCAGCTCTCGGTCCGGTTACTGGCCGTCAACTGACCCATGACTGCGCCGACCGCTGAATCTCGCATTTTCGGTACAAGCTTGGCAATGACGTCGGACGCGAGTAACGTGTCTGAATCAACGTTAAGCACCAGATCCCCTGATGAGCGGCGTATCGCGGCGATCTGCGCCTTGCGCTTTCCAACATTCTCGGGAAGCAAAATGATGTCGAACCTGGGGTCGCGCGCGTAGGCTTCGTGGACAGTTCCTAAGGCTTCGCGATTTCCAGAACCGTCATCAACCACATAGACCCGAAGTCTTCCGGCGTATTCTTGGTCGGCAATGGAAGCCAGGCACTCTGAAAGCGTGCGCGGATCCTCGTTGAAGCAGGGGACGATGACATCCACGCTGGGCAGTTGATCGGAGCCGACGAGAACCTCGAACGCCGATGAGTCGTTTGTCGGCAGAGCATAAATCCCCTGCATGCTCTTATAAGCAGTCGAGAGCAGCGCATAAAGCGATATGGCCACAGTGCTGGTTGTACCAAGAAGAGTCATGGGATCTCGTTTGTTCAGTGATGTTGAGGAAGTGAGCGGATTACAAATCCGCGCTCACGCAATGCTGGAATCAGCCGGGACAGCGCCGTGACCGTCTGGTCGCGCAGACCGGCGTGAGCGCCCTGGCTTAACTCGCCGGGAGGGCATCCGTCGTGCAAGAGTACGATTGCGCCCGGCCGGACAGAGGCGAGCACTTTATCGATAATCGCGTCGACCCCAGGGCGAGACCAATCTCGAGGGTCGACGGACCAATGGAGGGCCGCCAGCCCGGCGATCTGTGAGGCTGTGAAGACTTCTTCGCTCCAGGCGCCGTAGGGCGCGCGAACATAGCGCACCGAGGCCTGCGGGCACGCTCTCATGATGGCGTCGTTCGCTTCAAAGACCTCACGTTGCACTTCGCCGAAACCGCATTGGTACAGATCCGGATGAGACATCGTGTGGTTGCCTACCTCGTGCCCTTCTGCGACCATCCGTTGGATTAGATCTGGGTGCTCTAAGGCGTAGGCGCCGATGACGAAGAAAGTCGCCGGCACCCGCTGCTCTGCCAGCACATCGAGAATCTCCGGTGTGAACAGTGGATTGGGACCGTCGTCAAACGTCAGATAAACGCTGCGACGGCCGGTGCCGTCAGAGCACTCACGGCGCACTTCGTACAAGCAATCGGGACGGCTCATAGCTCTGGTCCGTTCCGATCTATCATCGTGCCCGTGGGCCATTCGCTGATCGGCCGTCCAACCGGCAGAACAATGGTGAGTGCGTCATCGATGCGTGTGGGCGGCAGGTCGAGGCGGGCCTCTGGTCGGGTGGAGCGCACGCGAATTCCCGACAAAACGGCCAAAGGCCTGTATCGCCGCCCGAACCTCTCAACATGATTCCGCAGCGCGTCCCGGACCGTTCCGAAAGCGAATGGAACGCCAAGCTCCTGCAGTATTGGAAGCATGACATGGATTGAATGGGCGATTCCGAGACCCTCAAGGTCCGGACGTACCCCGTACAGGCCCAGCTCAGCCACCAACAGGTCGACCGCGTCAACCTTGATGAAACGGCGCAGTATGCCCATGTGAGCCGCTACACCACTTGAATCATAGGCGATCACGCGGAGTTCAGGCCTGGCTCCGGCCCAGCTTCGACTACCTTCGAACGGTTCTGCGTTCGACGCCCCAGTCGGCCCGTACGTATCACGAAAGAACTCGGCGAGCTCAACGTGATCGGAGAGCTGCAACTCGTTTTCCCAGCACAACTTCCACTGCACCTGGTGGCGCATTCAGGACCTCTCTTCATATTAGTTTTTGCGGCCGCATTACCCGACCAAAGCGGCGCTGTTGGCTGCATTCAGCCGTTGTCGTTGGCGAAGGTGAGCCAGACGCTCTCTCGAAGTTCCGGCCCGTGTCGTCGATTTGAGCTTGACGTCGCTCATTAACGTTCCTCTAATGCATGGCTCGTAAATTCGTAAAATTGATTGTTTGAATGATACGCATCCACACGTTGGATAGAACATGACATGCGTTTCAAGGGACTCGATCTAAATCTCCTCGTTGTGCTGGACGCTCTGATGAGGGAGCGTAAAGTCACTGCCGCGGCTCGCAGTATCAACCTGAGCCAGCCGGCCATGAGCGCCGCCGTTGCTCGGTTACGCGCCTATTTCAACGATGAGCTATTTACGATGAACGGCCGCGAGCTCATTTTGACACCGCGCGCCGACGGGCTCGCCACAGCAGTCCGGGAGGCATTGCTGCACATCCAGCTATCGATTATTTCCTCCGACGCTTTCAACCCGGCCCAATCGGATCGTCTCTTCCGAATGATGCTTTCCGATTACATCACGCTCGTATTTTTTAAGAAGATCGTAGAGCGTGCTGCGCGGGAAGCTCCCGCCGTTCGCTTTGAATGTCTGCCTATTTGCGACGACCCCGAGGAGCTTCTCCGGCGCGGCGACCTTGATTTTCTGATTATGCCGGAAGTGTTCATGTCGAAACATCCTCGCGCAGCCCTGTTCGAAGATATGCTCGTATGCGTAGGCTGCGGCACGAACAAGCAGCTGTCAGAGCCACTTACATTCGAGCGATACTTGTCCATGGGGCATGTCGTGCTCAAATTCAGGCACACCCGGCAGCCCACCATGGAGGAATGGTATTTGCTCGAGCACGGTTTCGAGAGACGTGTCGAGGTCGTCGTACAGGGCTTTAGCCTGATCGCGCCCGTCCTGTCAGGCAGCAACCGCATCGGGACCATGCCCTTACGGCTGGCGCAGCATTTCGCAAAAACAACACCCCTGCGGATTGTCCAACTTCCGCCGCCACTTCCTCCTCCCGCATTCACGGAGGCCGTCCAGTGGCCTGAGCTTCACAATACTGATCCGGCAAGCATGTGGATGCGGGAAATGATGTTGCAGGAGGCATCTCGCCTGGCGCCTTTGCCTGAAATCAATGAGCGTCTCGGGCACGCCGATCCGACCTTGCGGTTGTTGGTACCGACTGCCACCTCGATTTCACGTGCGAAGTCCCGGAAGATGTTAAGCCCCACTTAAACACCGGGCCTTTGCCCAGCAGAGCGGCGCAGTTGCTTGTCAAGTACGAGGGCCAGGAACGAGCAGAACACACGCCCGGGGTTGCTACTGAATTGACTGCCGCCTCCGATTTTGCTTGCGGAGTCCCAGAAGATGCTCAGCCCCACTTAATTGCCAACGTCGCAGGCCTTGCCGCGGCTTTTCACGCGCGGCCAGGCGAGGAGATGGCGGTCCACGTGGTCGATCATCTGTGCCAGCCTCGCTCGGCTACTGGCGTCGACGACAGTCCCCTGCACCGAGAAAGTCGGGCACTTGGCAATGAAGCCGGTCGAGCTTGACGCTGCGGACCCAGGCAATTGACCCCGCGCTTCTGCCTGAACGCGTGGCCGATCCGTTCGTCTAATCGGCGCTACATTCTGCCCGGCTGAGGTCCGTGGGTGCGGCCACCCCGCGGGATGGGATCATCATTCAACTTTCTCTCGTTTATGAAAGGAAACTCCCCGCTCACGATAGAGTCCATGAGTTTCATATATTTTCCGGCAGATGGATGTCGAACGGGAGAAATGTCTGTCCGGGTGTTTCAGCGGTGCCGGTCTCGATAGCCCGCGTCATCAGCGTTATCAGCTCCCGGCAAAGTCGGCGCATTGGCGTGGCGACCGCCATCGTGACGATATTATCTGCGAGCGCCGCCCGAGACTCCGGCGTGATTTCATTCACGATCGCGACGAGATCGCGACTTTTGCCCTCTTCTCGGAGCGCGGAGATGGCGCCCTCCATGCCGCCGCCGGCGACATAGAAGCCGACGAGCTCGGGCTCTCGCTGCATGAGATCAAGCGTTGCCTCGTAGGTGATCTGCCGTTTCTCGAGGTTCATGACAGGATCCAGCACCTCGAACGTGGGCGCGTTCTCACGGCAATAGGAGCGAAAGCCGACGTCACGGAGCTCGTGCCCCTGGAAACGATGGCTGCCGACAAAAACCGCCACTTTGCCGGGCCGTTTTGCGACCTTCGACACCATCCAAGCGGCCGTGCGCCCCACCTTGCGGTTGTTAAGGCCGATATACCCCTGTCGCACGCCGGCGGCGAAGTCGGAAAGCAGCGAGAAAACCGGAATGCCTTTGGCCTTGAGGTCCTCAACCGCTGCTGTAATTTTCGGGTGGTCCGGTGCCACCATCGCGATCGCATGGCAGCGTGCGCCCAAATCCTTGAGCCGCGCGATCAGGTCGCTCGGCATATGTGACGGGGCGAATTCGACGAGCGGAATGCCGTGGAAGGACTGGGCCAAATTGACCGATGCTTCGACCTCGCGCGCAAAATCTTGGTAGAAATGCTGGGCCGGTTTTCTCAAGATGAAGCCCAGACGGTAGTGCGGTAGGTCTCGCCGCAAGCGCTGCTTGATTAGCCCGGCAGCATGATAGCCGATCGCGTGGGCGGCGTCGTGGACCCGCCGCGCGGTCTCCTCGCGCACCGGATGGCGGGCGTTCAGAACCCGATCGATCGTTGCTACGCTGACTCGGGCTTCGCGGGCGAGATCGGCAATTGTGGGGCGCTTGGTCATAGGTCCTATTCTGATCTTTTTGACGCCGGCCGGCTCTCTGTCGCCTAACGGGTTTCGGTTTCGGGTGGCAAAGTGAAAACGTCCCATACGAACGGCCAACAGCGTGTTGGACGAACATCATTCCAGACGTAAACCGGCCGGGTATACTGAAAGGCTCATTCGCTTAAAGGGCGGTGACGGTTTGCACTCACACATTTAGCGCTTCGGCTACATGGTCCGTGAGGAGCCGTTTAGAGGCTGCGGGTCGGTCGTTCAGTTCATGTGACCAGCTAGGCGACTTAACAGGTCGTGGGCCGCCCACCTTACTTGGAGGAGGGTAGCCGGTTTGATGCCTTGGCAAGCTGATGACCGCAGAAGGCGGCTTTCATCTGTGCTCGGTCCAATTCTCCTTCCCAGCGGGCGACGACGAGGGATGCCACTGCGTTGCCGACGCAATTCGTCAGCGCCCGGCATTCGGACATGAAGCGGTCGATGCCGAGTATCAGTGCCATCCCAGCAACGGGAACACTCGGAACTACGGCGAGCGTAGCCGCCAGGGTGATGAAGCCCGCGCCTGTGACACCTGCAGCGCCCTTGGAGGAAAGCATTGCTACGAGCAGCAGCAGCACCTGATCGCCGATGGACAGATCCGTGTTCGTCGCCTGCGCGATGAAGAGGGCCGCCAGCGTCATGTAGATATTCGTGCCGTCCAGATTGAATGAGTATCCGGCCGGGATGACGAGACCCACAACCGAACGCCTGGCGCCCGCCTTCTCCATTTTCTGCATCAGCGAAGGGAGCGCCGCCTCCGAGGAGGACGTTGCGAGGACAAGCAGCAGCTCTTCCTTGATGTAGCGAATGAGAGAACAGATCGAGAAGCCGTTGTAGCGACAGACCGCGCCGAGAACCCCGAACACGAAGAGGAAGGCGGTGAAATAGAACGTCGCGACCAGCATCGCGAGGTTGACCACCGAACCGATGCCATATCTGCCGATGGTGAAGGCCATTGCGCCAAAAGCGCCGATCGGCGCGGCCTTCATCAGAATTCCAACGAGCTTGAAGACAGGCGCGATGAGCGCCTGAAGGAAGCAAACGACAGGCTTGCCCGGCTCGCCGGCCATCGCAAGCGCCATGCCGAACAGAACCGAGAAGAACAGCACCTGCAGGATGTCGCCTTCCGCGAAGGCACCGACGATCGTTGGCGGGATGATGTTCATCAGAAAGCCGGTGACCGACTGCTCGCTGGCTTTTGCGGCATAGGTATTCACGGCCTGGACATCGAGCGAGGCCGGATCAATGTTGAGGCCGGCGCCAGGCTGGACGACATTGGCGACGATGAGGCCGACGATCAGCGCGAGCGTCGAGAAGGTGAGGAAATAGACCATTGCTTTACCGGCGACCCGGCCGACCTTATGAAGATCGTTCATGCCGGCAATGCCGGTGGCAATTGTCAGGAAGATGACAGGCGCGATGATCATCTTGACCAGCTTGATGAAGGCATCACCCAGCGGCTTCAGGCTCTCGCCGGTCTCCGGATAAAAATAGCCAATTGCGACGCCGAGCGCGATGGCGGCAAGCACCTGGGCGTAGAGCTTGGTGTAGAAGGGTTTGCGGGGCGCGGGACTCGCGCCGCGGACTTGTGCAGCTGACACTGTTTCTCTCTCCCTGACCGGATCGAGGTGGCGTGACTTCTCCCGGGCTTCTCCCTATCGCGGCGCTCCGGTCGAACGCTGCACCAACGCCGCCGCAATACCCATGCCAGATGAATCCGCATGACCTGAACTGACGTGGGCTCGCCAATGATGGAGGAATGCGGTGTCAGACCAGCGGGATGGCCGCGGTCCGGCACGCCCTTGATGGTCTCTGGCAGAGTGCTGCCGGTCGATCCCTCTGGCTAGCGGTTTTGCTGCACAGAGCGTGGTGGGTTCCTCGTTTTAGCCGGCTTTGGACCGGGCCGCATCGCTGGCGCCAGCGCGTACCAAATAGGTCGCCTGTTCATAAGCCCGTCCAGATGACAGGCTAACTTACCCCTGTTCGGAAGCGCTGTGAGAGGCGAGTTCCTCTCGCCGGAACGCCTGCGCCACATGACGAAATCCGTTGGTCTAGAGGAGGCCGAGAGCTTCGCTTTCCCTGAATAGCCGTGGCACCCATGATGGAATGAATGCGCTGGCACAAGGCGGGAACGACGAGGGTCCAGCACGACCCGTTGATGTTCACTGACAGAGTGCTGCCAGTCGATCCCTCTGGCTCGCGGTTCATCGGTGGCATCAGAGCCGAGAATGGCTGTGCTCTTTGCAGCGCTCCCGCTGCATGAAAGCCACGTCGAGACGTAGAGATTGACGCCGTTGGCGCTGACCACGACGATGCGATCTGGAAATTGCGAGCACCGCCTACCAAGCCGTACTCGACGCCAGCTTCGCGCCTTCACACGCGACACCGCCGCCGTATGATCAACTCGAGCAAAATGGCGGTTGCCGCAAACGACCAGTGCCGTTGGCGGTTATTATCACTTCCGCCCCTCCGTCGCGGGCGCTGGTGAATGGCACGGCCCGGCTTTTACACTCGGCGCGGTCAGCCGCTCGGGCACCGCATCGCCGGCGCAAGTATTTCCGTCGTTCAACGGCAAAAACAGAATTGATGAATTCTATCATATGCCGCGAGGTTTCCTTTCACGAATGAAAGAAAGCTCGATTGACTATCCCGCCTCGCTCCAGTCTGTTGAAAACAACGTGTGGTTGCCTTGGTGCAAGCCGAGACCATGGCCAAGCTTCGTGGAGGGGAGAGCCAAGCGATGCATCAGGGTTCGATCCGCTTTGCACTCGACCAAACGGCGGCGGCACGAGTTCACGTCGGAGTATTTTCGCGCTTGCTCGCGACGTCGCGGGCGCACATGCCGCCGGCCTACGTTTGATGGCGCGAGATCGAGGATCACATGCACCACAACATTCGCAAATCAGAACAAAATGCCAGCGAGTGCGGCATATCGCTGCCGGATGCGATAAGGGGTTGTCCAACGTCCGAGACGAATCCTGCGAATGGGGCATTGCACGAGCGCGCCCTCACCGGAATCTTCGAAATATCGAAAATACTCACCGGTCCCGCCCGGCTCGAACTCACGTTGGCCAAGGTCGTTGATCTCCTGCACTCGTTAGTGCAGATGCGGCACGGCATCATCACTCTCTGCGATGCCGAGGCCGGACTGGACATCACCGTGGCCAGCGACTGCGACACGAACAGCAATGAGCCCTCCCGGTCGCGCGTGCCGCGCAACGCCATCGATCAGATTGTGACGACGGACACGCCGCTCATCGCCGACGACATAGCGATGCATCCGGCCTTCACTGCCGCTGACATTGAGGTGCTTGGGGCCTCCGACACCGTGTCGTTCATCGGCGTTCCCATTCGTGTTGATGGGAACGCCGTAGGCGCGCTGACTGTGGACAGGGCTTTGGAAAGCAGGTCAAGCTATCGGCTCGATTACGATGTCCGACTGCTCACCATGATTGCCAACATGGTGGGACAGACAGTCAAGTTGCACCGCTTCTGCGCGGGGGACCGCGAGCGACCGCCGGAGTTGGAAGATCGGCTGCAGACGAAATTTTCCGATGTTAAGCACCCTGCACCCCGGCGCAAAAAGGTTCATGTCGAGGGGATGATTGGTGACAGTCCGGCGATAAGCGCGCTGCTGGAGAAGATCGCGATCGTAGCCAAGGCAAAAACCACGGTTCTGTTGCGAGGCGAGTCCGGTACCGGGAAGGAGCTGGCTGCCAAGGCAATTCACGAGTTGTCGCCGCGCGCCAAGCGGCCCTTCGTTAAACTCAATTGTGCAGCGCTCCCAGAGACAGTCCTGGAATCCGAATTGTTCGGTCATGAGAAGGGTGCCTTCACAAGCGCATTCAATTCCCGCAAGGGGCGCTTTGAGCTCGCTGACAAGGGGACGTTGTTTCTGGATGAGATTGGCGAGATCTCGGCCTCGTTCCAGGCAAAGCTGCTGCGCGTGCTGCAGGAGCAGGAGTTTGAGCGCGTCGGCAGCAATCAGACCATCAAGGTCGATGTTCGCGTGATTGCCGCCACGAACAGGAACCTGGAAGAGGCGGTTGCAAGGAATGAGTTCCGCGCCGACCTATACTACCGCATCAACGTGGTTCCCTTGCTGGTACCAGCATTGCGCCAGAGGCGCAGCGATATTCCGCTGCTCGCAGCTGAGTTTCTCAAGAAGTTCAACGACGAGAACGGCTGTACGCTTACCTTCGATCCGTGTGCGATTGAAGTGCTGATGAAATGTGAGTTTCCCGGCAACATTCGCGAGCTTGAAAATTGCGTGCACCGGACAGCGATCCTGGCCGAGGGACTATCAATCGGGAGAAACGACTTTGCCTGCTCCCAAGGCCAATGCTTTGCCGAGGCGCTGTGGAAGTGCAGATCGGGCAAGGCCGCGATGCAACCAGCGCCGATCCTGCCGGAGTCAGCGAATCCGGCCACGCCGCCGGATGCGGCAGCCTGTTCGGCCGCGACCACAGTCCCGCGTGCCGGCGCAACACACCCAATTGGTGCGAGGACCCCCGACATAGAGCGCGTCATTGCTGCCATGGAAAGATGTGGCTGGGTGCAGGCAAAGGCAGCGCGCCTCCTTGGACTGACCCCGCGCCAGATTGGCTACGTGCTGAGGAAATACGGCGTCGAGATCAAGCGTATCTGAAACCGAGGAGATGAGCTGAGCTGCTTAGCGCCTTGCGGCAGCGATGCAGGTCCGCGTCCGCTTCCACTCGATTCATCGAGGACAGCCTGGCCGAATTCCCGTGTCTGCGTTGCGACCATCGTGTGAGAGGCAACGCTTCCATCGTCAATCCTGTCCGCCATGTTGCTCTCGTTGCGAGCTCATACGGATGCCCCTGGTGACTAAAACGGAGTTAAAATATGTCCGATGCAAAACTGCAAACTGTGCTTTCGGCTCTTCCGCCAGTGACGCGACAGTTAGATGCTCTGCCGTCCAACGGACCAGCACCGGACGGAAATTTTGTCAAGCTGAATACGAATGAGAACCCGTTTCCGTTGCCGCCAATCATAATGCAAAGTGCAGTGGCGGCCCTCAAGTGCCAGTATCTATATCCGGATGACGATAACATCAGCTTGAGGGAAGCGGCGTCCAGCACCTATGGCGTTTCCAGGGATCAGGTCATCGCAGGCAACGGGTCGTCTGAACTGCTCGGACTGATCTACAGAGCTTTCCTCGCGCCTGGCGACAAGGTTGCGATGATGTCGCCAGGGTTTTCGTTCAACCGCAAACTTGCCATGATTCAGGGCGCCGAGTTTCTCGAAATCGGATGTCAAGCTCATTCCCTGCCAATGGAGCAATTGCTTTCCGGTCCGGCAAAAGACGCCAAGTTCATTATGTTGGCCAATCCAAACAATCCGACCGGAACATTCCTCCCGATAAGCGATATCGAACGCCTCGTAGCACAATCAGACCGCTTGGTTGTCCTTGATGAAGCCTACGTCGACTTTGCACCCGATCATGGCCTGCGCCTCATCAACCAGTATCCGAACATTCTGATCTTGAGGTCATTCTCGAAAAGCTATGCCGCCGCCGGCATTCGCGTCGGTTTCGGTTTCGGTCACCCTGAAATTATTGGCAGGCTGCGAAACATCCAGAACGTCTTCAACATGAACGTCATCGGGCATGCCGTTGGTATCAGCGTGCTTGCGCATCGCGGCGCCTACGCAGAGAACCACAAGCACATCAAGGATGAACGAGAGCGAGTGACAGTCGCGCTGTCGCAACTCGGATTTTCCGTAACGCCCTCCCGCGCAAATTTCTTGCTGGCCCGTGTGCCCGCGGGACAGGACGGCTCATGGTGGCAAGCAGCATTGGAAAGGCAAAAGATACTTGTCGCGTTTTTTCCGGACAAAGGCTTGGAACACTGCATCCGCGTCAGCATCGGCACAAAAGAGCAGATGGATGCATTTCTTGCTGCCGCTGGCGACATTGCTGGAAGCTTAACGGTGCCAAGCTCCAAGGGCAGGGAAGCGTCAGGCTCTGCTTCTTCGTTACGCTGACGTTAATCGGCGATCACACACATCTCTTCCGACTTGCTTGGTCATCCCAGCAAGAGAACAGCCTGCTTTTAAAATCGGGGACTTATCGAGTGACAAACGTCTTTCCTTCAAACCTAGCGTTCGGCATCTTCGATCATCTGGACGAGGATGGCCGCGACATCGGTCGGCAGTACGAAGATCGCCTGATATTAGCAGAGGCGTGCGATCAGCTAGGGTTCTATGCCTATCATCTCGCAGAACACCACTGTACTCCCCATGGGAGAGGTCCATCGCCGAATCTGTTCTTATCGAGCGTCGCCCAGCGCACCCGGCGCTTGCGTCTCGGACCCTTGGTGATGCTGCTTGCGCTTTATCATCCGCTGCGTGCGTTCGAAGAGATCTGTATGCTGGACCAGTTGAGCGGTGGCAGGCTCGAACTGGGCATAGGGCGCGGTGCTCTCCCGATCGAATTGGGCTACTTCGGGATTGGTGCGGACGCGGTGCCGGGCCGTTATGCTGAAGCCAGCGAAATCCTCATGGAAATACTTGTTAATCCGATGAAGGTCGGCACGCTATGCTATCAAGGCCGCCATTTTGATCTCAATGACGTTCCTTTGACGCTAAGACCTCATCAGCGTCCACATCCGCCGACATGGGTCGCTGCCAATCGACCCGAGTCCGCAGCTTGGGCGGCTGCGAATGGAACCAATATCGCGTGTGTAGGACCTTCCTCTTCTGTTCGCAAAACTACTGATGCGTTCCGCGCCTATCGAGAGGACAACGCTGGCGCGGGGGATCAGGCGCAATTTATCGGATTGCTCCGCATGGTCGTGGTTGGGCGTTGTGACACACATGCCTATTCGCTCGCGGCACCTGCTTACGAACGCTGGCTCAAGAGCTTCCAATTCCTTTACGAGCTTAACGCTATCCCCACTCCACCAAACCTGCCGCTGACCTTCGATGCGGCAGTCGAGAGTGAATTGTGCGTGGTAGGATCAGCAGAATCTGTGCGAAAAGCTCTGTTAGGTCAGTTGGAAGAGGCAGGTGCCAACTACCTGCTTTGTCAACTGGCATTTGGAAATCTGCCGCTAGATGCTTCCCTGTACACTGCGACGACCATCCAATCCGAAATCATGGCTCGACTTGGCTGACCATGAAATTCGCAGTCTGAGGTTGAATCGTTGTACAGCGCTCCCTCACATCCACGTGCTCTAGCGTGCACGTGGTGGGGACGGGCAATCGGGAGGGAGGCCAAACTGACGACGAGCCGGCGGCACAGAATACCAGGTTTGTGCGTTGGCTGGCGTCTGGGCCATCTTGTGAACCTGCATGATCCTAAGGAGATGATGGCCGAGCGCGTCACAATGCAGGCACGCGTCTGCTCGTCGCGCTCGCGCTAGCCGTTGCCCATAGCCCGCCGCAGAGGTTCTTCTCGCCCGGGGCGGCGTCGGTGCGGCGCCTCCAGCTTCATCAGCGGCCCGGCGGTAGCAAAGCCGCCACTCGCTTCGGCGCTGTTGAGGGCGCGCTCGCGAGCGGCTTTGCTACGCCCAGCCACCACCAGGAGCGAGCTCGCCCGATGATGGGGTGCACCGCGGTCGGGATACGATGCTGGAGGAAATCGTTCGCAGCCGGTCTTCACGAACTGCGAGGAGTGCTTGTCCTTGAATGCTGCCTGCTGGCCGTCTGCGGTGCCTGAGTGGTCCGCCGACACGCCCGAAAGTCAACGCCACTACCACAAGGCCGCCAAAAAGTCAGGTCTGGGAGCCAGCTTGCACGGTGGTCTCGTGTTCGGGGATGTCGTCGAAGGAGGCATAGTTGAGATAGTAGAGTTTGGAATACAGGCCGCCCATGGCTATTAGCTCATCGTGGTTGCCAGTCGCAACAACTTGGCCATTCTGAAGCACGATGATGCGGTCGGCCCCCCGGATCGTGGCGAGGCGGTGGGCGATGACGAGGCCAGTCCGCCCTTCAAGCAGCTTGATCAGAGCCTTCTGAATCTGCAATTCCGTGTAGCTGTCGATGTTGGCGGTCGCTTCGTCGAGCACGAGGATCTTGGCGTCAGCGACGAGGGCCCGGGCGAAACTGATAAGCTGGCGCTGGCCAAGAGATAAGTTGTCGCCGCGTTCGCCAAGTTGGGTCTCATACCCGTCGGCGAGGCTCATGACGAAGTCATGCGCGCCGACCGCCGTCGCCGCCTCGATCACCTTGTCGCGCGTGGCTTCCGTCTTCTGGTATCGAATGTTCTCGAAGACCGTCCCGGTGAACAGGAATGGCTCCTGCAGCACCATGGCGACCTGGCGGCCGAGCGATTCTTGGGTGAGGTCGCGCACATCATGCCCGCCGACCAGCACCTGACCCTGCTGAACATCATAGAAGCGGTGGACCAGGGCCATCGCACTCGATTTGCCAGAACCGCTCGGTCCGACCAGTGCGACCGTCTCGCCGGGGTTGACCCTGAAGGAGACATTTTTCAGAACCGAACGGTTCGGATCGTAGCCGAATGTGACGTCCCTAAACTCGACCGAGCCGTCCATTTCGGGCGAAAGTACCTCGGCATTGGGTTTGTCCTGAACATCGATCTTGACATCGAGCACATCGGTCAGGCGCTTGCCTGAGGCCATGGCGCGCTGCATGATCGAATATTGCAAGGTGAGTGAGCGGATCGGGTCAAAGAAGCGCTGGATGTAAAACAGGTAGGCTACCAACACGCCCACATCTATACGGCTATTCACGACCATCGAGCCGCCGACCACAATAACGGCGGCCAAGGCGAGGCCCGTGAGGCCATCGACGATAGGCACCATGACCAGTGCATATCTGGCAGCGATCAGTTGGGTCCTGAGGTTGGCATGGGCCCGGTCGTCGAAAAGAATGAAATTCACCTGCTGGCGATCCATCGACTGTATGGTCCGCACGCCGTGAATGGCTTCGGCCAGCGCGCCATTGACGACGGAATTGGTTTCGTGTGCAGCCATGAAGGCGTCGCGGGCACGCGGCAGCCAGACAATGCGGACGATCACCAGGATCGGCAGAACCGACAGCGTCAGGAGGCCGAGGCGAAAGTCGAGCCACAGCATTACGAAAACGATGCCGAAGAGAAGCGCAACATCGCCTAGGGAATATACCGAGGTTTCCAGGAACTCCTGTATGGAGTTAACGTCGCCTTGCAGCCGCGACATCAGGCGTCCGACCTCAGTCTTGTCCATGAAAGAGAGCGAAACCTTTTGCAGATGGCCAAACATGGCGCGGCGGATGTCGAACAGGACAGTTTCGGCAATTTTCCCATCCAAGGTTTCCTGCATGTAACCGGCGGCGAAATTGACCAAAATCGCCGAAAGGAACGCGCCGACGGCCGCAAGCTGGGCTGAGCGATCGGTCCCTGCCGGGTTCATGCCGTTGTCGATCGCGTAGCGGATGATCAAGGGGATGAGAAGCTGCGTCCCGGTGAAGATCAGCATCGCGACAATCGTGACAACTACCTTTGCCCGATAGGGATGGACGAAGCCCCAGATCCGGCGGAGGATGCTCTTGTCGAAAGCCCGGCCGAACATCTCCTCCTCGATCCGGTGCGAGCCGACGACCGCGCGCGGAGGGCGTCTGCCGTCGTCACGGTCGGCTTCGAGTTCGCCGGGGCCCTGGTCCATCAGCGGGCGCCCCCATACTGGGTCATATGCTATCACCTGGGCGCGTCTGGAGATCGTAAAGGGCCCTGTAGCGTCCCCGCTTCGCCAGAAGCTCTTCATGCGTGCCGCGTTCTACGATTTCGCCGTTATCGACAAAAAGGATCTGATCGGCATGCAGAAGCGCACTCAGCCGGTGCGCGATGATGATCGTCACCCGATCCTTGGCGAAGCGCCGCGTCGCCGCGCGAATGCGCTGCTCGGTGCCGGCATCGATCGCGGCCATCGAGTCGTCGAAAACGACGACAGAGGGGCGCAGCATCATGGTGCGAGCAATCGTGAGACGCTGGCGCTGGCCGCCAGAGAGAGAGACGCCGCGTTCGCCCACGACCGTCTCATACCCTGCTGGGAGCCCGAGGATGTAGTTGTGGAGCTGGGCGAATTCGCCAGCGCGTTCAATTCGCTGTCTCTTCGCCCAGGGGTCGCCATAAGCGATGTTGTTCTCAATCGTGGTGGTGAACAGGAACGCATCCTGCTGTACAACGGCAACCGCCTTGCGAAGGCTCTCGAGGGTGACATTGCGTATGTCCTGGCCGTCCAACGTGATGGCGCCACCGGTCACGTCGTAAAAGCGGGGGATCAGATGAGCCATCGTCGATTTGCCGGAACCCTGCGGACCGACGATCGCGATCGTCTCGCCTCTCCGGGCCTCAAAGCTGAGGTTCTTCAGAATGGCGCGGTTTTCGACATTGGGGTACGCAAATGAGACATTGTGGAAGCGCAGAGTGCCGTCGCTTATCTCAAGCGGTCTGGCCTCGAGAGCATCCCTGATCGTGATCTCCTGATCGAGGAGACCGAAAAGCCGCGAACCGCAGCTGGAAGCGCGGGCAAAGGCATTGACCATGAGGCCGATCTGGCGGACTGGCATTTGCAGGATGGTCATGAAGGTCAGGAAGGTCGCCATCGTTCCGACGCTGATCTCGCCAGCGATGAGCTTGTTGCCACCGATCCAAAGCACCAATCCCATTGCGAAAAAGAAGGACAAGGTCATCGCCGACGTGCTGGGTACGTAGATGTCAACGAGATCGTTGGCGAGGCCGAGCGCGGTCTTGGAAGCGCGGTCGAACTTCAGCATCTCATAGGATTGAGCCGCAAAAGCGCGGACCACGCGGATGCCTGCGAGATTTTCCTTCATCACGCGGCTTAGTACCGAAAGGCGCTCATAGAGGTCGAGCCAGGTGGCGCGCAGCCTAAGCTGTGTGGTCGATGAGCGCCAGGCGACAAAAGGCACGAAGCTCAGCGCGACCAGGCCGAGCATGAGATCGATCGAGATCATCATGTAAGCGCCGATCCCGATCAGCATGGTGAGCAGGACCACGCGAACGAGCGCGGTGGAAAAATACATCCGCACGCCTTGGAGATCGAGCATTCCGATGGTGATCAGATCGCCTGAATGGACCCGATCGTGAAAGGAAAAGCTGAGACGCTGGATCTTGTCGTAGTAGGCGAGCCGCAGTTCGTACGCGACATGATGCCCGACGGCTTCGGCAAAATAGTTCTGCGCCATCGTGAAAAGGCCGCGTAGCGCGCTGACGGCGAGCAGCAGGAGAGCCGGGGTCCAGAGCGCTTGTCCTGCCGCGCTCCCGGCGACACCGCCCCCGATGGCTGTCTGGGCCTGGTCGACAGCCCGGCCGAGAAGCTGGGGAATGAGCAACTGGAGGATTGCCGCCATGATCGTCGAGCCCATAGCGAAGGCGACCTGCCAGGGATGCCGAAAATTCATACGCGTTATGCGCAACAGCGTACTCAAATCCCGGCCCCAGCGCGCCGCTTCAACATGGGTCAACGAATTCAGAGCGTCCGTTGCGCTGCCGACAGCATCACTGTTCACGGGTGTATTCCCGACTGCATTTTGCGCCTTCGAGGAAAGCCGAAGGACGCATCATCAAAGGCGACCGCCATTTTAATCCTGTCCACAACCTGCAGCCTTGCCCGTTCCCAGAAGCCGAGCCGCCGCTTGACTAAGTGGCATGTCGATCACCGTGATTCCGCTTGCCGCAAGGAAACGCGCTTCGTTTCTGGTCAGGGTTTCCGCGTCCATTACGGTGCAATAGGGACCGCGGGAGCGCTTCATGATCTGTCTGGCGTAGGTGCGCAGCATCTGATCGTTGAAGCGGCAGCCAACGAAGAAAAATCCACGGGTGATGCGCCGTTCCTTCACCACGTCAGGGATAGGTGTCTGGATATCAATTTCGGTCAGGACTTCGACATAGTCGGAATCTGCGACGAGAAAGTTTTGCGAGGGCCTACTACTCCCGTGAGGTGCATAGAGGACCGTCTTTGCCCCCGATCGGGCGTCGAGCTCCCTCCCGGACAAATCGTAGGTTTTTGTCCAAATGTTGCCGATTTCGTTCGCCCGCGTGACGCCTTGTATCTCAACGACGTCCGTTCGGCCGGTCTCCACGAGAGCCGTGCGCATCGCGCTGTCATACCAGCTGTCGATGATGAGGGAGAGCGGCAACCTTGCGAGCCAGGCGTGGAGGAGGGTTGGCCTCACCGGCGCTGCGAATATCTCGGTCATCCAAGCTTGAAGCGTCCGGCGATGCCGGCGCTGTTCGATGAACTGCGCAACCGACCACATATTGGTGCGGATCCTGGAAGGGGCGGGCGCCCGTGCATTGAGTGCCGCGGCAACGACCTCCGGATTATGCGGCACAGGCGGTTCCGCACAGTTGAACCCAAGAAGACCCGGACCGAGATAGGGGATCACCTCATCGGCGGCGAGCGCTGCCTTCGCCAGGTCAAGCAGCTTATCGGCAAAACTGTCCCGCACTATGACAAGGTGGCCCGATGTCAGGATCGTATTCATGCTCGTTTCCTCGCGACGCACTTAGCGGCAGCATCAGTCCTCTTCGGAAACCTTCCTTGCCTCGACAGTGATCGGCAGACGCGTATCCCGTGGGAGATCGGGTAAGACGAGCCGCCACCCGTTCCGGAGCGTGATAGTTCCGCCCCACAACTCTTCCTTCTCAAGCTTGATGATCGGCTCTTCGAGGTCTTTTTTGGGGACATACGCCGACAAGCCAGCATCGGTCCTGCGGATCATGACTTTCATCTGGCCGTCCCTTCATTGGAATTGCTTTCAGCACTGCAGGACTCGGCTTTCTCGAGGCTCATCAGTTCACGCGCTCGCATGCCGACGACGGTGCCACGGTCGATCCACTCGACCGCATAGATGAAGAACTGCTGGAGAAAGGTGCCGATGTCGCGCACATATCCCTCGTCGCCCTTGCGCACGAGATTTTCGCCGATCTCCCTGCCAGGATAGGTGCCGTCATTCTTTATGTGGCGAGTGGCACGTACCCGCTCTCCCGGCATGAATCGTGGAGGCCTGCGGATTTCGATCTCCTCTTCGCGTCCGAGCGACATGTCCGTTCCCTGATTTCTCTTGCGGCTGCAGGTTGTGAACAAGGCGTTGCAGGCGTCCTGCGTAGGCAGCCCCGCCCATGTCGGCAGCCCATGTGGTCACGCAGGAACGCAGGTCTTCGGCACCGGACATACCGAGGCACATTGCTGCGCATCGAAGACCCCCTCGCATTCGGTGCACTTCTGTGACTCGATCACGTAGCTCTCGCCTTTGAACTTGATCGCGCCGGAAGGACATTCGAATTCGCAGGCGCCGCATTGGGTGCATTGGGATGCGATGATCTTGAAAGCCATTTTAACTCCTGGTCCGAATGGATGAGACAGCTCAGGCCGTCGCCGCGAGTGCGGGGGCCCCTGACGCGGCGGTGTAAATCGCGCTGATTGCCGTCTCGATATAGTCATGGGCACAAGCGTCGGTGGCTCTGATTCCAGCGTCCGCGAGCTGATCCTGCGGGCAAGTTCCAATCCTGGCGCACAGCACGATATCTATGCCTTGAAGGGCTGCGACGATGCCACCGAGGGCGGCTTCCTTGCCCAAGCCGCCGAGGCAATACTTCTCCACCTTGCGATGCCCGACAAAGCTGATCCCTCTCGGCGAGGCTTCGTAAACCTGGAATTCCTTCGCATGGCCGAAATGTTCGTTGACGCGGCCGCCGCCCTTGGTCGCCACCGCGAAGAGGACGGCTTTGCCGGGCCTCGCTGCCTTGACCAATCCGATCGCTTCACTTCTGGCCGCCACGTGATCACGGCGCTCCTGCGCGACCAGCTCCCGATAGGCGTTACGCTTGCTGGCATCGTAGGTGACCTCGCCGGGAATCCGGTCGGCCCTGAATTCCTGGCCACGATCCTCGCCAAGCATGCCGACGGCATCTGCCCGGCACTGCCGGCAGTGGCGCATCAACTGGGCGCCGCCTTCGAGACGATCCTGAAGAGCCTTCAGCTCCATTGCGTTTGGGCCGCGCTGCCCACTCAGTCCGTAATGCGTGCCGTGCGCCGGGTCCGAAATCAGCGGCATGAGGTTGTGCAGGAACGCGCCTCGCTCCTTGACCCATCTATTCACCTCGATCAGATGCTCATCGTTCACGCCAGGAATCATCACCGAATTGATTTTGGTGAGGATGCCGCGCGCGGTCAGCATCTCCAGGCCCAACATCTGCCGCTCGTGCAGCATCCGGGCGGCTTCGAGGCCGACGTAGCGGCGATGGTCGTAAAAGATCCAAGGATAGATCTTTGTACCGACCTCAGGGTCGACCATGTTGATGGTGATCGTCACGTGATCGACATTCATGTCGGCAAGCTCATCGACATGGTCCGGTAGCGCGAGCCCATTCGTGGAGATGCAAAACTTGATGTCTGGGATTTCCCTGGCGACCCTGGCGAAGGTCGCCTTCGTCTTCTTCCAGTCGTAACAGGCATCGCCCGGTCCGGCGATGCCGAGCACGGAAAGCTGCGGCACCTCGCTGGCGACCGCGATCACCTTGCGTAGCGCCTGGTCGGGCGTCAGCTTTTCAGAGGCCACCCCAGGCCGGCTTTCGTTGGCGCAATCATATTTGCGATTGCAGTAGTTGCACTGGATATTGCAGCCCGGCGCGACCGCGACGTGCATGCGCGCGAAATAGTGATGCGCCTCTTCTGAAAAGCAGGGGTGATCCTTGATCTTCTCCCAGACAGCCGGATCCGTGTCGTCGGGCTTTGTCGACGAGCCGCAGGACGAAGAGGCGCAGCCACCAGCTTTCATGGTGCCAAGCAACTGGTCACCGAATGTCGTGCTGAGGCTCTCAAGCGAAATTGCCGGTGCGGACATGAACGGCTCCGTTGCTGCGTGATGTCGCAGTCCAAAGCGCAAGAGCTATGCCAGCTCAAAGAGCTGTTTCGGTTCACGAATAGGCTTGTCGTGTCAGATTCCTTCGGATTGCTCCGACAAACCTTTGTCGGGCTTACGACAGTGGACACGCAAATAGGGTCGCGAGGCTAGCAGCCTCGGGCGCGCAGAGTGTGAGCGAGACCACTCCGGGCTGCTTACGGTTGACGTCATCACGACGTCTAGAATTTCTTCACCACGATACCATGCCGGCGCAGGGCGTAGCCGACTTGCCGCGGCGTGAGGCCGAGGATACGAGCCGCCCTGGCCTGGACCCAACCGGCCTTGTACATCGCGTCGATCACCCGGTCGCGTTCGGCCAGACGCGGGGGACAAGCGGGATCGTTCGGATCGCCGGCCGTAAGGGGAGATATCTTGCCTGCGGAGGCACCGATGCAACTGGCCGGCAGCCGCAATCCGACCGGCACTGCGTTGACCCGTGCGAGATCGTCGATGGCATTGCCGCCATTCGAGCGGTCGGCTCGCTTCCAGAGGAGCCAGGAAAGGCACTGGCCCTTCTTACAGGCGAAATCGGATGGAGTGATCGTCCTTGAGTGCGCAAGTGTGGCCGTCCTTTGGACGCAGTTCTCCAGCTCGCGGACGTTACCAGGGAAGTAACATTGCGAGATCAGGTCAAGCGCCGGCGCCGCGAAGGCTAGTGCGCGATCGTTCTCCTTGTTGAACCGGTTGAGGAAGGCGTTCGCAAGGCGTGGAATATCGCCGGGTCGCTCTCTGAGCGGAGGCAGGATAATTGGCACGACATTGATGCGGTAATAAAGGTCGGCCCTGAACTCCCCTTTTATGACGGCCGCCTCGAGGTCCTTGTTGGTGGCGCATATGAGGCGCACGTCGACCTGTAGCGTTTTGGTGCCGCCGACTCGCTCCAACTCGCCTTCCTGCAAGACACGCAACAGCTTGGCTTGAAAGGCCGGCGAAATCTCGCCGATTTCATCAAGTAGCAGCGTTCCCTCATTTGCCAATTCAAAACGACCGGCGCGCTGGGAGATAGCACCCGTGAAAGCGCCCTTTTCATGCCCAAACAGTTCTGACTCCAGAACGCTTTCAGACAGTGCGGCGCAGTTCAATTTGACGAAAGACTTCTTCCTCCGACGTGAGAGCTTATGGATGGCCTGCGCAAAGAATTCCTTGCCGGTGCCGCTTTCACCCCGCAGAAGCACGGTGGAATTGGTCCCTGCTACGACCGAGACGGTTTCGAGCACCTGCTTGAGTGCGGGGCTTTCCCCGATGATCCCGTCGATTTTGGCATCCGCATGCCGGGCAGGGTCGTAGGTCCTCCCCTCGTTGGGCGATTTCTCCGGTCCCGATTGCTCATGGCCACACCGCTGACGATCTGTACTCAGGGCGCGATGGAGGCGGATGGTCCGGCCGACAAGGTTGGCGACCATCGTCAGGAAATAAATGTCCTCGTCGTCGCGAAAGTCGGTGGCGCCGTCTCCGGCGCGGTCGATCGATAATGTCCCAAGGACATCATGATCAGCCTTTAGCGGGATACCGATAAAGGCAATTGGGATGGTGCCGCTGCTCGAAGACGTAAGGTCAGCCTGAAATAGTTGGGACTTGCGCACGTCCGGTATGAAGAGCGGCGTCCCCGTAGCGACGATTTGATCTGTTACGGCCTGTGGTATGACGCGGCGAGTGCCTGATTGACGTACGTGGGTATTGCCGGCAGTCGCGGCAATCTCCAGCTCTCCTTCAGCGTCCAGGACGACGATTGCTCCGTGACGCATCTGCAGAAATGAAGGCAGGACGTTCACGACATTGGCGAGCGTAATCTCCAGCTCGCTGGGGGCGGTCAGCACCTTCGATATCTCGTAGAGTCCTCTGAGCGCGATATCTGATTGGGGCATGCTTTTGATGGGCGGTTCAGGGCGGGTCTCCCGAGGTCCAACCTCGTCGACCCGATCTTGCGGTCCGTGGGTCATGGAAACACCTCAGGGGTTGTCGTCCAGAGTGCTCCTCCTTTTTTATCTGAATTCTGAAAGCACAGTATTCACGAGCTTCTCTTCGTCGAAGCGACGATCGAAGCAACGAAGATAGACTTGGCGTTGGGCGAGACCTAAACTGTATCAAGATCAACCCTCTTAATACGTGCGTGCGTCGGTCATCCGAATTTGAAGAGGACTCCGAAACCGCCGCGTGGATAGTTCCACTCGATCTCGCCACTGGTCTCACACAAAATCCGGCAGGTGCCGCACTCCATGCAGCCGTCAGCAGTGATCTCCACTTGACCTTCGTCGTTCAACTCATAACATTTCGCCGGGCAGACGTGGGTAAGCGCGAGCAAGTTCGCGCTTGGCCTCTCGTGCGGTCGCACTTTGATATGCGGGCGGCCGGAATCCACCAAGTAGCGGTTCTGGTAAAGCTTGTCCTCGACACGTGACTTTGTCACTGCGATCGTCATTTCGTCTCCCTTCAGCGCCACGCCAATGCAAGGCGGACCGCGTCGCTGACCAGCCCCCAACGCGAGCGCGCCTTGATGAAGGCCGCCGTGGTCGCCTTTTCCTTCTCGATCTTCGGCGTGCCGTCGACACGCATGAAGTTCTGCGCGGCTTGCGACATCAACCGCGGATAAGTTGTGAAGTAATTGCAGGAATTGGTGTGGAGCAAGGCCGGCATATCTTTGTATTTCTTTAGGTCCTTGACCACGAAGGACTTGTCCAGCATGGCTTTGTAAAGAGCGAGATTTCGTTTGGTCATAGGAGCGTTGCGGCTGTTGACCTCGATGATTGCCTCAGCCGCGATGCGGCCGGAGGTCATGGCGAGGTTCGAACCCTCGCGGTGAATGGCGTTGTTCAGTTGCGCGGCATCGCCGACCACGACCCAACCATCGCCAAACAGCTGCGGAATAGCCTTGTAGCCGCCTTCGGGAATGAGGTGTGCGGAATATTCTTTCACTTCCGAGCCGGCGATCAGCGGCCGGATAGAAGGATGGCTCTTTAAGGCGTCAAGGAGAACGTAGGGGCTCTCGACCATCGCGGCAAAATCGGAGACGAGGCAGCCAATGCCCAGTGAGATCGACTCCTTGTTGGTGTAGAGGAAGCCGAGCCCGGCCATGCTGCGGGAGGTCGTGCCCACCGCCTCGATCACGCAGCCTTCATCGCCCTTGACGCCGAACCGCTGCTCAATGACCTCTTCGGGCAGGAAATGCATTTCCTTAACGGCGAGCGCCACGGCTTGTGGCTTCGGCATCTGGCGCAGGCCGGCTCGCGTGCCAAGCAGTCCGCAGACACCTTCTGCGAGAACGACCACGTCCGCGTAGATGGCTCCGCCGGCCCGATCTGTGCGGACGCCGACCACCCTGTCCTTGGCGTCACGGATGAGCTCCGTCACGGTCGTCTCGCACAGAACCGTCGCGCCGGCCTCGCGCACCTTACGCGAAAACCATTTGTCGAACTGGGCACGGATGATTGTGTATCGGTTGGGCTTGGCCTCATTGAAGTCGTCCGACCGATAGTGAATCCCGGTATGGGATGTGTCGTCCATCACCCAAAGCCGCTGTTCAACCAAATGCCGCTCGAGAGGCGCATCGTCCCTGAAATCCGGGATGATCTTCTCCAGCATGTTCGCGTACATGATGGCACCTTGGACATTCTTGGAGCCCGGATATTCACCGCGCTCCAACTGCAGCACCTTTAGGCCATGGCTGGCCATGGTGTAAGCAGCTGCGTTTCCGGACATGCCTGCCCCAACAACAATGGCGTCGAAGTTTTCCTCGATCATGTCCGTCCCTTAGCTCGCAAGCTTATCGCGACTGTGGGGCGACAGCCGCCGGGTGAAGGCTTCCGTCAGTGCGGGCAGGAAGCGGATCGCGTCGGTGACGATTCCGAGGTGAGCGAAATCGAAAATCGGCGCGTTCGGGTCGGTGTTGATGGCCACGATGAGATCCGCCCCCTCGACGCCAACCCGATGCTGGACGGCGCCGGAAATCCCGGCCGCTATGTAAAGCTTCGGCCGGATGGTCTTGCCAGTCTGGCCGATCTGCCGATCAGCTGGCATCCAGCTCTTCTGGACCAACGGGCGCGAACAGCCATGCTCGGCGCCGATTGCTCGCGCGAGGTTCTTCACAAGCTGCAGGTTCTCCGCCGCGCCAAGACCAAGGCCTCCCGCAACCACGACGTCGGCATAGGCAAGGTTTGCCTTTGCCGACTGATTGTCCGGCAGGAAGCCGAGGACTTTGGTAGCGATCTCGTCCTCGGCAAGCGAGAGCTTGTGCCGGATGACACGCCCGACCGGTTTATCCGTCCGCTGCGGCATGGGCATGACCCTTGGCCGCACTGTCGCCATCTGAGGGCGGAAATTGAGCGTATAGATCGTGCACAACAAGGAACCGCCGAAAGTCGGACGCGTGGCGGCGAGCGAACTGTCGGTATCCACATCGAGTTCGGTGCAGTCGGCCGTGAGCCCTGTCTGCAAGGTCGTCGCCACGGAGCCGGCAAGATCCCTGCCGAGTGTGGTGGCACCGAGAAGAAGGATTTCGGGTTTGTGGGTATCGACCAGATCCGTCATTGCCTTGGTGAAAGGCTCGTTCCGATAGTCGGCGAGCAGGGGCGCCTCGGCGATGTAGACAAGGTCAGCACCATAGGCGAATGCTTCGGCAACGGCGTTCCCGACGGCCTCTCCCGGCGGTCCGAGCACGACGCCTGCAAGCTGGACCTGAAGCTTGTCTGCTAATTTGCGGCCTTCGCCGAGCAGCTCGAATGATACGGGATGGACCTGGCCGCGTTCGAGCTCGATGAAGACCCAGACGTGGCGGTAGTCCTTGAAATGGGCGGGCAGCTCCTTCTTTATGCCGGCGCGGCCGGCGGCAGGGCGAGGGGTTTCTCGGTTCGCGGTCGACATCGTTTTGCTCCTTGCCGTCACGCGCCGCCGTTAAAGGCGAGCTCATGTTCCAGCGCCGGCTGGCGGGTGAAGATTGCGGTGATGAGTTCGTCAGCGACATCGCGCAAGGCCTTCTCGGCGGTGTCGATTAGTGCCGCCCTTTCAGCTCGAGCAGGAGGGGCGAAAACACGCTTGACGACCGTCGGTGAGCCGCGCAGGCCGCATTTGGTGAGATCCTCGATGCCGGCGTCGGCCGCACTCCATTTCAAGACCTGGTTGCGCGCGGCGCACAAGGCGTCGTGGATAGAGCCCCGGCGGATCTCGTTTGTGCCTTCCAGCATGGTGATGAGGCAAGGCAGCCTGCTCTTCAGCATCTGTGTGCCGCCTTCGGAGCGGCGCTCGACCTTGATCTCGCCTGCAGCAAGGTCAATAGAGGGGATCTTCGCGACATAGGTCAGTTGCAGGAGTCCGAGACGCTTGGCGATGCCGGGCCCGACCTGGGCGGTGTCGCCATCGATCGTCTGCTTGCCGGTGAAGACGAGGTCTGGCGTGCCGAACGTCTCGCCGACCTTCGCGATTGCCTGGGAAAGGGCGAACGAGGTCGCCAGCGTGTCGGAGCCGGCAAAATAGCGGTCGGTCAAGAGCACCGCTCGGTCGGCGCCGTAGCCGAGCGCCTTGCGCAGCGCGTCCTCTGCCATGGGCGGACCCATGGTGAGCACAGTGACTTCGCCGCCATAGGCATCGCGCAGTCTGAGCGCTTCTTCGAGGGCGAACAGGTCGTAAGGGTTGATGATGGTCGGAACACCCTGGCGCATGATTGTGTTCGTCACCGGATGGACCCTTATCTGTGCCGAGTCCGGCACCTGCTTGATGCAGATTACGATGTGCATTGGCGGTTTCTCTAGGCTCCTGTCCGGGTGCGGGCATTGCGGTTATCTCCTTGATCCGCATAATTCGTGCCAAGTCTCTTGCGCTGCCCCTTCCTACAACTTCGGCTGGTTGCTTCTGACGGCGCTGTGGTGATGACCGGATTTGTCGGCTGCTCGACATTGTCGCGTCGCAACCCTTGTCGCCGCTCATTCCCGTCCGAACCGCTTCAGTACCGAGTCGAACGGGACAAAGGTGTGACCCGGCGCGGCAGGTTTGTTCGGATCGTGGTCTTTGAGCACCTTGAAGACCCGATGCGTGAGCGGCGAGGAAATCGCAAAGTCCTCGTAAGCGCGTTCGAGCGTCGCGCGCACCCTCGCGGCAATCACCTGGTCGGGCAGACCGGAGAAATCTTCTTCGGCAAGGTATTGGCCCACGCGCTTCATTATATGGAGCCGCGAGACATTCAGCACCTTGGGGTCATAGGAGACGCCAAGGACTGAGAAGAACTCCTCCGCGGCCGACAGGCGCTTCAGTCGTGCGAGGATGTCTGTGACATCGATGGGGCGGCTGTCAGCGGAACAACTCATTGCATTCTCCCTGGTCGCAAAACTGTGGCCTTTGCGCGCGCGCGCACGGCTGACCTGGACCCGCACAGCTCGAAGAGGGACGCCTCGCTGCACATTTTATCGTAGAGCTCGACCAGTTGAGTTGCAGTGAGCGTCGATTTGGTCTCGGCCGCCTCGCGCCGGACGCGGGCCACCATCGCGGCTGCCAGATCCGGGTCGAGATCGCGACCGCTTTCGCTCAGCACATGAGCAATCGCAGAGGCGCCGGAATGCTTGCTGATGACGATCCGCCGGCAACGGCCCACGAGAGCCGGATCAAGCCCCTGATAAGTACGCGAGTCCTTCAGCAGCCCTGCGACGTGAATGCCGGATTCGTGGGTGAAAACATCGGCGCCGACGACCGGCTTAGTGGCCGCGGTCCGCCGGCGGGCGGCCCAAGCCACCTGGGCGGCGAGGCTGGGCAATGCGGTCAGCTCGATGCCGGTATCTGCGCCGCCGAAGACCGCCATCGCGGCGGCCACCTCTTCCAGCGCGGCATTGCCCGCACGCTCGCCGAGCCCCAGGACGGTGACGGAGGCATGGCGCGCGCCTGCGCGGATCGCGGCTAGCGTGTTGGCGCCAGCAAGTCCGAGATCGTTGTGCGCATGAAATTCAAGGTCGATTGGAGACTGCGCCACGAGCTGGGCGACAAGTTCAAAGGTCGAAAACGGGTCGAGAACACCGACTGTGTCGGCTAGCCTGACGCGGCTTGCGCCGGCGCGTGCGGCCGTCTCGATGACGCGGGCGAGATGATCCCGATTGGCCCGCGAGGCATCCTCGCACCCCACCGCGACGAAGAAGCCGGCGGCGGCGGCGCGCCTGACCATATCATCGATGACCTGGAGCGCTCCCGCCTTGTCCAGGCCGAGCTTGGCGGCAAGTTGGATGTCCGACGCAGGCAGCGACAAATTGACCGCTTGGACCCCGCTCTCGATCGCTGCATCGAGATCCAACGACGTCATCCGGCACCAGGCCATGAGCCGAACCGGAAGGCGCCGCGCGACCACGGCGCGAATTGTTTCGATCTCGTCGACCCCCATGACCGGCGTGCCGATCTCGATCTCTGTCACGCCGGCCGCCGCAAGAGACTCAGCGATCTCAAGCTTTTCCGTCGTGGTAAAGGCGACGCCCGGCGCCTGCTCGCCATCGCGCAACGTCGTATCGTTGAGAGAGACATGACGGGTCATGACCGGTAGCCTGTTCTTCTGCCGCTCACGCATAGACCGGATTACCCGGCCCAGAACCGAAAAAGCTGCGCAGCTTCCCCACGATTGCCGGCATGACCTCGAGCACCCGGTCGATATCCTCTTCGCTGTTGTCCCGCGCCAAGGAGAAGCGGACTGCCGCGTGCGGCGTTTTCATCGCGCTTAGGACATGGCTTGGTTCCAGAGAGCCGGAGGTGCAGGCCGAGCCAGAGGAACACGCGATGCCAATGCGGCTGAGGAGAAGTGGAATTCCATCACTGTCGACATGTTCGAAGGAGATGTTTGCGGTGTTGGGCAACCGTTGCAGGGGATCACCAGTGACACAGGTGCCTGGGATGCGCTGGAGGATCCCGCCCTCCAGACGATCGCGGAGCGACTTTACCCGTGTGGTCTCGTCGTCCATGAATTTCAAGGCGAGTTCGGCCGCCGTGCCGAGCCCGGCTATGCCGGGCGTATTCTCGGTGCCAGCACGCCGGTTGTGTTCTTGGTGACCCCCCTTGATCAGCGAATGGAAGTTGACGCCGCGTTTTACGAAAAGCGCACCGATCCCTTTCGGCCCGTGCAGCTTGTGGCCGGAGAGCGACAGCATGTCGATTGCGGTCGACTTCAGGTCCATCGGAAGCTTGCCGACCGCCTGCACAGCATCGGTATGGAATAGGGCGCCGACTTCCTTGGCCAACTCGGCAAGCCTGGCCACGGGGAAGATCACACCAGTCTCGTTGTTCGCCCACATTATTGATACGATTGCCACCTGTGGGGTGAGGGCGGCCATATAGGCGTCGAGGTCGAGCCGACCACGGCAGTCCACCGGGATCCTGTGCACCTTGACGCGGCGGGTCTTCTCAAGATGCGCGCAAAGCGTCAGCACGGCGGGATGCTCGACCGCGGACGTAACGATCTCAGTTCGGTTGGGCGCCGCCTCGAGCGCTGAAAGAAGCGCTGCATTGTCGCTTTCTGTCCCACCCGAGGTGAAGGTGATCTCATCGTCGAACTCCGCGCCGATCAGCGCTTGCAACTGCCTCCGCGCCTTTCTCACCGCCGCACTGACTGAGGCGCCAAGAGCGTGCGCCGACGAAGGGTTGGCGAATTGACCCCTAAAGAGCGGCAACATCGCTTGCAGGACCGCAGGATCGACCCGTGTGGTTGCGTTGTTGTCGAGGTAGACAGGCTTCATAGGTGCGATCCTCAGTTGACCAGAATGACGCGCGCGGACTGACTCGTTGAGCCTCTGGCGCATGCCGTTGATGATAATGGGCCTGAACTGGCAGCCCGCGCAGACGCCCGGAGTGTTTGACGCAGACCGGATCTCCGTCGAGATGGACATGTTCGCAGTGGCCGCCGTCAGCCGTAAGGACGCCCGAACGCGATAACGTTATCGATGAGCCGAATTTGGCACAGCAGCGCGATCTGTCCGCAAGCAGCTCGGGTGACACCAGGACCCGAGCTGTTTCGGGAGGCGGCGTTCTTTGCACCCTACCGGAAGCGAATAGCGGTCCCGAGATCCGTTTTCCTTGGTCTTTAGGACGGGGACATCTGTCGTGCCGGCCATATAAGTCTCCTCTGCCGCAAAATGAGTCCGACGGCCGCATAGGCGCTTCGGGCGTTTAACTGAAGGACTTGCCGCAGCCGCACTTCTCGCGCGCATTGGGGTTATCGAAGACAAAGCCGGAAGATTCGAGCCCGGTGAGGAAGTCAACGGTCATGCCGGCGACATGGGGTTGGGAACCCGCGTCCACGAACAGCTTGATCCCATTTGTGCCAGTGATCGCGTCGCCCTCGCGCGACACGCTCTCCAGGCCCATTAAGTATTTGAAGCCGGCGCAGCCGCCGGCCTCGACCATGATGCGAAAACCTTCCGCCGGCTCGCTGGCGCGGGAAAGAGCAGTCTTGAAGGCAGCAACAGCGTTGTCGGTGAGCGTAATCATGGCTCCATTCTCCTCAGTCCGGGACCTGCTTGCGCATCACGTCGCATGCACCGTGCCAAAGCGAAAAAAACGTTTCAACACAGCCGCGGCATCTCTGACACTGCCGTGCTTCTTGTGAGTGCATTGCTGCGAAGCTGTCGGCCAACCGACACGTACTGTCGGGTTTGTCGGGTCTACCACGAGGGATGTTGGGCCTGATTCTTGGTTGAACTCACATCACCAAATACAGAACTTCTTCTGAGCTTGCTTCGGCGCAATTGGCACGGTTTTTGAGGCTCCGTTTGGCGAGACGGCAAGAGCATGCCGATCCACAACCATGCCGTGGGTGCCCGCGCGATGGATGGGGCGAAGCAGGGAGCAACATGTCAGGACCGGGTCAGACACGCGTTGTTTGGCAAAGCAGCGCCGCCCGTGGCATCCGAATGCCCGCTTGGCCGATTGCGACAACACCCACACTCGCTCACCGTCGACCGGCTCGATGGGATGCCATTGGCATGTGCCTGCTCGCCGGTTTTCGCACGGGTGCGACGCCGTGCGCACGCTGTCCAGCGACACCTTGTTCATGGGCCCGCAGCAGATCAGGATCGAGCATTTCGGCGCGCCTTATCGGCTGAAGATTCCCGGGCAGGGCAGATGATCCTCACACGTCGTAGAAACAGGGGTAAGCATGGACCAACGCGAGAAACCGTCGTCCGACGAAATCCGGCGGGCGTGCAAAGACAATCCGAAAATCCGGGAGCATGATCTCGCCGCTCGATTGGGCATTTCGGAAGCGGAACTGGTCGCGGCGCATTGTGGTCACGGCTCGGTGCGCATCGAGCCGCGCGTCGATGATCTGCTGACCGGCCTCGAAGCGGTCGGCGAGGTGATGGCGCTCACCCGCAACGAAAGTGCCGTGCACGAAAAGATCGGCGTCTACGACAAAGTGGTCACCGGCAACCAGCATGCCATGGTGCTCGGCGACGACATCGACCTGCGCATCTTCCGGAAAGCGTGGGCGTATGGCTTCGCCGTCGAGAAGCGCGAAGGAGCCGAGATCCGCCGCAGCCTGCAATTCTTTGATGCCACCGGCGAGGCGATGCACAAAGTGCATCTCAGGCCCGCCTCAAACCTCTATGCCTATCAGAATCTGGTGGCAGAGCTCGAATCCTCGGACCAGGAACCGATCATATCGGTCGAGGCGCGCGGGGCGCGCGATAACACGGTGAGTCCAGACCACGCCGCCACGGTCGACGACCTACGCGAGCAATGGAGCCGGCGGAGCGACGTGCATCAGTTCTACCATATGTTGAAGACACTGAAGCTCAGCCGCTGCCAGGCGATGCGTATGGCCGACGAAGATTACGCCTGGCTGCTCGACAATGATGCCGTTGGCGCCCTGTTCCAACAGGCGGCCGAAGACGAGATGCCGATCATGTGCTTTGTCGGCAATCGTGGTTGCATCCAGATCCATTCCGGCCCGATCAAGTCGGTCAAGCAGATCGGGCCGCGGATCAATGTGCTCGACGAGACCTTCCATCTGCATCTTAGGACCCATCACATCCGCGAGGTCTGGGCCGTGCGCAAGCCGACGAGGGATGGTCACGTTACGTCCATTGAAGCCTATGGCGCGGACGGCAAGATGATCATCCAGTTCTTCGGCACGCGCAAGGAAGGCGAACGCGAGGGCAGCGACTGGCGGTTTCTAGCCGAGAGTCTGCCACGCGTTCCCGGTCCGACCTCCAGGGGTGTGTTGACTGCCGACAGGTCCTCGGATTGAACCGGCCGCCATAGGACTCGGCACCACGTTCCGACAGCGGCTCGCGAGCAAATTTAGGTCCATGAGCGGAAAGGACTGCCGTCGTAGCGCATGCGCATGGTCAGGTGATGCACGCCGGAATGGACCGCATCTATACAGTCAAGCTGGTCGCCGGCCGGACCGGTGCGCACGAGTGCATCGCCGTCTTGACCTAAAAGCCTTGCAGCGCCTGCGATAAAACGCATACGCCATCAGCGCCGAACCGAAGCGCGGCTTGACCTTTTTGATATTTCCGATCATCTCGCGCAACCGCCGTCGGGTCTTCTCGGACCGCACCCGATCCTTGCGCTGGATCGCGTCGTTGCTCAATCCGGGCCGTGCGAGCGATCTACTCGCTCGTCGACCGGCAGGCTGTGCAGCAACAGCCAAGCCGAACAGCC
This sequence comes from Mesorhizobium sp. M0870, assembly GCF_040319775.1. NCBI lineage: Bacteria > Pseudomonadati > Pseudomonadota > Alphaproteobacteria > Hyphomicrobiales > Phyllobacteriaceae > Mesorhizobium > Mesorhizobium sp. M0870. Next base: position 48,003 of record NZ_JAMYOI010000019.1, read on the forward strand.
CGATGTCGCGGGCTCGACAAAACCGACCACGGATGTCGGTTGTCGGACGTTGTCATAAGAATGATGGACAGGTGATCATCAGCGGCGGGCCCAGCGCAGGCTGGCATTGCTTGGTGCAGCGCCATGGGTACCCCTATCCGGCACGCGACTTGCTTCGACAATTTGATCAGCAGGGCAGAGGTGATTGACCAGTCTCTCAACCCTAACGGGGATAAGCGGCGGCTTTGCTTCATGACCGGAGCGCGGCGGAGATGCCCCTTCTGATCGACTTCGCAACCCATCTCATCCGCGCTGGTGCAGGTGGGCTGTATCAGGCGACAGAATCTAGAAGGCGCCCGACAAGAGACGTGCCCATGCTGGAATCGACTTTATGAACAGCGGTGCAATCTCAATCGAGCCATGAACGCCAATGTAGAGAAAACAAAATGGCGACTAACCCCGTTCCAGATCATGTCCCGCCCGAAATGGTGAGGGATTTCAGCCTGTTTACATCGCCAGGGATGCCACCAACGCCCAACGGGGATCCACACGCAGCTGTCGCTTGCGTACATGACGGGCCTCCGATCTTTTACTCCCGCTACAACACGCAAGATGGCCGGGGTACCTGGGTCATCACCCGTGCCGCGGACCAGCGGAAGGTGCTGCAGGACGCAGAGACTTTTTCCAGCCATCGCAGCATCTTCTCCTCCATACTGGGTGAAAACTGGCCGACGATCCCGCTTGAGCTTGATCCACCGGCCCATAGCGTCTTTCGCTCACTGCTCAATCCGCTGCTTTCGCCAAAGCGGGTGTTGGCTTTGGAACCGGCTGTCCGCGAACGGGCGGTCGAGCTGATCGAAAGGATCGCCGCGTCGGGCACAAGCTGCGACGTGATGAAGGATTTTGCCTTTCCTTTCGCGGTGAGCACCTTTCTTCGCTTTCTGGGGTTGCCTGATGACCGACTCGATACATTCGTCGGCTGGGGGAAAGATCTGCTCCACGGCGACGATAAGGAACGACCTGTGGCTGCCCGGACGATCCTGGCATTCATCGACGAACTTGCAGCCATGCGCCGCGATGAGGCGGTTGACGATTTCATGACCTTTATCGTGCAGGCACAGGTCGAGGGCCGCCGGCTGACGGACACCCAAGTCCGCGGCATCGGCGTGCTTGTCTTCGTCGCTGGGCTCGACACGGTCGCAGCATCTATAGGCTTTGACTTGGCGTACCTCGCACGCAACCTCAAAGATCAGCAATTGCTGCGGAGCGAACCGGACCGCATCCCGCTCGCAACCGAAGAATTGCTGCGGGCCTATCCGCCCATTCAGTTGATCCGCGTGGCCACGAAAGATATCGACTTCGAAGGCGCGCCGATCCGGAAGGGGGACTATGTTTCCTGCGCCACGATGATTGCCAATCGTGACCCGGCGGAATTCGCATGTCCCAACACGATCGATTTGGAGCGGGAGGACAACCGCCACGCCGCCTTTGGCTATGGTCCCCACCGTTGCCTTGGCTCACACCTTGCCCGGCGGGAGATTGTCATTGGCCTGGAGGAGTGGCTGGCGCGCATCCCAGCTTTCAGCATCAAGCAGGGTACGGCACCGATAACCTCTGGCGGCCATGTGTTCGGGATCGAGAATTTGATCCTGGACTGGTCTTAGGCCCGCCCCGAGCCGGGGCACCGACAATGGAGGCAGCGCCATGCGCATCATCGTCCAAAAGGCCAAATGCCAGGGTCACGCGCGATGCGCGGCGCAAGCGCCGGACATCTTCAAGCTTGATGAGGAGGGCTACATCCTGCCTGGTGACATTGAAGTTGCGGAAGGGGAGGAACTGCCTGCATCGCGAGGCGCGCGATCCTGTCCTGAACGTGCGCTGGAACTCACTCGCTGACGCTCTGAATCAGACGTCATTCAACCGTGAGTCTGGCGGCTTGAATGGGGCCGACCATGTGGCCGCACTCAGCACGCGCCGTTTGTCCTGCACGGTCCACGTCCAACTCTGCGGGGGCATTTCCGGCGCCAGTGTTCCCCGTGAGGCGCAAATGGGCAGGGCAGGGGTTCGCGAACACCTCTTCCAATCACAGAATTTGCGTCAGAGCCGATGGACCAGACGAGAATTGCCGAACTACTCGACACGAGGCGACCCGGAGTGCCATACCGAAGAACTGCCCGACCCATGTTGCGGCAGGCCGGGTCTCTGCATGATTTGATAGGACGAGAGCAGGAGAACGCACCATATTTGCTCAACATTATGCCCGGCTCAGCACCGGCCAATCGCCGCAGATCGAGCTGGACCAGCATGTGCTTGCCTGTGTGCTTTCACGTGCGCTCGAGGAGATCGAGGCCGGCGAGGCGACTGTGACGGAGGCAACCGGACTTTCGCGCGCCGAGCTGCGCGATGTCCTGTCCCGCTGTTTTCCTGCTATTCCTATCAACGCGTTTGCCTTGAAAGAGGTGAGCGAGCCCGAGCCGGATCTGGAGGAAGAACTGCTGCATGGACTGCTGCTGGCGCATGCCCGTCCTGGCGACCCGACGAGCGCCCGCTTCGCCAGGATCATCGCCCGGCGTGCCATGCGCAATGACCACCTCTGGCAGGAGCTTGGCCTTTTTAATCGGACCGAGCTCGGCCGCCTGCTCGCCTCGCATTTTCCGACGCTGGCGGCCGGCAACACCCAAAACATGAAATGGAAGAAATACTTTTACCGCAAGCTCTGCGAGGCCGAAGGTTTTTCGCTGTGCAGCGCGCCCAGTTGCCGGGAATGCAATGATTTCGAAAGCTGCTTCGGCCCGGAGGAAGGCGAAAGGCGCCTCACACGGATCAAGAACGGCTTCGCCCCGGATTGAGAGCCGCTTCGTCGGTCGTACAGCGCCAGCGCTCGCGCCGCCTCCTAGGTTACTTGTCGAATGTCGACGGGCCTTCGAGAGTTGAATGCTGTACCTGCTGTCCGATTGCTCGCGATGCTCGCTTCGGCGGGCGCTGTCATCATGGCGGTGCAGGATCTGAAGCCCGCTCGCCCGAGCTATTTGGTCCAGGGTGCCTGCGGGATGTTACGCTTGATAGCGAACGTGATTGCGAACAGTCCCAGGGGGCAGGAAACAGGCCCATTCCCATGAAGGCGACCATCGAGCCGTCGCTGCTGCCGTGGCGATGACGCTTCCCGCGAAGCAAGCGTTTCATTTACTGTCGGCGATGCGGTCGCGTGCTGGACGGGATATCGAGTACGATCTGGCGAGATTGGCGAGCGGGATTCGAACAATGCTCGCGTGTCCGGCCGGAAGCGCCCGCGGATAGAAGAGCGTTCATCTCCGCGAACGTTTGGACGATCGAGGTAGCGTCAGGCGTAACACCTCAGATGCTGGCTCGGAGTCGCCAAAGACCTGACGTCGATTCTACCCGATGGTCCTTTCACAAGGTCTCGTTTCATAGGAACTTCCCAAGTTTCCTCGTTCGGATTGAAAGGCCGGGTAATTCAAAATGAGCATGGACGCGAAGGAAATCGTGGACATCCATCGAGACGACAGGGATTCTGTACTCGCCGCGATCGCAAGGTGTGGCTCGGACCGCCGATGGTTCTGCGGGGACGGCACCCACAAATGCCGCAGGCTCGGGACCGTAGTCATCAATGCGTACGTCCGCGCGACTGCGGCATTCATAGCGGAACACCATATCGGTTTCGAGCACTTCATTCAGCCAGCGTGAGAGATCGTGGGCGGCTGGGGTTCTCAACCGCAGCGATTCAATGCCCCGTTACAGTTCAAAAACCGCACCGAACGGAATTGCCAGCCGATGACTCGGCGTCGCCCAGTCCGCCCAGGCGAGAACATGCCGGTTCGGTCTCTTCTTTGTGAATTCACTCAGGACATTTGTGTCGAGAAGAAACATTCCGGTGGGCTCCTTTGCGGCCAGAATTGCTTTATGTGCACAAGGCCTAAATCAGAACCACCGGTGAATAGTAAACGCGGTCAATTGGAGCGTGCATTGGCGAGCGGCGGGGCAAGTGGCGTTCGTACATGGCGTGGCATCTGGACCCTCAAAGAGGCGAGGGCGAGATTCAGCGAGTTATTGGCGGCTGCTGCCGAAGAAGGGCCGCAGGGACTGTCGACGGCAGTTCGTGCTCCAAATGTCGAAGCCCGGACCACGAAGTCCGCTCGGGGGTGTCTTGTTGAAGGGCGGGCCGCTGAATGATGATGAAGAGCTTGATCTCGACTGATTGGGCGGCCAGCGATGACATTCGATCGTAGACAATAACCCAGTTGCCTTCCACAATGACGTTGTTGCCGATGGACTCTTTCAGCGGGTGGATCGAGCACTCATCCTCTTCGCGCCCGCACACTCGCAGAGCATGTGCATATAGTCCGCGAAAGCCGGATAGCTGAAGTTCAGCGTTCTGCCATCGAGCTTCGGAAGCAGCCGTGCTGTTTTGCGCTGAAATCAATCATCCAAGGGCGCGCCCCCCATTGCCCAACAGCCTACATTCGTTCAGATGTGGTGTTCAACACGGTGTGGAGGGGCAGGTCACGGTATGTGGTCAGCTGCCGTTAAGAGGTTTTCCGTGAGCGGACATGCGCTGCATCGGTTTATCGATACTGTCGAGATCTAAACCCGGAGCCGCTGCTGCTTTCGCGTTTTGGGCAACAGCACAAAGAACTGCTGGCTAAGCTCAAGGCAGATCGTTTCGCTCAAGGCTGCGGTCCGCGCGGCAGGCGAGGACCGCAGCCGATTCATTGACACGACGGTCGGTCGCGAGGCAATCGCTCCTGTTGCGATTGCTGCCGAACTGCAATTACAGATCCAGGAAGATTCAGCCAGCGATACCCTCCGGCGAAGGCTGCCTTGCGAGAGGATGGCCCGGTAGCGAGGCTGCGCTCTTAAGGTCGTCCTTACGAGCGAAGTTAGCAGCACAGCATGAGCCATATGACGTTATTGACCGGGCCGGAGCGGCGGCGTCGTTGGAGTGAAGCGGATCAGTGCCGGATACTGGCGGCGGCATTCGCGCCCGGGGCCACAGTGGCGGCGGTGGCCCGTCAGTACGATGTCGCGACCAGCCTGATCTACAAGTGGCGCCGCACGATGAGAGCCCGAGAGACGGGCTTTGCCGAAGTTGTCGTGGCTCCCGATGAGCCTGTCGCCGCTTCGGTGCCGGCGGCGCCACCAGTGGTGATCGAGCTGGAGGTCGCCGGCAAGGTGCGGCTGCGGATTCCGTTGACCACGCCGCCAACACTGGCGGCAGCGATGGTGAAGGCGCTGGGCGTTTCATGATCCCGGTTCCGAGCTAGGTGCGGATCTGGTTGGCGGTCGGCCGGACCTATATGCGTCGCGGGATGCAAGGCCTCGCTCTGCAGGTTCAGGAGACGATCTGTTGGCCGCTTGACACGCTGCTCCGTCTATTGCAGATTGCCGGCAATCGGCAATAGACAACGCGGCAGAGAGAGTCATGCAAAGCGGCGAGCGGGAACAGGGAAATCTCAACAGCAGCCTGCAACTGCTCCGGAACGTCTCCATTTCGGAACTAGTCTATCGGCAGGTGCACGAAAAGATCCTGTTAGGTGAGCTCCTTCCCGGAGAACATATGAACGAGAACCGACTGGCCGCCTCGCTCGGCGTGAGCAGGCCCTCTGTCCGAGAGGCTCTCCGGCAACTAGAGAAGGACGGGTTGATCGAAATCACCAAGAACAAGGGCCCGTTCGTCCGTGACATGCCGCAGGAAGAGGCCTGGGAGCTTTACGACATCCGCGCTTCCTTGGAAGCGCTTGCTGCAGAGCTTGCTGCGAAAAACCGCACTGACGAGGGTCTAAAATTGCTGACGCAGTGCCTCAGAAATATGGACCGCGCAATCGAGCGTGGGGAAGAACCCGCGATATTTGATCAAGCCGTCAACTTTCATCGGCTCGTTGCGGCCATGTCCGGCAGTCAGAGCCTGGTCGACTTGCTGAAGAGCGTTTGGGGTCGGCTTGTCCTGTTCCGCAGCAAGTTTTCGCGCCTCCATCTTGGTGAGTCAGGCAACACCGAAGAGAGGCGCATCTTAGCAGCCATTCAAGAACGAAATGCCGAAGCAGCATCAGCTCTGATGAAAGCTCATATCATTGGAGGAAAAGAAGGCTTGATGAAGCATGCACAAGAGCATGAAGTAGTAGTCGGGAGGGCGGCGGCTGAAAGTGCGAGGAAACAATCATGAAGTCGTCAGGCCTGGTTCTCGCAGCTGTTTCACAGGACGCTTACACCACGAAAGGCACGGCGATGCCCAATATCGGTGTGAACAGTAACGATCGGCCGACCCTGGTTGCTGAGGACATTTACAAGAACTTCGGCACTCTCGAGGTGCTGAAGGGAATATCCATTGAGGCCAGCCGAGGCGACGTGCTTTCGATCATCGGCAGTTCAGGATCCGGCAAGAGTACCTTCCTCCGCTGCATGAACTTCCTCGAAACGCCGAGTAAAGGTCGGATCGCTGTCGGCCATGACGAAATCAGAGTGCAAACCGACCAACAGGGTCGTTTGGTCGGACTCGATCACAAGAAGATCGACCGGATGCGAATGCAGCTTGGCATGGTGTTCCAAAGCTTCAATCTGTGGTCGCACATGACGGTTCTACAGAATGTCATGGAAGGGCCGGTACACGTACTCAAGCAGCCGAAGAAGGAAGTGCGTGACAGAGCGATGGATTTTCTGAGGAAGGTCGGAGTTGCTGAAAAACATGCGAGCTATCCCTCCGAACTGTCCGGCGGACAGCAGCAACGTGTGAGCATTGCCCGTGCGCTCGCGATGCAGCCTGCGGCTCTTCTGTTCGACGAGCCAACATCTGCGCTCGATCCAGAGCTGGTGGGCGAAGTCTTGAAGGTAGTCCGGCATCTCGCGGAAGAAGGCCGCACTATGATTGTGGTCACTCACGAAATGGGTTTCGCCCGCGACATTTCAAGCAAGGTCATCTTTCTCGAAAAAGGGAGGATCGAAGAGCAGGGCACACCAGATCAGGTATTCCGAAACCCATCTTCTCCGCGATGTCGAGAATTCCTCGCAAGCGTGTTGTGAGCGGCGCCATCGCGACCGAAAACATCTAACAAAACGACGAACTGACAGAGGTGACACATGACAATCTTCAAATTGAATACCTTGCTCGCGATGCTCTCTGGCGCCGTGATTCTCGCCGGAGCGGCGGCGGCCAAGGACTACAAGAGCATCACGTTTGCAACCGATGCGACATACGCGCCCTTCGAATACAAGGACGCCAGCGGCAAACTGATGGGTTTTGATATCGATCTGAGCAAGGACTTGTGCAGCCGTATCAAGATTGAATGCCCGGTGATCGAGCAGGCTTGGGATGGGATCATCCCGTCTCTCGTTGCCGGACGTTACGATGCGATCCTTGCCGCCATGGACATCAACGCTGAGCGGGAAAAGGTCATTTCTTTCACACAGCCCTATGTTAAGACCCCGGTACGTTTCATCGCGCCAAAAGGCAGCTCACTGCTGGAATTCAAAGGGAGCCTGGACAGCCTGACGCTCGACGAGGTAAGCCCAGAGGAACGGGCGGAGTTGGACAAGCTGGCTGCTGCCTTCAAAGGAAAGAAAATCGGCGTGCAATCGAGCACGACGGCCGAATCCTTCGTGAAAGAGTTTCTGCCCGAGGTAGAACTCGCAAGTTACGATACACCAGACAACATGGTCCTCGATCTTAACTCTGGCCGCATCGACGCAAGCCTGTCCACACTTGCTCGCCTCAAGCCACTGCTTGAAAAGCCCGAAGGCAAGGATCTCGCCATTTTTGGGCCGAACATGACTGGCGGACCGTTTGGCAAGGGCACGGGCATCGGCCTGCGCAAGGAAGACAGTCAGCTCCGCGGCATGTTGAATAAAGCCATCGCCGAAGCCGTCACCGACGGCACAATCGAAAAGCTTTCGATGAAGTGGCTTGGCTTCGACGGCACCCCAAAGCAGTGAGACCGGACTGATGCCGGGGGGCTGCATTCGTCCGCTACTCCGACATCACGGTTCTCCCGCAACAGAGTTTGTATCATGGATCTCACGCTATTTGGATGGGGCGATGCTGGCTGGGCCGATGAGCTGACCCTTGGGGCGGTGATGACAATCGTGGTCGCGGCTTGCGCTTTCGCACTGGGCATCCTTATCGGATCGCTTTTTGCAGCAGCAAAATTGTCCAGGTTCCGGTCACTTCGACTGCTCGGCGACGTCTATACGACTGTTGTTCGGGGTGTACCGGAACTGTTGATCATCTTTCTCGTGTTTTTCGGTGGGGGATCGCTGCTCCGCTACGTGGCCAACGCACTCTTCGGCTTCGAGGGCTACATTGAACCGCCGGTCTTTGCGATCGGCATCTTGTGCATCGGTGTGAGCGCGGGTGCCTATTCCACCGAGGTAATCCGCGCTGCAGTTCTTGCCATTCCCAAAGGACAGATCGAAGCGGCGAAAGCAATCGGGATGACGCCGTCCGTGCGTCTGCGCCGCATCCTCGTTCCGCAGGCGGCGAGGTTTGCGCTGCCCGGCATGGGTAACGTGTGGCAGTACACCTTGAAGGATACGTCCCTGATCTCGGTCGTCGGCCTCGTCGAGATTATGCGCGCCGCTGCGGTCGGCGCGGGTTCAACGAAAGAGCCGTTCACATTCTATCTCGGGGCCTTCTTTCTCTTCCTCTTGCTGACCTCCGCGTCCAACCGGGGATTTATCCGGGCTGAAAAATGGGCAAACCGCGGAGTAAGGAGCCAGTAATGGATTTCGACCTTATGCGGGAAGCGTTCCCGAAGCTTCTGGCTGCCGTGCCGAACACGCTTGTGTTGGCATCGATTTCGCTTTGTCTTGGCTTCGCGCTCGCGGTGCCTTTGGCGTTGATGCGCGTTTCGAAAAACCGCCTGGTTTCCGCCGTCGCATATGGCTACGTGTACGTCATTCGCTCGACACCGCTCCTGGTCCAGATGTTTTTGATCTATTATGGATCCGGACAGTTCAGAGCCTTCTTCGAGCAGGTCGGCTTATGGACTCTTTTCAGAGACGCGTGGTTCTGCGCGATCCTTGCCCTCACTCTTAGTACCGCCGCCTATAGCACCGAGATTATAAGAGGTGCGATACAGGCTGTGCCTTTAGGTCAGATCGAAGCGGCCCGCGCTGTCGGAATGTCCGGCGTCCTGCAGTTCCGTCGCATCGTTTTTCCGATCGCGATGCGCCTGGCGCTGCCCGCCTACGGCAACGAGATCATTCTCATGGTCAAGTCGACATCGCTTGCTTCTACGATCACTATCCTGGAAGTGACAGGTGTCGCCAAGCAGATCATCTCCAACACCTATCGGCCGGTCGAGGTCTTCATCATCGCTGGAGCGATCTACTTGTCGATCAACTTCATCGCCAGTCGGTCGGTCATGCTGATCGAACTGTGGCTCAATCCTCATCGTCGCTCCGAACGCGGTGTGACCGGCGCCCCTGCTGCAGCCGCGCATTGAAACCAGCACACGAGCCGTGTTCCGCACGACATCACCAGCTTCCAGGAATTGCAAAATGAACGAGAAATTATCCCGTACGGCCATGGTGCCGATTGTGAGCGCCGAAGTGTTCGAGATCGAGGCAAAGCTTTGCACGCCGTACAAGCTGACCGAAGGCGTCCTGGTCGCAACACAGGCGGTGCTTGTGAAGCTAACAGATGCCGACGGTGTCGTAGGGTGGGGAGAAGCCAATCCTGCTGAAACCGTGGACGGCGAGACGCCAGCCGGGGTTCTGACGATTCTGAAGGACAAGCTGCTGCCCCTGGTTCTCGCCGCGCCGGAGCCGGCGCCGGGTACCATCGATGCTCTGGTCGACGCGGTCGTCCCGCGCCACCTTTGCGCCAAAGGCGCAATTACTATGGCGCTGCTCGACATTCTCGGCAAACGGCTGAATGTCGCCGTGGCGACGCTGCTGGGCGGGCCGCTTCGCCGCTCGTTGCCGGTCTTGTGGCCGTTGAGCAATGGTACCGCCGAATGGGACATCCCCATCATTGAAGAGCGCGCCGCCCAGGGCTTCTCCAGTTTCATGTTGAAGATGGGCACATCGCCGATTGCAAGCGAGATAAATCGCGTCGCTGCGCTGGAGGCCCGCTATGGAGAGCGGGTCAAGTTCATCGCGGATGCCAACCAGGGATGGAGTCTGGATCAGGCCCGTGAATTCCTGGCGGGAATTGCGGGCTCGAAAGTCGCCTTCGTCGAAGAACCTCTGGCAACAGACGTTATTGCGGGCATGGCGCAACTGTGCAACGCAAGTCAGCTTCCACTGTCGGCCGATGAATCGATCATAGATCTTACCGATGCTGCCCAACTGGCTCGTGCCGGCGCTGCGACGGTCTTCAGTATCAAGAGCAGCAAGAACGGCGGCCCCCTGCGGGCGCAGCGCATTGGCGCCACTGCGGAAGCCTTCGGCATCAGCTGCTACATGAACTCGATGATCGAATTCGGCATCACCCAGGCCGCGTCGCTCCAACATGCCGTCACCGTCAGAAACCTTGTCGATGCCGGGCACGCTTTCATGTCGACCATGCGGTTGGTTGAGGACCCGACGGATTTCTCGTCCTTTGTGCGCAACGGCATCGTGCATCTGCCGGACCGCGCGGGCCTAGGCGTGGAAATTGACCAGGATCATGTGCGCCGACTGACGACCGCTCGTTTCGTGCTCGGGGCTGAGAAATGACCCGCTCTCCATCCCACAACATGGTGGTACCGAGCGATGCTAGACGCTGACCTGACCATAATTGGCGGCGGCCTTGTTGGCGCGGCCATTGCGTGGGGACTTGCCCGCATAGGTGTGAAGCCACTCGTCCTTGATGGCTCGGATCTGGACCTCAGGGCGTCGAGAGCGAACTTCGCATTAGTCTGGGTACAAGGCAAAGGCCTGCATTCGCCCCATTATGCGCTTTGGTCGGACAAGTCTGCGAAGATGTGGCCGACGATGGCCGCAGCGCTCTATGAGGACAGCGGCATCGACGTAGGTCTCATCCAACACGGCGGCTTCACTTTTGCACTTTCGGATGAGGAGCTCGAGGCCATTCGAGCGGACATGGAGTGCATCGCCTCCGAAACGGCAGGCGATGCACCGGCCTACGAAGTGCTGAACGAATGTCAGACACGCGAGTGCCTGACGCAAATTGGGCCTGATGTCGTGGGGTCTATCTATTCCCCAGCGGACGGCCACGTAAACGCGCTTCGGTTGTTTCATGCGCTGCACGCGGCCATGATCAGAAGAGGGGTGAGCTATCGGCCCAATCACAGGGTAGACGCCATACAGCCGGTGACGGGCGGTTTCATCCTGAGGGGCGATGGCTTTTCCATTTTGTCCAAGAAGATTGTGCTCGCGGCCGGTCTCGACAATGAAAGGCTCGCCCCGATGGTCCGCCTTTCCTGTCCGCTGAAACGAAGCAAGGGGCAAATTCTCGTCACCGAGAAGTGCAACCCCTTTCTTCCTTGTCTGTCGCCAACGATCCGCCAAACCGATGAAGGCGGCATCATGATCGGCGACAGCGAAGAGACCGACACGACCAGCATCGCGAGCTCCTCCGACATCAGCGCCGTCCTTGCAAGCCGGGCCGTCCGGGTTTTCCCGATTCTGGCGGATTTAAGCGTGGTGCGTAGTTGGACCGGCTTCAGGGTCAAGACGGCCGATGGCGTGCCGATTTACGATCATTCAGCGCGCCATCCTGGCGCGTTCCTCGTCGCCTGCCATTCAGGCGTGACGTTGGCGGCGAACCATGCGCTCGTCGTGGCGCCGCAGATCGCTGCCTCTGATCTCAGCAAAGATCTGTCCTCATTTTCGGCAAGGAGGTTTCATGCTGAGCAGATTGCGTGAGATCGAGCAGCCCGTTCATTTCACATTCGACGGCGTGCCACTGCGGGCAGAGCGCGGGGACATGCTGGCCACCGCCCTGCTCGCAGTCGGCGTGCAACAGGTCCGTCGATCGGTCGTCAGCGGAGCGCCCCGTGGCCCATTTTGCCTTATGGGTGTCTGCTTCGAATGCCTCATCACGATCGATGGCGTTCAAAATCGCCAAGCTTGCCTCATTGAAGTCGAGGATGGGATGACGGTGCTCAGCCAACATGGCGCATCGAGCTTGCCTACTCGTTCCAGCGTCGACGAAGGGCAGGCGTCATGACATTGCGGATTGTGTCCAGGGCAGAAGACCTGCTCCCCGTCTACGACGTCCTGATCGTTGGGGCGGGGCCGGCGGGAATGGCGGCTGCGACAGAAGTATCCAATGCGGGTGCACGAGTTGTCGTGGTGGACGAAAACCCTCGCCCCGGTGGTCAGATATACCGTGAGATCACGCGCAACGGGCCAGACGCGCGCAGCTACCTCGGACCCGACTACTGGAAGGGAAAACCGCTCGCCGATTCCTTCGCCGAGAGCAACGGGGACTATGCCGCGAAAGCGACCGTGTGGAGCGTCGAGCGCACCGAAGATGTGGAGGCGGAGGCGAAGGATCATCATCGCGTGGGGCTAACGGTAGCTGGCGTTGCGCGTATCATCGAGGCCGCTGCCGTTGTCCTTGCGACCGGTGCTCAGGAAAGACCTATGTCTGTGCCCGGTTGGACTATGCTGGGTGTAATGACGGCTGGTGCAGCTCAGATTGCGCTCAAATCCTCCGGCGCTGTGCCGACTGCTCCAGTCGTACTCGCAGGCTGCGGGCCGCTTCTATATCTGTTGGCGAGCCAGCTCGTCGACACAGGCGCGCGAGATATGACACTTCTCGACACGTCGCACTCACTCTTCCGATGGGATGCGCTGCGCCACCTCTCAGGCTTTCTGGGGTCACCTTACCTTATGAAGGGGCTTGGCCTGCTCCTCAAAACGAAACGCAATATTCGTGTGGTGACCAGAGTTCAATCGCTTACGATTTTGGGGCAAGATAGTGTCGAGGGCGTTCGTTTCGCGACTCGCCGGGAAACTGAAACACTTCAGGCCGAGACCGTTCTGCTGCATCAGGGCGTTGTCCCAGCCATCAATCTTGCAGCTGCCGCCGGTTGCCCATTGACGTGGAACGAGCGCCAACGCGCTTTTCAGCCCGTAACGGACGCCGAGGGGCGAACACCAAGGCGTGGCATTCTCATCGCGGGAGACGGTGCCGGCATCGGGGGCGCTCAAGCAGCTGAAATTGGCGGACGGATTGCCGCCTTGGCTGCTCTTTCGGACCTCGGCCTCACAAAGTCGGCTTCATCGATCAGGGATCTTCTGCGACGGCGCCAGCGCTTCTTTCAGGGGAGAGACTTCTTGGATGCGCTGTACTCGCCTCGGCCTGCCTTTCTCGCCCCCCCCGATCCAGAAACGATCGTGTGTCGCTGTGAAGAGATTTCGGCGGCCAAGCTTCGCGAGGTCATTGCGCTCGGCCCCCCCGGTCCGAACCAATTGAAGACTTTTGTTCGCTGCGGAATGGGACCATGCCAGGGGCGCCTCTGCGCCGCGACTGTCACCGAAATCATGGCGGCCGAAAAAGGGATGAATCCGAGAGAGATAGGCACCTATCGTCTGCGCTCCCCCGTAAAGCCGGTTCGCCTGGCTGAGCTGGCGGCCCTTCCACATGTGCCGCGCGCCTTGAAGGCCGTGACCGGCAGAGATCCGGCTGATCACCAATTGAATGAAGGAGGACACCCGTCATGACCGAACGGCTGCTTCGTGCGCCCAGCCTTCATCGCGTCGTCAAGCACAACGGCATAGCCTATATCGGCGGTATCGTCGCCGATGACGACAGCCAGGACATGGGCGGCCAGACACGGGAAGTGTTGGCCAAGCTCGACACGTACCTGAAAGAGGCGAAATCCGATCGATCGAAGCTGCTCTCAGCAACGATCTTCATCACAGATATGAATGTCAAACCTGACATGGACGCGGTGTGGAAAGAGTGGTTCGCGCCCGACGAGCTGCCCGCGCGGGCAACGATCGGTGTTGCTGACCTCGGCGAGCGGACTCTGATAGAGCTCATTGCCACTGCGCACTATTGAGGACCAGCTTTCGAGCGATCGAGGTGCCAGCCGTCCTTGCGTCTTCGTCGCAAAGCCAGATCCAGAAGATTCGTGATCGAGAAGTCGTCCGCGCGGTCGAGCTCGTTGCGAGCCTCATAGGCCGACGTATCTCTCGGCTTCACAAGGAGCTATTGAACCTATGCAAGAAAAACTGAATGTCGTCCCCTTCGTCAGCGTCGATCACATGATGAAGCTCGTGCTAGCGATCCGCGTTGAACGCTTCCTCATCGAACTTGCCGCTTATATCGAAGAAGACTTCCGGCGCTGGGAGTGTTTCGACAAGACGCCGCGCGTCGCGTCCCATAGCGCCGACGGTGTCATCGAACTGATGCCCACCAGCGACGGGGAGACCTACGGGTTCAAATACGTCAACGGCCATCCGAAGAACACCCACTCTGGACGACAGACAGTCACCGCTTTTGGTATGCTCGCCGATGTCGGCAATGGCTACCCAATGCTACTGACCGAGATGACCATCCTGACCGCACTCAGGACTGCAGCGATGTCTGCGGTCGCAGCCAAATTCCTGGCACCCAAGGGCGCTCGCACGATGGCCATGATTGGCAACGGCGCCCAATCGGAGTTCCAGGCGATCGCCTTCAAGGCAATCCTCGGCGTCGATAAGCTCCGTCTTTACGACGTCGATGCTTCCGCCACGGCCCGCTGCCAGAAGAACCTCGCCGGCATGGGCTTTGAGATCAAGGCCTGCACCTCCTCGCAGGATGCCGTCGAAGGGGCCGAGATCGTCACCACCGTCACTGCCGACAAGCAGTACGCGACGATTCTCAGCGACAACATGGTCGGCTCCGGCATTCACATCAACGCGGTGGGTGGCGACTGCCCCGGCAAAACGGAACTTCACCGCGACATTCTTCTGCGCTCGGACATCTTTGTCGAATACCCGCCACAGACGCGGATCGAAGGCGAAATCCAGCAACTCGATCCCGATCATCCGGTGATAGAGCTCTGGCAGGTGATCGCGGGAAAGGTGCCAGGCCGCTCGGGCGACCGCCAGATCACGCTGTTCGATTCGGTGGGCTTTGCCATTGAGGACTTCTCCGCGCTTCGCTACGTCCGCGACCGGCTCAAGGACACGGGCTTTTACGAGGAGCTTGATCTCCTTGCCGATCCCGACGAGCCGCGCGATCTCTTCGGCATGATTCTGCGCGCCGGAAAGGCCGCTCCTGCAGCGCTCAAAGCTGGAGCCCTCTGATGAGCAGACAGTCCGTACAAGCCCCCAGGGGCGTTGTAATGATCCGGCCGCATCATTTCACGCCAAACCCGATGACCGCCGCTGACAACTCGTTTCAGTCCAATGACGAGAAGCGTGGCGCCGCGGCGGTCGCGAGCGCGGCATACGACGAGGTGACGCGTATGGCAGAGGGTCTCGCCGCTGCGGGCGTCATCGTCTATGTCTTCGAGGATACAGCGGCCACAACGCCCGATTCCGTATTTCCCAACAACTGGTTTTCGACCCACTCGGGCGGACATGTCGCCGTCTATCCGATGTACTCAGCCAATCGGCAAAAAGAGCGCCGCGGTGACGTGATCGAGATGCTGAAGAACGAATATCGGGTCCAGAACGTCATCGACTACTCAGGACTAGAGAAAGATAATGTCTATCTCGAGGGCACTGGCGCCATGGTTCTCGACCACATCGGTCGGATTGCTTATGCCATACGTTCAAACCGCACCAACGAAGTGGCGCTCGAACGGTTCTGCACGCACTTCAACTTCGAGCCGATGGTCTTCAACGCCGTCGATCGCAGCGGCAAGCCGATCTATCACACCAACGTGCTGATGTGCATCGGAACCGATTTCGCGCTGCTCGGGACGCTGATGATTCCCGATCTCCGACGGCGGCAGGAGATTGTCGAGAGGCTCAAGGAAACCGGCCGCGAAGTCATTGAACTCTCCAGCGGCCAGATCGAGAACTTCGCCGGCAATGCCATAGAGCTGGAGGGTAGTTACGGTCGCGTCCTAGCGCTTTCGGCTCGTGCCCACGCAGCCCTGGATCGGGAGCAGATCGCGGCGGTTGTGCGCTCGGCAAAGCTGCTGCCGTTCGATGTCTCGACGATCGAGCTTGCCGGAGGCTCGGTGCGGTGCATGCTCGCCGGAATTCACCTGTCGCGGCGCACTGCACGAACGGAACGCCTGTTGTTCGCAGCAGAATGAGCGCCGCGCAGTCAAACATCTTTACACTAGGATAGCCAACAATGTCGCAGACCAGATCAGTCTATGAGTTCAACTCGGCAATCGTCCGGGAGCCATCCACCTCCGTTGTCAACGGACTGCGCGCCGACGGTCGTGACGGCCCGACTTACGAAGGTGTCAAGGCCGAGCACGAAATCTATATCTCGGCCCTACGCAATGCCGGCGTCGCGGTCACAGTCCTTCCGCCGCTTGAGGCCTTCCCTGACTCTATCTTCGTCGAGGACCCGGCTCTCGTGTTTACCGACGGCGCGATCCTACTTCGTCCCGGCACGCCAAGCCGCGTCAACGAGACAGCGGAGATCGCGCCGATCCTACGCGAAAGGTTTGAGACCGTGCTGGAGCTGCCGGCTCCCGGCCAGGCGGACGGCGGCGACATCATGTATACGCCGAAGGGGGTGCTTATTGGCCTCTCTGCACGCACCGATAGGATAGGCGCGGAGGCGCTCATTGGCTGCATCGAAAGACTCGGCGGAAAAGCCCAGGTTGCCGAGACACCAAAGGGCGTTTTGCATTTCAAAACGGCATCGTCGCTGCTCGACGATGAAACCGTGATTTCGACGGCGGCACTTGCAGGGGCTGCCGCGTTCGAGGGATTCCGCAGGATCGTCGTTCCGAACGGCGAAGAGCCAGCCGCGAACGTGCTTCGGGTCAACGACGTCGTTTTCGCCAGTGCCCATTACCCTCGCACTCTCGAGATTCTTGACACGGAGGGCTACAAGGTCGTGCCGCTCAAGACTGTCGAAATTGAGAAGATCGACGCCGGGCTTTCGTGTATGTCGCTCCGCTGGTATCGAAACAGCAAATAGGCTGTTCTACGACATCCGAACCCGAAGGCAGTTCTTCAAATTCGAAGCGCCGAGGAGCAACATCTCGATTATACTGCTCGGCAGAAGATGCGGACACGTTCCTTCCTGCAGATAAATCATATCGGAAGCAAATCGATCAACCCTGTTTTATCCCCCCTCAAAGTGTAATGCCGCCCAGATTCGACCGGAATAGGTTCTCGCAAAGGGTGAAAGGCCGCTAGCCAATGCCCCCTCCGATCCTTGGAGCTGACTATGAATTTCCCAAAATGGGCATCAAAATATGACGTCATTCCATGGCACAGTCCCGAATTGTGGGCCACGATATGGTGTTCTACTGGATCCAGACTGTTCGAATCTAGATAGTCGTAGCTCCTGAAAAGCACGGCTGGCGAGAGATATACCGGATCATGCAGCATCTGGATCACAGGGAAATACGAACGTTCGGCGAACAGGTTAAAACCCGAAAGATCAAATCCACATTGATTAAATACGGAGTTCTTTTCAAAGGCTTTGACGTCATTGCAGAGGAAACCGAACTGCTGGACCCGATACGGCATCACTAGTGTAGTAGGACTGGCGATCTCGCGAATGTCTTCAGCGATCGCTTCATATCCCTCGCCAACGACTCCGGCGTCCAACGTCTCCGTGAAAATGATGTCGGGTGCCGAAGGAAGGTCGCCGTCCAGAACTGCCTGCCTTGAGGATTTTGCAATCACCGCGATGCGATCTTGCAATTCGTTGGCCCAGATAATCTCCCGTGCAGCATCAGCAATTCGCTCGTCCATCTCGCATGAGAATACCTTGCGAGCCCCGTATCTGGCGAAGAGCATCGCCGGTAGGCCAGCCCCAGTTCCGATTTCAACAATGGTTTTCCCTTCGACATCACAAGATGCAATCGCCGCTTCTATTGCCGCATTTCGTGCGGAGTCGCGCATCATTGTGAAATGCCACCTAGGAACTTTAGAATCGGCGTGGGCGAGCGAATTGATTTCGTTCATTTTGATCTTTCCAGAGTGTGGTTGTGGGTGAACGATCTCAGGGGGGGCGAGAACGCTAGTTGGGCGTTTCGCAAGCATTCAAAACGCCTCTTCCAAACACCACAGCAAAAATCGTGCCGGCCACCGAAACGAAATAATCACCGAAAGAAACTTGTTCGGGTTGCACACCGCCCCCTTTGCCGCGCTGTAAACGCTAAAACCGACAGGGAAGGCTTTGGTCGAGCCTTCAATGTCTGGAGCGAAGTCGACGGGACGACCAGACAACGAACTGCGGGCAGTCATGGACGCGCTCCTTTGCATCGCCTCCTCAAGCTGGCGGCGGCATTGCCGGACCGCTTCCCGCAAATTTGAAGGGTTCAACGCTGGACCTGGCGGACAATGAGACAATGGGCTGTGCAGGATGGTCAACGTCCGCAGGTGGCAGCAGCTCGCCTCGCCCTCGGTCGCGAGGCGAGCCCGAGCGCTCCACCATTGACAGCCAAAAAGCCGGGCAACCGACACCCACCGTCGGTTTTGTCGAGTTCGCGACACGATGAGTTCACCGCTCTGCGGAATCCCATCTCCTTGATTCGTAATAGGGACACTTATCATGTGCCTTTCTCCTCGCTAGTTGGCACAGTTTTTGCCCATCTCGTGCAGGGGCTTTTTATCACCGCACAGGAATCTCGCCGCTGCCTGGCGGACAATCGTCACCAGGGAAGAGAGAGCAACAGTGGGTTCCAAAATGCGAGTTTCAATCATTGGTGCCGGAAATTGTGGATGCGCGTTCGCAGCTGATTTGATCAACCGTGGCTTCAGCGTCCTTCTTTACGGTCATCCTAACCACCGCCGTAACATCGATGCGATCCGGCGAGATGGTCACCTGACGGCTCGGATGAAGATTGAGGGACGGTTCGAGCCGACTGTCACCACCGAGATGGCTACTGCCGTAGAATTTTCTCGTATTCTTGTGGTCACCGTTCCATCGTATGGGCATGACGACATCATTAGCGAACTGAAGGGCTTCGACCTATGTCGCCACATCATTGTGGCTATCAACGCCAATTTCTTCGCCTTGGCCGGTTCAAAGGAACTGAAGGCTCTGACTATCTTGGAAACCAATGCGTCCCCATATGCATCTTGGATCCAGAAGGGTGAAGTTTTGGTCGCGGGTATCAAGGCCAGTCTGCCGATCGCCGCCTTCCCTAATGCTCTCGATGAGAACCAGTGGTCGCAGATCGCGGATATATTTCCCCAGCCGCTCCAATGGTGCAATAATGTTTTCGAGATTGGGATGCAGTCCAACAATGGGGTGATACATCCGGTTGCAGCGATCCTCAACACTGGGAGGATCGAAAGCACAAAAGGAGACTTCTTGTTCTATCGCGACGGAATTTCATCCTCCGTCGGGAAAGTCATCGAGGCTGTCGACGTAGAGCGCCTGAAGATCGCCGATGCTTTGGGTTTCCGACTCCAGACATTCCTGGAAGAAATGGTCGGCTTCTACGGCGGGGCTTTCGACAAATTCTCAGATTTTGCGTTTCATACGCGCGTTCACAACGCAACCAAGGCAACACCCGCCCACATGCAAGACAGATATGTGGTTGAGGACATACCGTATATTTTAGTCCCTTGGTACGAGCTTGGCACCAAAGTAGGCATAAATGCCCCAACCATCAAGGCTTTCGTCGACATCGCGTCAGCCATCAATGGCATCAAATATTTTGAGAGCGGCCGTAACCTCAAACGCCTGGGCATGGCCCACATGTCGAGAAGGGAACTCTTGCAGTTCGTCGAGAACGCAACATGCCGTTCACCGTCGTCTTCGACCTCCGCCATTCACCATAATTGAAGAGAACCACATTTGCTTCGGCAGCTTCGGAAGCGTTGGGATTTGGGACTTAGGAGAGAAGGGCCTATGGAGAACAGCGTGGCGAGGCAGGAAAATGTTAGCAGTAGCCTCAGACTGCTCCGAAGAGTGTCGATCTCGGAACTCGTCTACGAGCAAGTTCATGAAAAGATCCTGTCGGGCCGATTGCAGCCCGGCGAACATATGAACGAGAACCGGCTGGCTGCCTCGCTAGGCGTGAGTAGGGCCTCCGTTCGCGAAGCTCTTCGACAGCTCGAAAAAGACGGTTTGGTAGAAATCACCAAGAACAAAGGGCCCTTTGTACGTGACATGCCGCCTGAAGAGGTGTGGGATCTCTATGACGTACTCGCCTCTTTGGAGGCGCTCGCTGCGGAACTGGCCGCGAAAAACCGGACCGACGATGATCTAAGACTCTTGGCGCAATGCCTTCAGAGTTCAGAGCACTCGATCAGTCTCGCGGACGCGGCGTCGGTATTTGATTCCGCGGTTAATTTTCACCGGCTTGTTGCGGTTATGTCCGGTAGCCGGAAGGTTCTTGAGATGCTGAAGGGGATCTGGGGGCAGATTACCTTGTTTCGCAGAAAATTCCCGCGACTTAGTCCGGGGAAGTCGAACGACAGCGTAGAAAAACGGATATTCTCAGCAATTCAGAATCGAAACGTGGAAGAAGCGTCTGCTCTGATGAGGGCCTACGTCTTGGACAGCAAAGATGAGATGATCAAGCTCACTGAGAATCCTCCAGAAGGACACCGCACCAAAAATCATTAATCGGTGTTGCGATGACCGCTTAGTCGTACGCGCCAGGCCGCTTCTTGCGGCGCATGAGGTGAATGTGCGAATAATCCCCTCGATCGCGAGAGACGGACGGCCTACGTGGGAGCAGGGCGCCAAAATGGACGTCCCATTGGACGTCCCAACAGCTGGCTACGCAGGCCTGCTTGAGGTTCTGGACGGTCCAACAACGGGACGGGGGGGTCGGTCGGAGGCCAGATAGAGCCCGGATTGCGGCCGGCACACGCTGAGTCGTTGGGAACAGAGCCTGGATCGAGAGTTGAGTATGTGGCGCGATTTCGCACGCGGATATTTCTGGAATGCAACGATAATCGCGGCGTCTGGCGCTCTCCACATAGCAGTGGGCAACATTGAGCGCTGTCCGTCGAAAGTTGCCCCGGCCGAGCGAGGCATAGTCGCGGAAGCGTTCTATGTCTCCTTCGCCGAAAGGATTAGCGAAAAAATCGAACAGCAGCCAAGAGACCGGCGGCTTGGTACATCATCAGCTTGATCACCCCGTCGTCTTAACCTTAGATGATAGGGCCCCCCTTCCGGTCACCCGGCTGGCGTACGGCGAACTCGACCGCGACGCCGCCGATCTGAAAGTCGACGCGTCCCCCCGGATGCCGAGCTCTGCGAGCGGACTGAAACCTCAGGGTAGCAGTGGCCGAAATAGCCAAGCAGAAAAGTGCGGACCAGCGGGAGCACCTCCTTCTCGCGCTGCCGGTCCAATCCATTGCGGGCTACCGGGCCGGTCGGTTGGGACTGATGTCAATGAACGGCTCAAGGTTGCCTAAGATGTCCCGCAGGCCCCGGTCCATGACGGATGGCTTCTTGCGACGTTGTGATGTTGTAGAGGTTGCACACTGCTCAGGCCCCAATGTGCGGCGCATGGGACTAGGATGTAGCAGGCTTCTCTGATTGGGGTTGTTGAGGTCAAGCGTTTTTTTCGGACCGTGTCGCCCCGCGGGTCACTCGCTTCTCTTCGCGGTCGGCGCAGGCCGCCGCATGATGGGGTCAGGAGAGCGAGGCGTCTCAATCTGTTCAACGACCTTGGGAAAGTTCGCCCCAGGATCGTGCCTGCTAACGAGATCGCCTTGCCCATCGTCCCCACGGGAACATCCAGGATCACCCTTGTGGGCGAAACTCTTTCTTAATTTGTCCGTTGTCCATTTCAAACGAGACCGGGTTCCTTGCCGAAGCGGAACTCGGTCACGTCGCTCCACATGCGATGCAGGATGACGGTAAGCGCTCATTTCCCCGCACGTCGACGGCCCTTGCAACAGCTGATCGCTTTCAGACGGACGCGTCGGGTCAGGCTGCGGCGGCTTTGAGGAAGTTGAAGGGCAGGAGATCGTCGATAGCCACGTTCTCGGGGCGCTGAGGCAGTTCAGTGAGGACGTGGCGCAACCACGCTAACGGCTCGACGCCACAGGCGCGGCAGGTCAACATCAGGCTGTAGATGACGGCGCTGGCCTTGGCTCCGTCGATAGTATCGCTGAACAACCAACTCTTCCTGCCAGTTGCAAAAATCCTGCTGTCGCGCTCGAGAAGATTGTTGTCGATCGGCATGCTGCCGTCCTCGGTGTAACGCATCAGATATCCCCATTGGTTCAGGGTGTAGGACACGGCGTCGCCGAGCTTGCTGTCCGGCAAGACTTTTGGGGCGATGTCGTCGAGCCATGCCTTAAGAGCATTGAGGATGGGGACACTATGTTGCTGGCGGAAGCGGCGAATGCAGTGATCTCGCGTTTCGCCCTTGTCCGGTTTTTCGTTCCGCGCCTGCCTTTCAACCCGATAGAGCTGTTCGAAGAAGCGGAGCGCCTGTTCCGGCGGGCCGCCGCCTTTCTTCCTCGCCTTTAGGGCATCGACGAAGCGCGCCTCGAATGGGCCATGCATCCAATATGCGTTGCCCCCTCCAGCGTGCGCCAGGCGGAATAGCCATCGCTCATTACTATGCCGTGGTAATGGCCGAGGAAGGCCTGCGGGTGTATCTGGCCGCGGCCCGGCTGATAATCGAGCAGCACGATCGGCTCGTCACTGTCCTGGCCGCTCCGGTAAGCCCACATGTACGAGGTGCTGGCGGCCGCTCTGTCCATTTCCTTCAGCACCTGGACCGTGGTCTCGTCACCATGGATGAGGGGCTGCGATCTGAGCCGCAGCTTCAGCGCGTCATAGATGCGGGAGAGATGCTTTTCGCTCGAGCCGATCACCCAGTGGCCCAGAGCGCCTCGGCTGACAGGAACGCCGGCGCGCTCGAATGCCTGCGCCAGGCGGTAGAGCGGTGTGCCGTCGACATTTATGACGAGCGCGAAGGCCAGCGTCGAGGCCGTGGCGATGCTGCCCGGCAAAGGTTGCGCGGGCATCGGCGCGATCACGACCGGCGTGCTGATCCCGGTGCGGTCGCATGACGGCAGGCATACTTGAACCGCACATTCTGCAGGACCTTCGCCTTCACCTCGATATGAAGCTGCTCGGTAATGGTCTCGCCCATGCGATGCATCTGGTGACGGCAGCAAGGACAGACCTTCTGATCGTCGGGAAGGTCATACTCGACACGCTCGCGCGGCAGGTTTTCCGGCAAGGCCTTGCGGCCGCGCTTCTTTCCCGTCGCCCCTTCGGTCGCCGGCAAGCCCGTGTCCGGCAGGACAACGACATCGCCATCTTCGCCGTCGGCGGCGTCCTCATCCGCAGCCTGTTCGGCTTCATTGAAGAGGCGGTCAATGTGCTTTTCGCTCTTCGGCGCAAAACGATGCAGTCGTGCAAGCGCCAGCTCTTCCTCGAGTTTGACGACGCGTTCGGTGAGGTGATGGGTCTGCGCCTGCAGCGCAGCAATACGCGCCATCAACTCTTCAACAGTCGGTTCGCCCGGTCGATTCATCAGATTCTTGAATCGAAAGCATGCTGCCGCGTCAACCGCTCAATTCGAGAGCCCTCAACCGACAACCTGATATTGCCGCACCGGATGGCGGACCACCGCATCAATATCGATGCCGTCGAGAATCCAGTGCAATTGCTCGGTCGTAAGCGTGACCACCGCTGCCTCCCGGCGCGGCCACCGGAACTTGTCCTCCGTCAGCCGCTTCAGGACCAGCACAAAGCCTGACCGGTCAAAGAACAAGAGTTTCATCCGGTCGCGACGGCGATTGCAGAACGCAAAAACCGCCGGAGCAAACGGATCGAGCGCCATCGTCTCTTGGACCAGGACCGCAAGGCTGTTGATGCCGGCCCGGAAGTCGATCGGCTCGCCGTGCAGGTAGACTTTCAGGTCAGCGCCCAGTCTGAACATGCCCCAGTGCTCCGATGGTCGCCGTCAATGCATCCACATCACCGCATTCCAGCGTCAACTTCACGCCGTTCGGCAGTGACGCGCTCACCTTGGCTGGAGAGGAAAAAGGCGCAGTCCTTTTCGATGCCGACCCACGCACCCCATCGCAAGTCCCCGGCAAATCCACCGCAGCCATGCTGCTCTGTCGCAGCAAGGCCCGATCGGAAGTGCTTTCAATCTGAACCGGGATAAACGCCGGTGATGAGGACGGCGGGAGGGACTGGGTCTCCGTGCGCTTCTTTATCCACTTCCGAAGAAGGTTCGCATTGACCCCATGTCCGCGTGCAAGCCTCGATACCGACACGCCAGGCTCAAGGCAGGCCGAGACAAGACGGTCCTTCGATGCGGGGTCGTATCGGCGTCGCCCGTTCCGACCGACAAGCCTCACCAGCAGTTTCTGATCATCTTCTTCCATCACAAGGTGTCCACCTATTTTGGTGGACACCTCATGCATCAGAGCACTCAACAGCAAAAGGTGCGGGGAAATTCGCGCTTACGGATGACGGCGAGCTTGCGGGCAACCGCGACACAGGCTCGCGCCATACCGCGCCGCTAGGCGACGTTCATGCCCCCGCGCGCAGGCTCGACCATTTCTTGCTGCGCACGAGCAGTGTATGAGCTGCTCCGTAAAGCGCTGTGCGGGCCAGTTCGTCCCCGCAGCGGCTGACTTTGTCCTGGATATCGGTCTCACCGGACTGGTAGCGCGCCGGGGTTAGTCCCAGATGCGCGGCGACATCCCGCGATGCACCTGCCGATACCAGCCGGTGCGCATGATCTGCGCCAGCGCCCGGGCGTCATTCCGATCCGTCTTGTTCGGCATTGTCTTCATCGCCGCATTGGCCCGCCGCGTCTCGAGGCAGATAGCCGGCAGGCCGCCGGCGCACAGCCCGTCGTGAAGCCAGGCCGTCAGCGAACACGCTTCCAGCCCGATCCGCTCCAGCGGCAGATCGACTTTCCGCAGGGGTGCGTCAGGCCCGAGACTCAGCGAGGCCGGCACCGGCCTTGAGCAGCCGCCAAACGTGTTGGAGTTCGGCCTTGCATGCAACGTGGCGCGGGCCGATATCGCGGCAACTTCGTCCAAGGTAAAGGGGCGGCGTCTGTCTTTGTCCGGCTCTGCTTTGTCCTTAGTAGCATGGCGTGGTTGAGCACCGCGCGGACTACATTGAGGTACCGCGAGTGGAGGATACGGCTGTTCGCTCCAGTTGCCAAGGTCGTGTCCGCGCTCAGTACATATGAGACGGCTGGGTCATCCGGTCTCGGCAGATTTTGAGATACTCGCTTGGAGTGAGGCCGTCGAGAGCTCCGTGTGGCCTGTGATGGTTGTAGAGATGCTGGAAAGCATCGACATGCTGGGCGATCTTGTCGATCTGGGTTGGCAGATCGACGGTAGCGTAGAATTCGTAGCGCCAGGCGCCGTTGCACCGTTCGACGGCTCCGTTGAGTTTTGGCGACCGTGGCGGCAGGACATAGAGGGGGATTTCGTTGTCCTGGCACGCGGTTTCGAATTCGGCCATGAACTCGGAGCCACCGTCGATCTGGATGGCCTTGATCGGCCACGGCATTTCGGCGGCGACCTTGGCGAGGAAGTCGGCGGCGTTTGCGGCGGTGGCTTGCGCATAGGGCTCTGCCACGGTCCACTTGGCGAAGACGTCATAGGCATCGAAGTGCTTGACGGTTCGACCCGGCGCGATGGTCAAGGTCAGCGTGTCGATCTGGATGACATCGCCGGGCTTTTCGAAGCAAACGTCCTTCGGCTTGCGGATGGCGTGTGGCCTGATCTTTGCGGGCGAGTTGCGGCCGGCCTTGCGGATGAGTTCGGGCACCGGCGTCACCCGGCCACGCTCGACCAGCTTCTTCAGGATGCGGCCGACAGTGGCGTTGGAGACGGCAAAGCCGGCCTTGCGCAACACAGGACCGAGCTTGTCCTTGCCCCAGAAAGGAAAGTCCAGCCTGAGCCGCTCGACCTCGGCGCGCAAGGTCGGGCTCCAGCCGTTGGCGCGAACCCGGTGCGGACGCCGGCTCTTCGCTCGGGTGCGCTTTCACAGCGATAGAGGGTCGAACGCGGCACGCCGACCGCCCGCGCTGCCTGCCCGGCATCCAGCCCGTCCCGCATCGCGCGCCGCCATCGCACCACCGCGTCGCGTCTTCTCTCTGCTTCGATTGTTGGGGTCTTCGCGCCGAGCAGCCGCGACGCCCGGCCGGCGTTGCGTATAATATGACCGGGCAGGCCAAAAACCTGCATGGGGTTCTCCTATGATTCGAGCTTCGCAACCCGAGTTACGGAGAACCCCTCCTCAACTGCAACAATCTCATATCTGTCTGAGCGCGGTCAGGTCGGTGTAACGAAAGGCAAAAATTGGAGCAAGGAAACGAGGGACTTGATGATGCTCTCCGGTAGGATGCCCTTACCTCGGGGACCGCTGAGTCGCGCCGGGCGTGCCAACAGTTGTAGAAACCCGTAATTGTGGGCTACTAGGAATGTATCCCGCGCCAATTGGAGCACTTGTGAGAACAGGACTTATCAAGCGCATAGAGTTCTTCCTTTCTAGAGAACTCCCCGGACGAAGCACTCAAGCGAGTGCCGGATTGGCGCTAGGGACCCTGAAAGGGCCCGTGCGCGAAGACAATCAAGATCGCGCAGCGGTAGCTGCCCTCGCTCTGCCATCTGGTAAGACATTTCTAATCGCACTTGTTTGCGACGGAATGGGCGGGATGGCTGCGGGTGGCGAGGCGGCCTCATGCGCCGCTAGTACCTTCATCGGTCAATTCGCAACTGGCTCAAGGCTCTCTATCCGCGAAATGCTCTATGGGGCAGTCTCTGCTGCAAACGAGGAGGTTTATCGTCGCTTCCGAGGCAGTGGTGGAACTACTCTTACGGCCATTGTTGCGACTGGTATGAAAGAAGCATGGGCAGTTCATGTCGGGGATAGCCGCCTCTATGAATGCGCCGCTGTTGAAGGACTCAGTCTGGTTACCCGAGATGATACAATTGGAGGCCAACTACCCCCCCCCGATGGCGCTGACGAAGACGTACTTGATAGTCGATTGCTCCAATTTGTCGGCATTGGGTCAACCATCGAACCCCACATTTTTCGTCTGCCAAAGGGCATGGAGCCGACTTATCTCCTGACTTCCGATGGCGCACATAGCATCGGAAGGAAGGCGCTAGACGGAATAGCCAAGCGGTCTCGCAGCCCGGCGGAACTGGTCCGCAAAGTGGTCTATGTAGCAGAAGCGATTGGCGTAGAAGACAACTCGACAGCAGTTTCGATTATGGGTTCTGAAGTGAGCTGGACCCCCACATTCAACGAAGGGGTTGAACTGACATTGTGGGGGCTCAGTGACAAGCTTGAAATGTGGCTTGACGACCCTCAAGCGCCCCAGCCGGCAGCGCTAGAAGCGGCAAAAGAGGCTAAGCCAGCCATTACAACTGCTAAGCTGAAGAAATCGGCCCGTGTCCGTCAGAGGACAAACAAAAAAAATGATGGCAAGGCTGTTAAAGGGGCACCGGAGGAAGTAGTAGGTAAGCCACAACTGCATATCGAATTCGGAAGCCAGGATAACGAAGAATCATGATCAAGCTTCCAAGCCGGTACTCCGTTGTTTTGCAGACACTGTCAGGCGGGGGTATGTCAGACACGCTGATCTGTCTTGATAAAAATCTCCAGCGCAAGGTGGTAGTTAAGTCACTCAAGGCGGGAATCGAAAAGCACCGCTTAATGGACGAGCTATCGGCACTGGCGGACATAAGGTCAAAGTACGTTGTGCAGGTATTGGACGTATTAAGAGATGGGTCAGAGATTGTAGGCTTTGTAGAGGAATTCATCGAAGGCACTGAATTAAAACCCTTGGCCGCATCGTCAGATGAGGGAAAATCTCTTGGGTGTCTGTACTCAGTTATTTCAGGCATTCAAGATATCCATGCTGCAGGACGAGTGCATCGTGACATAAAGCCAGATAACATGAAGGTTGATAAAACTGGGGTTCTGAAGATATTTGACTTTGGGTTGGCCAAGCTACAGAAAGATGCCAAGACAAAGCAGTTGTATTTTACGCAATTTTATACTGCCCCAGAGATATTTACTCCTGATAAGGAAGGAGATCACAATTTCACTACCGCAGTAGACGTTTTCGCCTTTGGCGCAACGGCGCTATGGCTGCTAAATGCGGGCAATCTTCCGCTGGAGCTTGGTCAGGTACCGCCGCCCGTTCCAGCTCTGCCAACAATTTTTGACGTGATCCCCCTAAAATTATCTGCCGGAATAACCGCGTTGCTAAACCGCTGTCTATGTTGCGATCCGTCCGCTAGGCCCTCAGCCGCAGCGTTGAAATTAGCAATAGGAAAGCAGCTACTTTTCGGCAAGCACCGTATGCTTCTGACATATGCTGGCGCCGATCACGTAGTCGACGCAAACAAGAAGCAGGTAAAACTAAGTTCTGGTTCCGATTCTGTTGCAATTAGCTACAACGGATTGGACTTTGTTGTTACAAATGTTGTAGGCCATGTTAGACGTAATAATAGGCAGGTAATCGCTGGGTACGTATTTCAAGGCTCGTCGGTAATCGTTCTTGGCGATCCTTCTTCACGCGGACGGACATCAATTACTGCGGACATATTCCACCCGGAGGTTATGAATTGAAAGGCCCAATTTCGACAGGCATGCCTCCCTTTGCGGGGCGCTATATTCCAAAGGCCTGGATTGGCGCAGGAGGTATGCAGCACGTATATATTGCTTTCGACGTTTTGTTCGAACGCAATGTGGCGTTGAAGACCCCGAAGGATGATGCTGGAGCGAAGAGGTTCAAGCAGTCGGCGGTCGTAAGTGCGCGGGTTAATCATCAGAACGTTGCCAAGACACTCGATTATTTTGAAGAGGGCGAAAGGCCATTCCTCGTTGAGGAACTAGTGCCGGATACAGACCTGTTCGCTGTGATGGCTGGCAACCTGCCGTATTTGCCCCCCTCCACCTGTGCCCGAATATTTCATCAACTTGCCAAAGGTTTGGCGGCTTCGCATGCGGCTGACGTTGTCCACCGAGATTTGAAACCGAGTAATATTATGGTCGTCGGTGGGGCGCTGTTTCACGACGTGAAGATTACCGATTTTGGCATTGCCAAAATGGCGGAAGACGAAATCGGGCAGTGGGCGGAAGTCGGCGGTGCAACCTCATCTAAGACTGTCCTCGGGGCGATACCTTATATGTCGCCGGAAGCGATCAATGATTTTAGGGTTGCGAAGAAGTCCTCAGATGTGTGGGCGATCGCTGCTATAATCTATGAGCTCATGTCCGGTGAGCTCCCCTTCGGTACAGGCCTGAAGTCGATTCCGAAAATTGTGGACGCGAGCCCTCCGAAAAAGCCTAGCCTCCTTAATGCACCTCAGTTTAAGGCCCTCGGTGGTCAGCTATACGATATTGTGTTGCAGTGCTTGGATAAGGACGTAACCGGACGCCCGACGGCTGAGAAACTTGTTCGGTTGTGCGAGGCACTTTGCTATGGGACCTCATCTTATAGCTATGGAACAGTGACAGCGTTACCCGGTATAACAGGGCGCATCCAAGATGAAGAAGGCTTGACCTTGATGTGGCATCCTAGATGTTTTTATGGGTCAGCGTCAGTGGCCGTCGGCTCTCGGGTCTGGTTTGGGCGCGATTCCGGCGAACCGTGGGATCGAGCTTTTCCAATTGTTAAGGCACTAATTGCGTAGTTTTTTGAGTGCAGCCGGTGCATTGGCCGTTGGTTTGCCGGTGGGGTGTCGGACCATATGGATAAGCGCACCAGATGCGAGCGATGTATTGCTGATTGGCTTACAGATCGCCGCAAACGTGCGGGTCACTTCGCCGCCGAGATGGTGAAAGCGGCTGCAGCGGGCCACAAAATGGCTGCGATAAAGAGCGCTCTTTCCACACGTCAGAACGAGCGAGCCCAACCCGGCGCTTGCGCATCGTCAGACCTTGCTCGCGATAGAGATGGTAGATACGGTTGATCCCAGATGCCTCGCCCTCGTGCCTGAGGATAAACAGCCGCCGGTAGCCGAAGCGTCGGCGCTCGTTCGCGAGGTCACACAGCCGACCCACGTAGCTCCGTGTCTGGGGGGCGGCGAGTCTCGTAGCGGATCATCTTGCGATCGGCGCCGACGAAGGAACAGGCCCCACGCTCCGATAGGCCCATAACGGCCTGCAGATGCGGGACGGCTTCGCGCTTGGCGGGGGCCGTATCTCGGCCTCACACCGCGAAGATACGGTCTGGAGAAGTCGACAGGGTCGGTCGCATCACCAAAGTGGGTGACAGTGAGACGCGAACGGCCTTGTTCGACGGGGCCAACTGCCGACCAACGGGAAATCCTGTTCGTCAACCCACATGCGGTGAAGGGTGACTGCCATTCGTCTGGCCAGGGCGACCTTCGCACGTCGGGCACCCTGTCGATTGGCAATCTTCATTGCCCAAGCCTTCATGCTCGACCATCGGCTCGTCGGGCGCAGGATGACGCTTCGAGCGTCTGGTCGGCGAGCAGCTTCTTCAGCTTCGCGTTCTCGTCTTCCATGACTTTCAGCCGCTTGGCATCGGAGATGTCCATCCCGCCATACTTCGCCTTCCGTGCGCATTTCGCAAAAGCCGGACAGGGGTTCCGCTAATTCCCGGACAGCGATTTCGCTAATGTCGGGACAGTTTGGCGGCGACGGTCCTCGGGTGCCTTGTTGCGTTCATGGATGATTGATTTCGCCGTTTTCGGCGCCGGTCAAGAGGGGCGCTGCCTTTTGCTTTCGCATGCTGTCGCCATGGAGCACGATGCGGTGGGCGTTGTGCACGATTCCGATCGAGAATGGCATCGGCGACGGTGGGGTCTGCGATCAAGTCATGCCATCTGGCCACCGGGACCTGGGCGGTGATCAGGGTGGATTTGCGGCGATAGCGTTCCTCGACGATTTCGAACAGATGGAAGCGCTGTTGGTCGGTGAGGGAGTGGGTTCCGAAGTCATCCAGGATGAGCAGTTGCGCGCGGGTGAGCTTGTCTATG
This sequence comes from Mesorhizobium sp. M0870, assembly GCF_040319775.1. Classification (NCBI taxonomy): domain Bacteria; kingdom Pseudomonadati; phylum Pseudomonadota; class Alphaproteobacteria; order Hyphomicrobiales; family Phyllobacteriaceae; genus Mesorhizobium; species Mesorhizobium sp. M0870. The sequence goes on from NZ_JAMYOI010000019.1 coordinate 78,957, forward strand.
AGGCGTGGGAAGCGGCCATCGAGACGAGCGAGCGCCAAATCCTCGAACAGGCGCGGCACGCGCACATAGAGCACGGAATGATCGTGCCGCTTGCCGGCCGAAGGCGGCCACCCACGACTTGCCGGTTCCGGTCTGGCCGGCGACGATTAGATTCTCATGCGCCTTCAGCCATTCGCCCTGGGCGAGCGCCATGGTGCTGCGCCGGTCGAGCCCGCGCGGCGCGGCAAAGTCGATGTCCTCGATGCAGGCTTCGGGAAAGCGCAACCTGGCTGAGGCGAGCCGGTTCCGGACGCGCTTGTCGGCCCGTATGGCAACCTCGCGGTCGAGCATCAGGCCGAGCCACTCATCACGGCTGAGCTCGTTGGCGTTGTTCCGTTCGGCCAGTTCGCGCCAGGCGGCAGCCATGCCGGCCAGACCGAGGGATTGCATCTGGTCGAGGGTGGGGTCCGTCAGCATTCTTTCTTCCTTTCCTTCACTGGTAATAGTTCGAGCCGCGGATGTTGGCGTGCTGGGGAGTCGGCTTTGCCGGTTCTGGGGAGCTGGCCCGGTCGAGGCCGGCTTTGAGGATGGCGGTGACGGAGGAGTAGGCGATCGCGTTGATCAGCAGCGCCCGCTCGCAGGCGGCATTGAGACGCTCCGGCCCATAGCGCGGCGCCAGGATGCCTATGGCCGAGCGATATCCCTGTTCCGGATGCGGTCGGTCGCGCATCATGCGCTCGACCAGAATGGCGGCGTTGGGGCCGATCCCGGCCGCCCGGCTGATCAGGCTGGCCGGCGTGGTGTTGGCGTAGCGCTGGTGCGCCTTGGGCATGTGTTCGTTGACGGTGACATGGCCGGAACGCTGTGAGCGACGCACATGGCTGGCGACACGCTGGTGATCGTGGAAGATCTCGACCACTCGATGAGTAAGCCGCACCTCGACGGTGCGCCCGATCAGCCGGTGCGGCACCGAGTAGAAGGTCTTGTCGACTTCGACATGGTAGTCAGGATGCACCTTCGCCGACTTCCACTCGGCGTATTCGAACGGTGCTGCCGGCAGCGGCTTCAAGGCGGCCCGCTCGATCTCCTCGAACAGTTCGCGGCGGCTTTGGCCGACATGGCGCATCGGCCGGTTTTAGATCCTCGAGCAATTCGGCGATCGCCGCGTTGAGCTCGGCGATCGAGAAGAAGGATCTATTCCTGAGCCGTGCCAGAATCCAACGCTCGACGATCAGCACCGCGCCCTCGACCTTGCCCTTGTCGCGCGGCTTCCGGCTTCGGGTCGGCAGGATGGTGGTATCGTAATGCTCGGCCATGGCGGCAAAGGTGGCGTTCAGCGTCGGCTCGAACCACAGCGCCTTGACGACACCGGCCTTCAGGTTGTCGCACACGATCGCTCTGGTGACACCGCCGAAGAAGGCGAGCGCTCGCACCTGGCCCTCGATCCAGTCCGGCAGCTTTTGGCTGGAGCTGGCAAAGGCGAAGGTCAGATTGAAGGCGCCCAGCACCGCGACAAAAATCTGCGCCGGGTAAATGGCGCCGGTCGCCGGATCGATCACCGGCACCGTCTGCCCGGCATAGTCCGTCTGCATCACCGCGCCCGCCGCATGCCGGTTGCGGAATGTCGCGCTCGTCCGGCGCTCGAAAGCGGCGAAGTGCTCGCAGAACCAGGTGTAGCCGTAGCCGTCGGGATGGGCGGCGCGATACTCCTGCCACAACAGCGTCAGCGTCACCCCCTTGCGCTTCAACTCCCTGGCGATCAGCGCAAAGTCCGGTTCGCTCAGGTCTTGCGGCGGACGACCGGCACGGCCAAACAGCAGCCGCTCAAGCGTCGCCTCGTCGTGGCCGGGCGGCAGCGGCCAGCATGCCAGCCCGGCCTCCCGCGCCCGCAGCAAATAGGTCGATACCGTCGTCTTGCTGATCTTCAGCCGTTCTGACACCTCACGCACCGAAAGACCCTGCTCATGGGTCAGGCGCAAGATCGCTTGGATATCCCTCACACTGTTCGTCTCGCTTGCTTCCGTCTCGGCATGGCCCCTCTCAACGTCATCGTGAGAGGCCAAACTGCCAGAACGGCTCAGCCGAGAACCGACCGTTAAATCCGCTCCAAAACTGTCCGGGATTTAGCGGAAACGCTGTCCGCGAATTACCGAAATCACTGTCCGGGATTTAGCGAAAAGGATGTCCGGGAATTACCGAAACACGCACCTTCCGATTATACAGCGTCGCCTCGGAAATCCCATGCTTGCGCGTCAAGTCGCCCGCCTTCGCACCTGCCTCATGCTCGCGCAGAACCACGATGATCGGCTTCTGTATTCGGTGTCCTCCAGTCAAGATGTGACGTTCGATGCAGGTTCTTTGCTTCTTTTCGCGGTCGGCACGCAGCGCCGGCATGATGGTGTCCGTGGGTCCGATCGGTTCAAAGCTCTTCAGCGTGCTCGGGAACCGGCAACGACAGATCATGCGAACTCGTCCGGACCGCGGCCTGCATCGAGCGCTCGCTATTCCGTGGACCAGCTCAGTCTAAGTTGCATCGACCGACCTGGATCGGCGGAAGCGCTTGGGATCATCCATCGTTGCCCTGTAGGTGAGCGCGGTGACGGGTCCTATGCCAAGCATGGTCATGACGCGACGGCAGATGGGATCCACTCGAACCGCTCTCAGGATGAGCCGGTGCAGATCCGCCAGGTTCTCGCGCAGACACCTGTGCGTCCGCAAGAGCGGTTCAAAGATACCCAGCAACAGCCGATCCGCTCCGACCAGCTGTCGAACCCTTGCCTCGCGCCCAGAGCCGCTTTGACATGTCGACTCTCGAGACACACGACAGGGAAGCCCTCGTCGACCAGGTGTCCGCCGATCCACTCCGATGTCGCACCGGCTTCTAAGCCAACGCGAACTAGATCGTCCCGCCATCGCTGAAATGCAGCCGTGACAGCGTGCCACAGCATCTCGCCGGTCTCGTCGATAACGCAAATAGCTACCGCGTCGAGTGAAGTATCCAGTCCTGCATAACCGCTCATGCCTTCTCCTCTTGCCAGGTCGGCTCTGAGCATCAGACAAACGTCATGATCCGAAAAGGGGCCAGACGTCCAGGGAGCTGAACCGAATACCCCATCTCTTCCGTAAACCGCTTTCTCTTCATCAGTCCGTCCTTCATTTAACGCCCCGACTCTAATTCTCAGATGAAGGAAATTCTCAGTGGCAGCGCATTTGATCGTCGATGCAGGCATGGGCAACGAGGATTGCGAAGAGCCGCGGTCCCCGAAGGCGGGTGTCGCCCTTGCACGCGGGTTGCAGCTACCCTGCACGAGATGTGGCGGACCCGCGAGCCGTTCCGGTAGCAGAAAGCGGCGCTTGCCTACGTTTAGTCGAGGATGTTGAAACCGTATCCTGCGGCGGAATCGGCAGGGGACGGCGTGAGGGTGGAGGGTGAGAGCGACTGTCCGTTTTGTGTGCCGTCGGCCGACCAACGAACGCCGTGAATAAGATGGCGGTTCGCGTGTCTGGCGGCGAAGGTCGCCATGGCCGGAGGTGAAGCCGGCTAGGCGCTCCGCTGGTCTATGCAAGCGGAGGATCGCGCCGCGCCGTGCATCGCATCTCTCGTCCCGCTGCGCTGCTGAGGCCTTTCTGTCAGGCGGTCTAGGTTTCGCGCTTCGGGCCGAGCAAGAACACTGTCAGGGCGGCGGCGAACGTGGCAACAGCACTGTAGGCAATGGCACTGGTAATCCCGGCATTGTCCACCAATACTCCGCCGAAAATCGCGCCGGCTGCGATTGCCACTTGGAATACTGTGACCAGCAGCACACCGGCGCTTTCGGCCTGCTCGGGAACGGCCCTCCGTAACATCCACGTCTGCAATCCCACTGGCACCGCGCCGAAGGCAAACCCCCACGCGGCAACAGCAATCGCCGAGGCCAAGGCCGATGCTCCCGCCGTCAGCAGCGAAACAGCGGCTATCGCTATGAGCAGCGGTGCAAGGGCCGCGACTGCCTTGAGACTGTACTCGGCCAGAAGCCCGCCGGCCAAATTGCCGAAGAATCCGCCGATGCCAAAAGCCAGCAACACAAGCGAGATCGTCTCGACATCCAGCGCGGGAATCTTCTCAAGGAAGGCGCGGATATAGGTGATTCCGGCGAAGTGGCCGGAAGCGACCAGCAGGACGACCAAAAGCGCAACCTTGACCATCGGAATCTTAGCCACATCCAGCAGGCTGCGGAAGCTAGCCACTCCAATCGGAGGCAGTCTCGGAATGGTTATGAGTTGCACCAGCAGTGTAGCCGCGCCGCCGACTGCGGCGAGTATGAAGGCGCTTCGCCATCCCCAGATAGCGCCGACATAAGCGCCGATTGGAGCTGCGCAAACGGTAGCCACCGAAACGCCGGTGAGGATGATCGACATAGCGCGCGCCAGGAGGTGGCTTGGAACGAGCCGCATCGCCAGTGCTGCCGACATCGACCAGAAGCCTCCGAGCGCTATGCCGAGCACGACGCGTGCAGTCAGGAGAACCGCCACCGACCACGCGCCGGCCGCCAGAAGGTCGGACAGGATCAGCAGCAGCGTCATCGTCCACATGACGGTCCTGCGGTCCAGGCGCTTTGTGATGATGGCCACCGTCGGCGCCGAGATCGCCCCGACGATAGCGGTCGCCGTCATCGCCTGTCCAGCCGCTCCCTCGGTTATACCGAGATCATGCGCGAGGGGCGTGAGCAGGCTGACAGGCAGAAACTCTGCCGTGACCAGCCCGAAGGTGCCCAAGGAAAGCGAAATCACCGCACCCCATGCGGGACCAGACGGTGGGACAGGTTTTTCTGGGTCGTGCAGAACAGCGTCCATGACGCATGCCGCGGATTGGGTCATGAACGAAGTCTCCACTTTGATGCAATGCAACGTGATCTTGGCTGCCCTGACCCAAATCAAAAACACAAGCGCATTTCCCGACGGCGTTGCACGGAGGAGGGGATGTTCATTGCTTCGCGATATTTTGTGACGGTGCGGCGCGCAACATCGATGCCGGTTTCCTTCAGCCGGACAGCGATGTCCTCATCGGAAAGCACGTCGCCGGGACATTCTGCGGCAATGATCGCTTTGATCCGATGCCGGACAGCTTCGGCGGAGTGCGAATCGCCGCCTTGGCAGGACGGGATCGCGACGGTGAAAAAATACTTCAGTTCAAAGACTCCGCGCGGGGTAAGCATGTACTTGTTCGAGGTCACCCGGCTTACCGTCGACTCGTGCACGCCGATCGCGTCAGCGACGGTTCTGAGATTGAGAGGCCGCAGGTGGGCGACGCCATGTTCCAAAAAGGCATCCTGCTGGCGCACGATTTCAGCCGCAACCTTAACAATGGTCTTGGCGCGCTGATCGAGGCTGCGGATTAGCCAGTTCGCGTTTTGCAAGCATTCGTCGAGAAATGCTTGATCTTTCGAATTGTGGACAGTTTGACGCGAGACTTCGGCATAGTAGGTTTGGTTGATCAGCAGCTTGGGCAGTGTGGCCGGATCAAGTTCGATCTGCCACCCGCCTTGCGGCGAGGGCGTGACCCAGACGTCGGGTATGATTGATTCAGACGCACCGGATTGGAATTGGTTTCCAGGCTTGGGATCGAGCGCCCGAATCTCATGCATCATGTCGAGAAGGTCTTCTTCATCGACGCCGCAATGCTGCTTCAGTGCCTGAAAATCGCGTCGCGCAAGCATTTCAAGATGGGCAACCAAAGCTGCCATTGCCGGGTCGAGCCGGTTTCGCTGGCGCAACTGGATCTCGAGGCATTCTCTGAGAGTTCGCGCAAAAATTCCCGGTGGATCAAATTGCTGCAAGGTCCCGAGAACGCGTTCTACAACAGCCTCATGGACATTCAGGCTCTCGGCCAGCTCCAAAAGGTTTGCCCGAAGATACCCGGTGTCTTCCAGATCGGCGGCAAGCTGGCCAGCGATCAGCCGCTCCTGTGGTGTGAACGCAGTGAGGGCGATCTGACGAGCGACATGGTCGTGCAATGTTTCGGCGAGGGTGGCAAACTCGTCGAGGGAAGGGCCATTGCCGGGCGGGTTGTTGGTCGTGTTGCGAAGTGATTTCCATTGCCCGAGCCGTTCAGGCGAACCTGCCCCGGTCGGTCCTTCAACGGCGTCTGCCCCACGGCCGACAGGCTGATCCGCTCCCGAAATCGAAACGTCGTCAAAAGGCCCGCCATCGCTTGATGCAGATTCCAAGAGCGGGTTCTTCTCAATTTCCCGCTCCACGAACTGATGCAGTTCAGTATGCGCCAGTTGCAGCAAGCGAATCGACTCAATGAGTTGAGGCGATGCCACCATGGATTGCTTCTGGCGTTGAAGCAGGCTTGCTGAGGATTGCATGGTGAGCGCGATAATCCTGTCGAGGAGCCTCTTGGGGCCGGCAATGGCACCAGTGAGACGTTTTCTAGGTCAAGCGGCGGCTTTCAGCGTTTCGAGAACGTTTTGCGGGGATGAGACGCCATACGGGTCGGCCTCGCAGTTGTCGGAGAAACCTTCCTCCTCAAACCAGTGCTCCACCACGCCATTGTTGATCAGGGCGGCGTAGCGCCAGGAGCGCATCCCGAAGCCGAGATTGTCCTTGGCGACCAGCATGCCCATTTTGCGTGTGAACTCGCCTGAGCCATCGGGAATGAGCTCGACCTGCTTCAGGCCCAAGGACTTCCCCCACGCATTCATGACGAAGGCGTCGTTGACTGAGAGGCAGTAAATCGCGTCAATTCCCTCCTTCTCAAACTCATCATAGAGCTCTTCGAACTTGGGCAATTGGTAGGTCGAGCAGGTCGGCGTGAAGGCGCCAGGCAGCGAGAACAGGATGACCCGCTTGCCGGCAAAGTAATCGTCAGATGTCTTTTCTTGCCAGCGATATGGATTTGGGCCCTGGACTGACTTATCGTGAACACGCGTGAGAAAGGTGACGAAGGGAACTTTCCTTTGAACTGTCATCAAGTTGCTCCTAAAGAAGACTGCGCTGAATTCTGGCAGAGGCTGGCGCAATACCGGGCAAAGGCTCGTATGCACGGCACGGAATGAGGGCCTCGCGGCTCGCAACCTCCTTTTCCCTCCCGACGTATGGGAACGCCTTAGCGGTGTCTTGGCCACCCGAACGCAATCGATCTGAGCGAGCTGGACACCGTCGAGCCGGTTGCTTTCCGCGGCTATGGCGCCGGAAGCGGGATCCGGTCACTAGCGATCGTGCGTTTGGAAAAAGGATAGCGGCCGGAAGGAGCCAATATCGCAAGCATGTGGGGGCCTGAAATGTCACTTCACGCAACAGACCCGCGTCACTGGACTCCGCGTCACTGGACTGGTTCAGCGTGTTGTCGACATGTGGCAGTGACTCGCCGGCCTTGACTTGGGTGACCCTTTGACAAGGCTTTTCGGCACTCACATGCTGAACAGAACCGGCAAACCGCATTTGCGCGCACGGCCCGTGTTGGCGTGCCGGCATCGGACCAGCCATGCGCAAAGCGGCCATCCAGAACGGACTTCCGGAGGAGACGATGTCCCGATGTTCAGCGGGAACGGGCACCGTCTCCTTAGGCCACGGTCTAGAGCTTCGCGTGTCGGGCATGGTGCAAGTCGCTTTCATCGTGATTTGATGGTGCTCTAACCAGGAGCAGCAAGCGGCGTGCCATTTGGAATAGAGGGGCTGTTGGACCGCCCCCTCCTTCTCGGAGGCCGTGTCTTAGAAGATCGGGCGCGCGCTATAACCGCCTCGTCAGATAGGCAACAACGATGCTGTATGGTGCGGAATTCGGCGCTTCAGCCCCGGCTGTGCAAAGACGAACCGGAAGCTGAGCCGATGCATCACCTGAGGCTGGAGGGCACCCCAGTCATCGCGTAGCGTGTGGCGCTAGCGTTCTTCGGTGCGCAGGCACGGCTATCGCGAACATGCGCGTGTCGCAGCAACCATGAGCGCGCGCTCTTGGGCAAGCGCCTTGGCCCCGTGAGGATCGAATTCCCCAATCGTGTCTGTTTGCCGCCCTCTTATGTTCGAAACTGGACCAGAATGTCGCTAGCCCGACCGAAAGGTTGCCCAGCGCATACTATCCGACACGTCGCCTTTGTTGTCCGCGACACCGGCCTATTTCGCCGAGCTCTTCTCCGGCCTCAGGCTAAGCCGCTAAAAGCCATCACAAATTTTTTTCTTCGGTCGGCCAAATTGGCACGAGTTTTGAAGCGCCTTCTTTGCGGGCCGGGAGCCGTCGACCGACTTTCATTTCGTGGATGACACCGCGATTGATGGAGCGAAGAAAGAAAAGCAAAATGTCAAATCCGCGTTGGATAGCGTCTAACAGCAGGGGGCCTTCGGCGAAACCGCCCTACCAAACAGCGCGTTGCCCTTGTCGACCCTTGCGCAGGAAATCTTGGCCGGCGGCGAGTCAAAGGCCCACCACACCGACTTTATCCTGACCTCGAAGGTACAGGATAAAGTTCTGCATCTAGCCGCGCGATGTGCCTAGACAGTTAAGCGTTAGCCGATCCTGACGACGACGTCGTCTACATGCCGTCTTAGGTCTTCTCTACCGCAGCGCCCGCCGGTCACCTTCCGCCCTTCCATCGCTATAGAGTGAAGTGCCAGCATGTCCGAACAACCTTTGCCGACGCTGCCGATGTGGCGCGTCGATCACATTGAGCCCTCGCCCGAGATGTTGGCGCTACGGGCCAACGGTCCGATCCACCGCGTGCGCTTCCCGTCCGGGCACGAAGGCTGGTGGGTGACAGGCTATGACGAGGCCAAGGCGGTGTTGTCCGACGCGGCGTTCCGGCCCGCGGGAATGCCGCCGGCGGCATTCACCCCAGACTCGGTGATTCTCGGTTCGCCAGGATGGCTGGTCTCGCACGAGGGGGGCGAGCATACGCGGTTACGCACGATAGTGGCGCCGGCCTTCAGCAACGGCAGGGTGAAGCTGCTCGCGCAGCAGGTCGAGGCGATCGCCGCGCAGTTGTTCGACACGCTGGCGGCCCAGCCCCAGCCCGCCGATCTGCGGCGCCACCTCTCCTTTCCGCTTCCGGCCATGGTCATCAGCGCGCTGATGGGCGTGCTCTACGAGGATCACGCCTTTTTCGCCGGGCTGTCCGACGAGGTGATGACGCACCAGCATGAAAGCGGCCCGCGAAGCGCGTCGCGCTTGGCCTGGGAAGAACTCCGCGCCTACATTCGCGGCAAGATGCGGGACAAGCGCCAGGATCCGGGCGACAACCTGCTGACGGATCTGCTCGCGGCGGTCGACCAGGGCAAGGCGACCGAGGAAGAGGCGATCGGCCTGGCCGCGGGCATGCTCGTGGCGGGTCACGAGAGCACCGTCGCGCAGATCGAATTCGGCCTGCTGGCCATGTTCCGCCATCCGCAACAGCGCGAACGCCTGGTCGGCGATCCATCCCTGGTGGACAAGGCGGTGGAGGAAATCCTGCGCATGTACCCGCCGGGCGCGGGCTGGGACGGCATCATGCGCTATCCGAGGACCGACGTGACCATTGCGGGCGTGCATGTTCCCGCGGAGAGCAAGGTGCTGGTCGGCCTGCCGGCGACGTCCTTCGATCCGCGCCATTTCGACGACCCGGAAATCTTCGATATCGGACGTGACGAAAACCCGCACCTGGCGTTCTCCTACGGGCCGCACAACTGCGTCGGCTTGGCGCTGGTCAGGCTGGAACTCAAGGCGGTGTTCGGTTCAATCTTCCAGCGCTTTCCCGCGCTACGCCTGGCCGTGGCGCCCGAAGAACTGAAGTTGCGCAAGGAGATCATCACTGGCGGGTTCGAGGAGTTCCCGGTGCTCTGGTGATGCGGGGACGCCACCAGGAATCGCGACGTTCTCGAGTTGCCGGCGCGCCTGCCGCGCGCCGATCAGATCAGCCAGCCAACAGGTGACCAAGATGGACGTGCAAGAAACCACGGTAGCATGCCGGGACGCCTTCGCCGAACTGGCGTCGCCAGCGTGCATTCAGGACCCGTACCCATTCATGCGGTGGTTGCGCGAGCACGATCCGGTACATCGCGCGGCGTCGGGCCTCTTTCTGTTGAGCCGCCACGCCGACATCTACTGGGCGCTCAAGGCCACGGGCGATGCTTTTCGGGGGCCGGCGCCAGGCGAACTGGCGCGCTATTTCCCGCGGGCGGCGACCAGCCTGTCGCTAAGTTTGCTGGCGTCCACTTTAGCGATGAAGGAACCACCAACGCATACGCGTCTGCGCCGGCTGATCTCGCGCGATTTCACCATCGGCCAGATCGACAAGCTGAGGCCGACCATCGCTCGCATTGTCGCAGCGCGCCTGGACGGCATGGCGCCCGCGCTGGAGCGCGGGGAGGCGGTGAACCTGCATCGGGAATTCGCGCTGGCGTTGCCCATGCTGGTTTTCGGCGAACTGTTCGGCATGCCCCCGGACGACATTCTCGCGCTCGTCACCGGCATCAGCGCCATTCTGGAAGGCCTGAGCCCGCACGCCAGCGATCCGCAGCTCGCCGCGGGGGACGCGGCCAGCGCCAGGGTGCAGGCCTACTTCGGCGACCTCATACAGCGCAAGCGCACCGATTCCCGCCACGACATCGTCTCAATGCTGGTCGGCGCACACGACAACGATGCCGAGACGCTGTCGGATGCGGAGTTGATCAGCATGCTTTGGGGCATGCTGCTGGGCGGCTTCGCCACCACTGCCGCGGCCATCGGCAATGCGATCCTGGCGATGCTGGCGTATCCCGAACAGCGGCACTGGCTGAAGGGAGATGCCGTGGGGGTGAAGGCTTTCGTCGAAGAAGCCCTGCGCTATGACGCGCCCGCCATGTTCAGCTCCATTCCGCGTATCGCCCAGCGCGACATCGAACTGGGCGGCGTGGTGATCCCGAAGAACGCGGACGTGCGCGTGCTGATCGCGGCCGGCAATCGCGACCCGGACGCCTTCGCCGATCCCGATCGCTTCGATCCCGTGCGGTTCTACGGCACCAGTCCTGGCATGTCGATCGACGGGAAGATCATGCTGACCTTCGGCCACGGCATCCACTTCTGCCTTGGTGCGCAACTGGCCCGGGTGCAGTTGGCCGAGAGCCTGCCGCGGATCCATGCGCGCTTCCCCACGCTGGCATTGGCCGAGCAGCCGACCCGGGAGCCCTCCGCGTTCCTTAGGACATTCCGCGCGCTGCCGGTACGGCTGCATGGGCAGGAGGGCTGAGATGCGCGTCGTAGTCGATCAGGATCTGTGCGGAACGACCGGGCAGTGCGTGCTGACGCTGCCGGGCGTCTTTCGCCAGCGCGAACCGGACGGGGTGGCCGAAGTGTGCGTGGCGACGGTCCCGCAGGCGCTGCACGCCGCCGTGCGGCTTGCGGCCAACCAGTGCCCGGTCGCCGCCATTCGTGTCATCGAAAGCGACGCTGGCCATGACGAGCGCGCCAGCGCCGACCCTGCGCCTTCTCCGGTGGAGGCCGAGCGGCATGCTGCGAAAGACCAATGCAATTCAGGAGACACGATGGGACGGTTTGAAGGCAAGGTGGCCGTGGTGACCGGCGCCGGCGCCGGCATCGGCAAGGCATGCGCTCTCGCCATCGCGCGCGGGGGCGGCAGAGTGGTGGTGGCCGACATTGATGGCTCGGCGGCCATCGCCTGCACCGCGCAGATCGCGGCCGAAGCAGGCCACGCGCTGCCCATAGCCATGGATATCGCTGATGAGCAGGCGGTGGCAGCGCTGTTCGAGACGGCGGAGCGGCACTTCGGGGGGGTCGACCTGCTGGTGAACAATGCGAGCGCCGTGCATCTGACCCCGCGCGACCGCGCCATCCTCGACCTGGACCTGGCGGTATGGGATCAGACCATGGCGACCAATCTGCGCGGCACGCTGCTCTGCTGCCGGCAGGCCATCCCACGGATGATCGCCCGCGGCGGTGGCGCGATCGTCAACATGTCGTCGTGCCAAGGGCTCAGCGGTGACACGGCGCAGACGTCCTACGCCGCGTCGAAGGCGGCGATGAACATGCTGTCGGCCTCGCTCGCCACCCAGTACGGTCACTCTCAGATCCGCTGCAACGCGGTTGCGCCGGGTCTTATCATGACCGAGCGTCTCCTCGCCAAGCTGGACGAGTGCATGCAACGGCATCTGCGCCGGCACCAGCTCCTGCCGCGCGTCGGCCGTCCCGAGGACGTTGCCGCACTCGTGGCGTTCCTGCTCTCCGACGATGCTGCGTTCATCACCGGCCAGGTCGTGTGCATCGATGGCGGCATGCTGGCGCATGTGCCGACCTATGCCGACGGTGGCAACAGCTGCGCCGCGCGCCCTGCAGGCGATAGCGAATCGGGGGCGGCGGCGCGCTGCTGATGGACATGCTGCTCAACCCACTCAACCGTCGGCACCGGCTGCGATGCGACATCCCGGTCATGCCTGGCGCTTTCCCCCTGGTCGGGCATCTTCCCGCCATTGTCTGCGACCTGCCGCGCCTGCTGGAGCGCGCAGATCGGACGCTGGGCAGCCACTTCTGGCTGGATTTCGGCCCTGCCGGACATCTGATGACCTGTGTGGATCCGGACGCTTTCTCACTGCTCAAGCACAAGGACGTGTCCTCGGCGCTGATCGAAGAGATCGCGCCCGAATTGCTTGGCGGAACGTTGGTTGCCCTGGACGGCGGCGCGCACCGGCAGGCGCGCGATGCCATCAAGGCAGCGTTCTTGCCCAAGGGACTGACCCAGGCCGGGATCGGCGACCTGTTCGCGCCCGTCATCCAGGCGCGGGTGCAGGCGTGGCGCGCCCGCGGCGAGGTAACCATCCTGCGTGAAACCGGGGACCTGATGCTGAAGCTCATCTTCAGCCTCATGGGAATCCCCCCGCAGGATCTGCCGGGATGGCATCGCAAGTACCGGCAATTGCTGCAGTTGATCGTCGCGCCACCGGTCGACCTGCCCGGATTGCCTTTGCGGCGCGGCCGCGCCGCCCGCGACTGGATCGACGCGCAGTTGCGCCGGTTCGTCCGCGATGCGCGCGCGCATGCCGCGCGCACCGGGCTGATCCACGACATGGTGAGCGCCTTCGACCGCAGCGACGGTCCGCTCTCCGATGATGTCCTGATCGCGAATATTCGCTTGCTGCTGCTTGCCGGTCACGACACCACTGCCTCGACGATGGCCTGGATTGTGATCGAGCTGGCGCGGCAGCCTGTGCTGTGGGACGCCCTGGTCGAGGAGGCGCAACGCGTGGGCGCGGTGCCGACCCGGCACGCGGACCTGGCGCAGTGTCCGGTCGCCGAGGCGCTGTTCCGCGAGACACTGCGCCTGCATCCGGCGACCACGCTCCTGCCGCGTCGCGCGCTGCAGGAATTGCAACTCGGCCAACGGCGCATTCCCGCGGGCACCCATCTATGCATCCCGCTGCTGCATTTCTCGACCTCGGCGCTGCTGCACGAGGCGCCTGATCAGTTCCGCCTGGCGCGGTGGCTGCAACGCACGGAGCCGATCCGGCCGGTTGACATGCTGCAGTTCGGTACCGGCCCACACGTCTGCATCGGTTACCATCTGGTATGGCTGGAAATGGTGCAGTTCTGCATCGCCTTGGCGCTGACCATGCACAAGGCCGGGGTGCGGCCGCAGTTGCTGAGCGACGTCGCAAAAGGCCAGCGCTATTACCCGACCGCACACCCGTCCATGGCAATCCGCATAGGCTTCTCATGAGCTGGGCACGCCCTGTGTGGCAAGGCAGCGGCGCCCGCGGGGCGCGGCATTGCTGCACTCAGCGCACGCACTCGTGTGACGCCGGCAACACCGTGACGACTTGCGCTCGTCGTGGCCGTCTCAGCTACAAGGACATCAAAACATGCAGACCGGTTCCACTCCACGCGACCGAATCGGCGTTTCCGCATCCGGATTGGGCGCGCAGGCGCGCGGCGGATCTGGCGGCCTGCTCCCGGAGATCTGGATGCAGGACGGCGCAAAGCGGGTCGAACAGGCTCTGGGGCGTCTGCTCTGCGCCGAAGACGACGGTAAGACAGAGCTGATGGCGGCCATGCGCTACGCCACCTTGCATGGCGGGAAGCGCACCCGCGCCTTGCTCTGTCTGGCTGCCGGCGCACTGGCGGGCACGCCGGCGCACATGCTCGACGACGTCTGCGCCGCCATCGAGATGATGCACGCCTGTACCCTGGTCCACGACGACCTGCCCGCGATGGACGACGACGTGCTTCGCCGCGGCCTTCCGACCGTGCACGTAAAGTTCGGCGAAGCCACTGCGATCCTGGTCGGCGATGCGCTGCAGGCCCACGCCTTCCTCACCCTGGCGAGCCTGGATGCGCCGGGCGACAACCGTATCGCGCTCGTGCGCGAACTGGCGCAGGCGGTGTCCGCCGAGGGTGCCGCAGGCGGGCAGGCCATCGATCTGTCGTTGGTCGGAAAGCATGCCGGGCTGGACAGGATCCTGGCGATGCATGGGATGAAAACCGGAGCGCTAGTGCGCGCGTCGGTTCGCATGGGCGCGCTATACTCCATCGCGGACGATGCCGCGCACGCTGCGCTGTATGCTGCGCTCGATCGCTACACCGCCTGTTTCGGCCTGGCGTTGCAGGTGGCCGACGACATTCTCGACGCGACGGCGGATACCGCGACTCTTGGCAAGACCCCCGGCAAGGACGCGGCGGCGCAGAAGCCGACCTGCGCGTCGATCATGGGGCTGCAGGCTGCGCGCCAGTTCGCCCTGTACTTGTTGCACGACGCCGGGGAGGCCATCGCCCCTCTGGGGCCGCGTGCGGAAGGGTTGGCGCAGATGCTGCAGCGGGCCAACCTCTATCTGTCCGCGCCATACGCATGAGCGTGCGCATCCGTAAGGACTCGCCCCTGTGCTGCTGCGATCGGCCGGCGGGCGCTGCATGCTGCACTGTGTCCGTGTCGGCGGCGACGTGCGCGGCGTCTGCCCGTTTCTGTTCGTTAGCCTTCTGCAGAAGGAACATCCCGCGTGAACTTGTCCGAACAAATCCTTTCCGAAATGCGCCACCTGCTGAGCGATATGAGCGACGGCGGCAGTGTCGGTCCGTCCGTCTACGACACGGCGCGAGCTCTGCAGTTCCACGGCAACGTCACCGGTCGGCAGGACGCATACGCGTGGCTCATCGCGCAGCAACAGGCCGATGGCGGATGGGGAAGTGCGGACTTCCCGCTGTTTCGCCATGCGCCTACCTGGGCGGCGTTGCTGGCATTGCAGCGTGCCGATCCTCTTCCTGGCGCTGCCGACGCAGTCCACGCTGCAACCCGGTTCCTCGAGCGCCAGCCCGATCCCTACGCGCATGCGGTGCCGGAAGACGCGCCCATCGGCGCGGAGCTGATCCTGCCGCAGTTGTGCGACGAGGCCGCATCCTTGCTGGGTGGCGTGGCGTTTCCGCGCCACCCGGCGCTGTTGCCGTTGCGGCAAGCACGCCTGGCCAAGCTGGGGGCAGTTGCGACGTTGCCGAGCGGCCATCCATTGCTGCACTCCTGGGAAGCCTGGGGGACGTCGCCGGCCACCGCATGCCCGGACGACGACGGCAGCATTGGCATCAGTCCAGCGGCCACCGCCGCGTGGCGTGCGCACGCCGTGACACAGGGAAGAACGCCGCACGTCGGGCGCACCGACGGGTATCTGCAGGCTGCATCGCGGGCAACGCGCACCGGCATTGAAGGTGTCGTTCCCAACGTCTGGCCGATCAATGTGTTCGAGCCATGCTGGTCGCTGTACACCCTGCATCTGGCCGGTCTGTTCGCGCATCCCGCGCTCGCCGAGGCGGTGCAAGTGATCATCGCGCAACTCGACGCCCGCCTCGGAGTCCGCGGTCTGGGCCCTGCCTTGCACTTCGCGGCCGATGCGGACGACACCGCCGTTGCGTTGTGCGTCCTTCGCCTTGCAGGCCGCGACCCGGCGGCCGACGGGTTGCGCCAGTTCGAAACCGGCGAGCTGTTCGTCACCTTCCCGGGCGAGCGCAATGCCTCGGTGTCGACCAACATCCATGCCCTGCATGCGTTGCGAATCTTGGGAAAACCCGCGGCCGGCACCGGCGCCTACGTCCAGGCCAATCGCAACGCCCACGGTGTATGGGACAACGAAAAATGGCACGTTTCGTGGCTTTATCCCACCGCGCATGCGGTCGCTGCGTTCGCGCAAGGCAAGCCTCAGTGGCGCGACGAGCGCGCGCTGGCCGGGCTGCTGCGGACGCAGCGCGACGACGGCGGCTGGGGCGCCGGTTGCGCGTCCACATTCGAGGAAACCGCCTATGCGCTGTTCGCGTTGCACGTGATGGACGGGAGCGAAGAGCCGGAAGGGCGCCGGCGCATCGCGCAGGCGGTAGGGCGTGCGCTGAAGTGGATGCTCGCCCGCCACGCGGCGCATGAATTGCCCCAGACGCCGCTGTGGATCGGAAAGGAACTGTATTGCCCCACTCGGGTGGTGCGCGTGGCCGAACTCGCCGGGTTGTGGCTGGCGCTTCGTTGGGGGCGGCGCGTCTCGGCCGAGGGAGCAGGAGCGGGGCCATGATCCCGACCGATCGCGCCCTGCAGCACGTGCTGGAGTGGGGGCGTTCCCTGACTGGGTTCGCCGACGAGCATGCTGTGGAAGCAGTCCGGGGCGGCCAGTACATCCTGCAGCGCATCCATCCGAGCCTGCGCGACGCCAGCGCCCGCACCGGCCGCGATCCGCTCGACGAAACGCTGATCGTGGCGTTCTATCGCGAACTGGCGCTGCTCTTCTGGCTCGACGATTGCAACGACCTTGGCCTGATCGCGCCGGAGCAGCTCGCCGCGGTGGAGCAGGCGCTGGGGCAAGGTGTGCCGTGCGCGCTTCCCGGATTCGAGGGCTGTGCTGTGCTGCGCGCTTCGCTCGCCGCGCTCGCCTACGATCGTCGCGACTATGCTCAGCTTCTCCACGATACCCGGTGCTACTGCGCGGCGCTGCGCGCCGGACACGCGCAGGCGGCAGGGGCGCAGCGCTGGTCCTACGCCGAGTACTTGCAGAACGGCGTGGATTCGATCGCGTACACGAACGTGTTCTGTTGCCTGTCCTTGCTGTGGGGGCTGGACATGGCGACCTTGCGCGCGCATCCGGCGTTTCGCCAAGCCCTGCGGCTCATATCCGCAATAGGGCGCTTGCAGAACGATCTGCATGGACGCGAAAAGGATAGATCGGCCGGCGAGGCCGACAACGCGGCGATCCTGCTGCTGCAGCGGTATCCAAGCATGCCTGTGGTGGAGTTCCTCAAGGACGAGTTGGCTGGCCACACACGCATGCTGCACCGGGTGATGGCGGAAGAACGTTTTCCCGCGCCGTGGGGACCGTTGATCGAGGCCATGGCGGCAGTCCGCGCGCAGTACTACGAGACCTCGACCAGCCGCTACCGCAGCGACGCTGCGGGCGCAGGCCAGCGTGCGCCGGCCTGAACGCGGGGGAAACGGCGGCGTGAGCGCGCTGCCGTCGGTCCGGCCCGACGCAACGCCGTCGCCCGATGCGGCGGAAGGAGCGAGCATCAGCGACACCAAGCTGAGCCGGCGCAAGGACGACCACCTGGACATCGTGCTGGATCGGCGAACGGCACGGGCCAAGGCCGCTGGCTGGGAGTACATTCGTTTCGAACACTGCGCATTGCCCGAGTTGGACCTGACGCGGATCGACCTCAGCGCCTCGCTGCTGGGCAAGACCATGCGCGCGCCTCTGCTGATCAGCTCCATGACCGGCGGCATGCCACGCGCTGAGGCCATTAACCGGCATCTGAGCGAGGCAGCGCAAGTCTTGGGGATCGCCATGTGCGTCGGTTCGCAGCGCGTGAGCCTGCAATCCCGCAACTCCCAGGGGCTGACGCGCGCGCTGCGCCGCCTGGCCCCAGACGTTCCCTTGCTGGCCAATATCGGCGCTGCGCAACTGCGCGAGGCCGACGGCCTGGACCTCGCGCGCGGGGCGGTGGATGCACTGGAGGCCGATGGACTCATCGTCCATCTCAATCCGCTGCAGGAAGCAGTACAGCCGGAGGGCGACCGCGACTGGCGCGGCGTCCTGGCGCAGATCGCTCGCGCCGCGCGCAGCGTCGGCGTGCCGATCGTGGCCAAGGAAGTGGGGTCGGGCCTGTCCGCCTCGGTGGCCTGTGCGCTCGTCGAGGCGGGCGTGGCGGTGATCGATGTCGCCGGCGCCGGCGGCACCAACTGGGCCGCGGTGGAGGGCGAGCGCGCCCCCGATGCCGCCGACCGCGCAGTGGCAATGGCATTCGCGGATTGGGGGATTGCAACCCCGGCCAGCGTGCAGGCGGTACGTCGGGCGCTGCCAGCGGTGAAGCTGATCGCGTCGGGCGGGATCAGCGACGGCGTCGACGCGGCCAAGGCTATCCGCCTGGGCGCGGACATCGCCGGGCAGGCAGCCGGCGTGCTGCGCGCGGCTACGGTATCCACCGAGGCGGTTGTCGCGCATTTCGAGATCGTCATCCGCCAGTTGGCCGTCGCCTGCTTCTGCACCGGCTCGGCTGATCTGGCGTCGTTGCGTCAGGCCCGCTTGTTGCCCTCGGCGCATCTGCCCGCCGGTTGATTGCCGCCGTCGCGCGCCCGTGGCGGCGGGAGCCTAGTCTTCAGATAGTCTCGGAAGCGGGGGAATCGCGCTGTGTTCGGGTGCTGCTTCGTGATCGGGGAGGCACCCCGCCATGCCCCGAACGGACAGCCGAGAGTAAAGCGGTATTCGACGGCTAAGTCGATGCTTGATCAGGGTGACCGGTCACGCAGAGCGAGAAGCCCCTAAAAGGGTCGGAACACCAGGTGCGGCGGGAGACCGGCAGGAGCAGATGGTACAAAGCCATTGCGATCAAGGAGTGGCGATCACATTGACCCCCAGTCAGCGCGGCCGGCCGTATGAACGAGAAGAGACGAGCGATTTCAGCCGCCGGACCCCTTGATTTAACATTCCGATGATTTCGGAGCGCTGATCGGGCGTCAGCTTCGGACGGCGTCCACCGTCGGGGGCGCCAAAAGGCAGGATGATTGATCTTTTTACGTATCATTTGTCTGATGCATGATACGCGAACAGATCCTAACACGTTGACTCGATCGCTAGATAAGATACTCTGCCATATCATCTAGCATTGGAATGGATCGTTTACATATCATATGGACCCTCAATCGGAAATTCTACGGGAAATCGGTGGGCTTTTCAGGCAGGCGAGGCTTGCCGCTGCGATGACGCAAGAGCAGGTCGCTGATTTGGCGGGTATATCCCGTCCCCGATATCGCGACATCGAAAAGGGAGCCGCAGCCGCGCGTGCGACGACGCTCATGAATACCGCTCGCGCGCTCGGTCTGGAAATGATGCTGGTTCCGCAAGTCATGGTGCCGGCTGTCCAGGCTCTATTGCGTCCGCATGATGATGACGATCGACCCGCCTTTGTTTCTCAACCTGACGATGACGATCATGCCTCCAGTCTTTCGCGCACCTAAGACGATCCCGTCGCTGGACGTGCTCTTGAACGCAGTGAAGATCGGCACAATCGTCAGGACGCCGGGCGATTTCAATGCATTCAACTTCGATGAGGCCTACCGCGCGACGGGCGGCTTTCCGGTTCTCAGCCTGTCGTTCCGGGCAGCGACGGGAGGATTGCGGAAAGATCCCAAGCCTCTGGCAAGCGCCTTGCCCGCTTTCTTCGCGAACCTCCTGCCGGAGGAGAAACTGCGGGAGGCGATGGAAAGGCACCACGAAGGCAATGTGCGGCCAGGCAATGACTTCGATCTTTTAGCGGCGCTGGGCGCCGATCTGCCGGGAGCCGTACGGGCGTTGCCCAGTGACGGCGCGATAGCGGTGTCACAGGATGCTTCAAAGGATAAGCCCAAGGCACGGTTCTCGCTTGCCGGCGTGCAGATGAAACTGTCGGTCATGAAGAACACTGGAAAAGGCGGCGGCCTTACCTTGCCGATGGACGACGAGCAGGGCCGGTACATCGCCAAGTTCCCGTCGACGGCCTTTCCGGACGTTTCCGAGAACGAATTCGCCAACCTGGCGCTGGCAGCAGCAATCGGCATGCAGGTTCCTGAATGCGAACTGGTCGAGAAGTCCGATTTTGAGGGCGTTCCCGAAGAATTCAATACGCTGTCGGAAGGCAAGTTCCTTCTCGTCAAACGCTTCGATCGCGGCGCCGGTGGCGAGAGGATACACATCGAGGATTTCGCTCAGGTCTTCGGTGTCTACCCCTCGCGCAAATATGAGGGGGCTGCTTATCACGACATAGCCTTGGCTCTTGGCGTGGCCGTCTCGCCTACGGCGGCTCTCGAGTTCGTCCGCCGCCTGGCACTGACCGTCATCACCGGCAATGGCGACATGCACCTGAAAAACTGGTCTTTGATCTATCCCGCTAACGGCGACAAGCCGGCGCTTGCACCAATCTACGACCTCCTATCCACCGTGCCATATATTCCCGCCGACGCCATGGCGCTGTCGCTTGGAGGAGAGCGCTCGTTCAAGGCGCTGGCAGCACCGCGATGGAAAGCATTTGCGAACCGTGCACGGCTTCCGGAGCCAGCAGTCCTGAAGGCAGTGGTCGAGACGGTCAAACTCGTCAACGAGTACTGGTGGCGTCTGCCTGAGCGCGACGTTGTCGCAGCGAAAGTGCTCGAGCGGATCGACGAACATGTGAAGGCGATGACGCCGATACTGAACTCCTGTGCCGACAAGTGAGCCGAGACCCCCGAATTGCTGATATAGCGGGACCATCCGCCTGTGGCACCGGATGAGTGGCCGCGGACCGATGGTATGCCAGCGTCGCGCGCAGGATTCTACGCAGTCTCGACGAGGACACGCGAGACGAAGCACGTCAGCTCGCTGGCACAGAAAGTTTCGCAGCTTCCCGCAAGTAGGTTGAGATGCTGTTCGTCCACTTCAATATAACGACGCGGTGCAAACGAATTCGGTGACTGAGGATCGCGATCCGACGCTTTGTGTCGCCAATGTCGCGTCCGCTACACGGGCTGTTCCGACGATCCTTTCTTGGAACTCAAGCTAAACCCCTGAAAAGCAACCATGAAATTATTCTTCGGTTGGATCAGCCAAATTGGCATGAGTCTTGAGATCCTTAGGTGCGAGGCGGCTACAGCTGCCCGACCGGCATTCAAGTCGCGGCAGCCGCGATGAATGGGAACGAAGGAAGGAAAGCTACATGTCAGGTTTGCGTCAGATCGCCTTTTACGGCAAGGGCGGCATCGGCAAGTCCACCACCTCCCAAAATACGCTCGCCGCCCTGGTCGACCTCGGGCAGAGAATCCTCATTGTCGGCTGCGACCCCAAAGCCGACTCCACCCGCCTGATCCTGAACGCGAAGGCGCAGGATACGGTCCTGCATCTCGCGGCAGAGGAAGGTTCGGTGGAAGACCTGGAACTCGCGGACGTGCTCAAGGTCGGCTACAAAGGCATCAAATGCGTGGAGTCGGGCGGACCCGAGCCAGGTGTCGGCTGCGCCGGCCGCGGCGTGATCACCTCGATCAACTTCCTCGAGGAGAACGGCGCCTACGACGATGTCGACTATGTCTCCTACGACGTGCTCGGGGATGTGGTGTGTGGCGGTTTCGCGATGCCGATCCGCGAGAACAAGGCCCAGGAAATCTATATCGTCATGTCCGGCGAGATGATGGCGCTCTATGCCGCCAACAACATCGCCAAGGGCATCCTGAAATACGCCCATTCGGGCGGCGTGCGGCTCGGCGGCCTGATCTGCAACGAGCGCCAAACCGATCGCGAGCTCGACCTCGCCGAAGCGCTGGCTTCCAGGCTCAATTCCAAGCTTATCCACTTCGTGCCGCGCGACAACATCGTCCAGCACGCCGAGCTCAGGAAGATGTCTGTCATTCAGTATGCGCCGGACTCCAAGCAGGCCGGGGAATACAGGGCGCTGGCCGAGAAGATCCACGGGAATTCGGGCCAGGGCACCATCCCCACCCCAATCACCATGGAGGAGCTCGAGGACATGCTGCTCGACTTCGGCATCATGAAGACGGACGAGCAGATGCTTGCCGAGCTTCAGGTCAAGGAAGCGGCTAAGGCGGCCGCACAGTAGCGACCGCTGCCGACATGAGGCGCCGCCTGACCTGGTGCGTCTTTCAAAGAACGGCGCCTCGTCGGTGAGGCGTCACCCTGAACCTTGAAAGGGGTCCCATGAGCCTGGAATACGAGAATGACGGTGGCCTCCATGCGAGGCTTATCGAGGAAGTGCTGTCGCAATATCCTGACAAGTCGGCGAAGCGCCGCAAAAAGCACCTCAGCGTCGCAAGGAGCGGCGACGAGGCTGGCGAGGAAAGCGAGGTCCTTTCCGAATGCGAGGTCAAATCGAACATCAAGTCCATCCCCGGCGTGATGACGATTCGCGGCTGCGCGTATGCCGGCTCGAAAGGCGTGGTGTGGGGTCCAGTCAAGGATATGGTCCATATCTCCCACGGCCCGGTCGGCTGCGGACAATATTCCTGGTCGCAACGCCGAAACTACTACGTCGGCACGACCGGCATCGACACATTCGTCACGATGCAGTTCACCTCCGATTTCCAGGAGAAGGACATTGTTTTCGGCGGCGACAAGAAGCTGGAACGGATCATCGACGAGATCGAGGAACTGTTTCCGCTGAACAAGGGCATGACTGTGCAATCCGAATGCCCGATCGGGCTGATTGGCGACGACACCGAAGCTGTGTCCCGCAACAAGGCCAAGGAGCACGAGAAGACAATCGTGCCGGTGCGCTGCGAGGGCTTCCGCGGCGTCTCGCAATCCCTCGGCCACCACATCGCCAACGACGCGATCCGCGACTGGGTGTTCGAGAAGAAGGACATCGAGTTCGAGGCTGGCCCGTACGATGTCAATGTGGTCGGCGACTATAATATCGGCGGCGACGCCTGGGCTTCGCGCATCCTGCTCGAGGAGATGGGTCTGCGCGTGGTCGGCAACTGGTCGGGCGACGCTACGCTGGCCGAAATAGAGCGAGCGCCAAAGGCGAAGCTAAATCTCATCCATTGCTACAGGTCGATGAACTACATCTGCCGGCACATGGAGGAAAAGTATGGCATCGCCTGGATGGAGTACAATTTCTTCGGCCCCTCCCAGACCGAAGCCTCTCTGCGCAAGATAGCCAAGCACTTCGGGCCGGAAATCGAGGCCAAGGCCGAGGTGGTCATCGCCAAATACCGGCCGTTGGTCGATGCCGTAATCGCCAAGTACCGGCCGCGCCTCGAAGGCAGGACGGTGATGCTCTATGTCGGCGGGCTGCGCCCCCGTCACGTCGTCACGGCATATGAGGACCTGGGCATGGTGATCGTCGGCACTGGCTACGAATTTGGCCATAACGACGACTATCAGCGCACCGGCCATTACGTGAAGAAGGGCACCCTGATCTATGACGACGTGACTGGTTACGAGCTGGAGAAGTTCATCGAAGGGATCCGTCCTGATCTCGTGGGCTCCGGCATCAAAGAAAAGTACCCGGTCCAGAAGATGGGCATACCGTTCCGTCAAATGCATTCCTGGGATTATTCCGGCCCGTATCACGGCTACGACGGCTTCGCCATCTTCGCCCGCGATATGGATCTGGCCATCAACAACCCGGTCTGGAACCTCTACGACGCCCCCTGGAAGAAAAAAGCCGAGCCGTCGGCGGCGATCGCAGCCGAATGAAAACCTGGCCTCCCGGAAGCCGGGAGGCCGTGAACGCCTGTGGCCTTTGTCCGCGGGAGACCTGAAAACGTTTCGACGTCCCTGTGCCGCCGTATGGCGGGCCAGGTGGAAAAGAGGTAACCACCCATGCCGCAGTCGGCTGAAAAAGTTCTCGACCACGCGCCCCTGTTCCGCGAGCCGGAATACAGGCAGATGCTCGCCGAGAAGAGGCTGAATTTCGAATGTCCTCACCCGGACCAGATCGTTACCGACCAAGGCGAATTCACCAAGACGTGGGAATACCGCGAAAAGAACCTTGCTCGCGAAGCCCTTGTCGTGAACCCCGCCAAGGCCTGCCAGCCGCTCGGCGCGGTGTTCGCGGCCGCAGGCTTCGAGCGAACCATGTCCTTCGTCCACGGCAGCCAGGGCTGCGTGGCCTACTACCGCTCGCACCTGTCGCGCCATTTCAAGGAGCCTGCTTCGGCAGTTTCCTCCTCGATGACCGAGGACGCGGCAGTGTTCGGTGGCCTGAAGAACCTGGTCGATGGGCTCGCCAACACGTACCAACTTTACGACCCGAAGATGATCGCCGTCTCCACCACTTGTATGGCGGAAGTCATTGGCGACGACCTGCACAGCTTCATCGAGAACGCCAAGGACGAAGGCTCGGTCCCGCGCGACTTCGACGTCCCCTTCGCCCATACGCCGGCCTTCGTCGGCAGTCACGTCGATGGCTACGACGTCACGCTCAAGGGGATTTTGGAGCATTTCTGGAAGGGCGAGGAGCGAACGGAAGCCGAGGGAACCATCAACATCATTCCGGGCTTCGACGGGTTCTGTGTCGGCAACAACCGGGAACTCAAGCGCCTGCTCGATCTGATAGGCGTGTCCTATACCTTCATCCAAGACGCCTCTGACCAGTTCGACACGCCGTCGGACGGCGAATACCGCATGTACGACGGCGGCACCAAGATCGAAGACGTGAGGAAGGCGCTCAACGCCGAGGCGACACTTTCGCTACAGCATTACAACACCCGAAAAACACTGGAGTATTGCGAGGGGGTAGGGCAGGCGACTGCCTCGTTTCATTACCCGCTTGGAGTCCAGGCGACCGACGACTTGCTGATGGAGGTCTCCGCGATTTCCGGCAAGCAAATCCCCGAGGCAATCCGCCTGGAGCGCGGCCGACTTGTTGACGCCATGGCGGACAGCCAATCCTGGCTGCACGGTAAGAAATACGCCATCTACGGCGATCCGGACTTTGTCTATGCCATGGCCCGCTTCATCATGGAGACGGGCGGCGAGCCCACCCATTGCCTCGCCACCAACGGCACCTCGGCATGGGAAGCGGAGTTGAAGGCGCTGCTTGCATCATCGCCCTTCGGCAACGGTGCTCAAGTCTGGGCGGGCAAGGACCTCTGGGCGATGCGCTCGCTGCTCTTCACCGAGCCGGTGGACCTGCTGATCGGCAACTCCTATGGCAAGTATCTGGAGCGCGACACGGGCACGCCGCTGATCCGGCTGACGTTTCCGATCTTCGACCGCCACCATCACCATCGGTTTGCGCTTATGGGCTACCAAGGCGGGTTGCGCGTCCTGACGACGATCCTCGACAAGATCTTCGACAAGCTCGATCGCGAGACAAGCGAGACGGGCGTGACGGACTATTCGTATGACCTCACCCGCTAAGCGTGACGGTCGGCTTTAGCCGGTCGTCTTCCCGAGGGACTTTGGAGACCGACGCAATGTCCTTGCTCAGAGCCAAAATCCAGGATGTCTTCAACGAGCCTGCCTGCGAAAAGAACCGCGGCAAGGATGCCAGGGCGCGCAAGGAGGGCTGTTCGAAGCCACTGACCCCCGGGGCGGCGGCCGGCGGCTGTGCCTTCGATGGCGCCAAGATCGTGCTGCAGCCGATCACCGACGTTGCGCATTTGATCCATGCGCCGCTCGCCTGCGAGGGCAATTCCTGGGACAACCGCGGTGCGGCTTCGTCCGGGCCAACGCTGTGGCGCACAAGCTTCACGACCGACCTCACCGAACTCGATGTTGTGATGGGGCGGGGCGAGCGGAAGCTTTTCAAAGCGATCCGCGAGATCAAGGAAGCGTATGGGCCGCCGGCGATCTTCGTCTATTCGACCTGCGTGACGGCGCTGATCGGCGACGACATCGAGGCTGTCTGCAAGCGCGCGGCGGAAAAGTTCGGCTTGGCCGTTGTGTCGGTCAATGCGCCGGGCTTCGTCGGCTCCAAGAATCTCGGCAACAAGCTTGCCGGCGAGGCGTTGCTCGAGCATGTCATCGGCACGGTCGAGCCCGACGATGCCGGCCCTTACGACATCAACATTCTTGGCGAATTCAACCTCTCGGGCGAATTCTGGCTGGTGAAACCGCTCCTTGATCGGCTAGGGATCCGGGTGCGCGCCTGCATTCCGGGTGACGCACGTTACCTCGACATTGCCGGCGCGCACCGCGCCCGGGCGGCTATGATGGTGTGCTCGACCGCGCTCATCAATCTGGCCCGCAAGATGGAGCAGCGCTGGGGCATCCCGTTTTTCGAGGGCTCCTTCTACGGCATCACCGATACCTCGGATGCACTCCGGAACATAGCTGAGCTGCTCGTCAAGCAGGGTGCTGATCCGGAGATCCTCGGCCGCACCGAGGTATTGATTGCAGAGGAAGAGGCGATCGCCTGGAAGAAGCTAGCCGCCTACCGGCCGCGGCTCGAAGGCAAGCGCGTGATGCTCAACACCGGCGGCGTGAAGTCCTGGTCGGTCGTACATGCGCTGATGGAGATCGGCATCGAGATCGTCGGCACCTCTGTCAAGAAGTCGACCGTCGAAGACAAGGAGCGCATCAAGCAGATCCTCAAGGACGACAACCACATGTTCGAGCAGATGGCTCCGCGCGAGCTTCACGCCATGCTCTCGGAACACAAGGCCGATATCATGCTGTCGGGCGGGCGCACGCAGTTCATCGCCCTGAAGGCCAAGACACCCTGGCTCGATATCAACCAGGAGCGCCAACATCCTTACGCCGGCTATCACGGCATGGTGGAGCTCGTACGCCAGATCGACCTCGCTATTCATAACCCGATCTGGCGCCAGGTGCGGGAACCGGCACCATGGGATTGCCAGCCTGCGGTGAGGCAGGAACTGCCGCGCACGAAAAGCGAGACCGCGACCTTGCATGTTGTCCAGGAATTTGCCGGCACGACGGCCGGTGATTTCGGCGAGTGTTGAGGAGAGCCGATGGTCCGCATCCTTCCCCAGACCAAAGCGGCGGCGGTCAATCCGCTGAAGTCATCGCAGCCCTTGGGTGCCGCCTTGGCCTTTCTTGGCGTCGACGGCGCGATGCCGTTGTTCCACGGCAGCCAGGGGTGCACCAGCTTCGCGCTCGTGCTCTTCGTGCGGCATTTCAAGGAAGCCATCCCCCTGCAGACAACGGCGATGGACGAGGTGGCGACGATCCTCGGCGGGGCAGACCATCTGGAAGAGGCGATCCTCAACCTGAAGGCCCGCACAAAGCCCACACTGATCGGGGTCTGCACGACGGCGCTGGTGGAAACCCGGGGCGAAGACTGCGCAGGCGATATCGCCAATATCAGGCTGAAGCGCAGGGAAGAACTCGCGGGTACGGAGGTGGTGCTAGCCAACACACCGGATTTCGATGGCGCGATCGAAGAGGGCTGGGCCAAGGCTGTCACCGCGATGATCGAAAGGATTACGCGGCCCGGCGAGCAGGCGCGGCAGTCGAAGAAGATCGTGATCCTGCCTGGCTGGAACCTCACTGTGGCTGATATCGAGCATTTGCGTGAGATGGTTGAAAGCTTTGGACTGAAGCCGGTGATTCTGCCGGACGTCTCCGGCTCGCTCGACGGTACGGTGCCCGACCGCTGGGTCACGACCACCTATGGCGGCACCAGTGTCGAGGATATCCGTGAGCTTGGCACGGCCGAGCAATGCATCGTCATCGGTGAGCATATGCGCCGCCCGGCCGAGCTGCTGCAGAGGTTGACCGGCGTGCCTTACGTGCTGTTCCGGTCGCTGACTGGACTGAAGGACGCCGACCGGTTCGTCTCGCTGCTGTCCGCAGTTTCGGGCGCGGCAGCGCCGGCTGGGGTGCGCCGTCGCCGGGCGCAGTTGCAGGACGCGTTGCTCGACGGACATTTCCATTTTGGAGGCAAGAAAATTGCGATCGCTGCTGAACCAGACCAACTCTACCAACTCGCGAGCTTCTTCATCGGCATGGGCTCCGAAATCGCGGCGGCGGTCACCACGACCGACATGTCAAAAATTTTGGAGGAAGTACCGGCGCAGTCGGTTCAAATCGGCGATCTCGGCGATTTGGAAGCTCTTGGCGCCGGCGCTGATCTTCTCGTCACTCATTCCCACGGTCGCCAGGCGGCGCAGCGCCTCGGCATTCCGCTCATGCGGGTCGGCTTCCCGATCTTCGACCGGCTCGGCAGCCAGCACAAGCTCACAATCCTCTACCAGGGGACCCGCGACCTGATCTTCGAGGTTGCCAACATTTTTGAAGCCAACCGGCACGCGCCGACGCCTGAGGCGCTTGATCCACTCCGTAAGCGAGAAATGTCAGATGAGCTCCGTTCGTCGCCTTTCGCTCGTCACTGACGAGGTTCACGCACCGACGCAAGAACGCCAAGCCGGCGCATTGCGCGTGGCGATCGCCACGCAGGACATGAAGAGCCTCAACGCCCATTTCGGTTCGGCCAGATGCTTTGTTGTCTACGACGTGGGACGCGAGGAGTGGAATCTCGTCGAGGCCGTGGCCTTCGATGACGTTTCCGACGAGAGCGGGAAGCACCGAACTGGGGGCGATGACCGCATCACCCCGAAGGTGGAGGCGCTGAAGGGCTGTCATCTCCTGTTTTGTCTGGCGATCGGCGGACCTTCGGCAGCCAAACTTGTTTCCGCAAAGATCCATCCGGTCAAAGTGCCGCAGCCCGAGACCATCCAAGAGGTGCTGTTGCGCACGCAGATGATGCTCAGGACGTGTCCTCCCCCTTGGCTGCGCAAGGTGCTGGCGCAGGCAGGTGTCGCTGAACAGAAACCCTCCTTCGAGGACGAGGGCTGAAATGAGGAGTAGCCGAAATGTTTGAAGCCGCTGTTAGCCCTGCCGCCACCGAGGACGAGGCGGCCCTTGCCACCCCGTTCGTCAAATGCCTCGTGCGGTTGATCCGTGCCAATGATTCCCACGGGTCATGGGAAGGCAAATCGGACGCCGAGCTGCTGGGCGACTTCATCATCACCAGGGAACAGCGCCGTGCAATTCCAATCATCGGCGATCCCGATCCGGACGTGCTGTGGAGGCTCGATAAGTTCTACACCGCCGTCGGGCTTGCGATTGAGGAGCGCACGGGCCTGATGGCATCGCCGATGATGGAGATGAGCCATGAGGGCTTCGGGCGCGTGCTCTTCACAGCCGGGCGGTTGGTCGTTCTGTCAAAGACCCTGCGCGACGTCCACCGGTTCGGTTTCGAGACGTTCTGGAAGCTCGCCGCGGCCGGTACCAAACTGG
The DNA here is from genome assembly GCF_040319775.1 of Mesorhizobium sp. M0870. Classification (NCBI taxonomy): domain Bacteria; kingdom Pseudomonadati; phylum Pseudomonadota; class Alphaproteobacteria; order Hyphomicrobiales; family Phyllobacteriaceae; genus Mesorhizobium; species Mesorhizobium sp. M0870. The sequence goes on from NZ_JAMYOI010000019.1 coordinate 108,063, forward strand.
CCGGCGATGCCACCGCAGCCATTGAGGCTCATCCCGAGGTGGCGCGGGCGTGATGCAACCGACTTTCGATCGAGGGGATCATGTCAGGTCTTGAGGACATGCGGTGGCCAGCCCTCTCAATTGAGGCGGTCCAGGCCGATGTGGTTCTTGGGGTAGCGCTGATGAAGCCAGGGGTACTGATCTGTTCGCAAGATGCGGAGTTGTATCTGTACTACAGCCACATTCTGGGGGTGGATGGCTTCAGGATTGAACTGGCCAGAAGCGTGGAGGAAGCGCTGGCATTAGCCAGTGAACGGGAGCCGCAGGCCGTGGTGCTGGACTGCCAGCCGGCAAGCTCGACAGGGTCTACCATCTGTGCCCAGCTCAAGGCGGAGTTCCGGAACAGAGGCCTGCTGGTTATTGCGCTGATCGCGCCCGGCGCCGAAAACCAGCAGCTCGATCTCTTGAAGGCAGGTATTGACGAGAGCTTTGTGCGGCCCTTCACGCCGGCGATGCTGCTCGACTATCTACGCACGAAGCTGGCGCTACCGAAGCCGGGTTCAAACGGGATCGAAAATGGCAGCTGGCTCTGCTGCGGCAGCCTTGAGATGAAGCTCGATGCCCACCGAGTTCGCGGCAATGGCCACGACATCCACCTCGGACCTCTCGAATTCAACCTGCTGCGGCAATTTCTTGAGGCTCCCGGCAAGGTCTTCAGCCGAGACGAGCTGATCGACGCGGCCTGGCCGGACAACATCCATGTCGGTGAACGCACTGTCGACGTCCATATCAGCCGGATCAGAAAGGCGCTGAAGGCGGCCTCGCCAGGTAGCGTCATTCGTACTGTCAGGTCTGCCGGCTACTCGCTCGAGAAGCTGGACGACTGAATCGCGAACGGATGGTGTGCCACTCTCCGTCTTCGTTCGAAGGCAAGTCTTGCGGTTCGAAACGCGCTACGGGCCCGACATCTCAGGGGGAAGCAGTCAGATGGCCTTCAAGAAAATACTCAGTGTGACGGGAGCTGACCATTCCGATCAGGACGTCGCAATAGCTGCTCGCTTGTGCGCCGAGGTCGGCGCGTATCTTTCCGTACTAATTATATCGCCTCCGCCACTCCTGATGTCGCCTCTGCTTATTGGGTCCCCTCCGCCTTTGGGCGGTGGCATCCCCGAGTGGTCTAGACATCGCACACACCACATTGCCGCACCGGAACAATTTTCACAGGAGATGGCCAACCTGGAAAAGACATGCAGGGAAATTCACAAAGTGCTGAGAGCCACGTGGCGCTGCTATGATGTCGACACCGAACACTGCGACAAGGCTGGCGTCGGTGACGCGGTGCGACAGCGGGCGCTCTGCACCGACCTGACAATCGTCGGCCCCGCACTTCTCAACGAGACCAGTCTCGGACCCCTTGTTATCAACGGCAGCTTGTTCGACACCGGAAAGCCGGTACTTGTCGTACCGGAGGGCGCTGAGGCTACTCTGTCTCCACGGCGCGTGCTGGTCGGCTGGGATTCGCGAGTCGAGGCGTCCCGTTCGATTCGAGAAGCGCTGCATCTGCTAGCCGGTGCTGAGGAAGTTCGTGTCGCAGTCGTCGATCCGGAGGCGACCTGCACCGGAAACGGCGCCGAGCCGGGAGCCGACATCGCTGCCTATCTCACTCGGCACGGTGCTCGGGTTTGGGTCGACCGGCTGGCGAGCCGCGGCAAACCGGTGCCCACGGTGCTAGCGCAGCACGCAGTCGACACGTCTGCCGACGTGATCGTCATGGGCGCTTATGGCAGCCGCTGGTTGCGCGAGCGGCTCTCCGGTAGCGTGATAAGATGGATAGTTGGCACGCCTTTGCCGCTGTTTTTGGCCCGCTGACGGGTTCTGAAGTAGCCACCGATGCTGTTCAAAGCGCCGCTGGTCACCTACCCTGATACCAAGTCGGAGGAAGGTCGCCGCAAACGAGCAGGTTTCGCGAAGCTCATGAGCAACTTGCAAGCGCCGTCGCGAAGACATTCCCCGGACGCCTCTAACGCGCGCTCGGGGTCTGCTCGTCGCGTAACGCGCAGACCGACGGCCGGGCCGAGGCCGTCCTCAATGCCTCAAAACGCCGATATTAGGGTCGGCGTCAGATCGAGAAAGAGAGTCGTTTCAGCGCGGCAGGCCGCGTTCGGACCGTAGCCTCATCGGATTGGCGTTATCACGATTTCCTTCGCCACTGGCCGGGAACTGAAACACGGAACGACGGTGCAGCGGCCAAGACACCGACCTTCGAGTCCGACGGTCGGGCTCTTGCCGGCCTCGGCGCGAACGGCGGCATCAATCACGTGTCATCGCCTGGGATGGTAGCCGTCAGCGGGGCGAGGGGGCCGCATCTTCGGCGTTTTCAGTCTGCCTTGGCCCGTCGCGTGTCGATCTAGCGGCCTTGAGGCCGGCCGATTCCGACAACGCTCACATTCGCACCAGGCGGTCCCTGTGGGACCTGTGCACAGGGATACAGAACAACAAAAGCAGGAATCCGGGAGAGTTCACCGGCCCGGCACATGCCGGCAGATCCCGGCTCTCTTCGGCACGATCACCTCCTCGGTCTGGCGTTATTCGCGACACGCAGCCGGACATGACCGGCTTCGTCGTGAAACTCTGGCGTCGCCACCAGGAATTCAAGCGCAAAGCGGAAGAGGTAGGGCAGAGGCGATGCTCGGAGGGAGCGGCGCCTGCAATCGCAATGGCGTTGCGCTACCACCTGAGCGACCGAAACGACAAGAAGCTCAAGCAAGGCTTGAGGCGGACGATGATGACGAGGCTGGCGGTAGCCAACGCGGTCATGCATCTGCTCGTCCCTATATGTCGAGACGTCGGTGGCCACGCTTCTGCGCCGACGGGAAGCGGGTGATGCGTGTCCAAGACCCGACAGTGGCGGAAAATATGTCGCGTCCAATACAACCGGCGATTTTGGGCGCCACAGAAATTTTTCAAAGCATAATCAAGCGTTTACAGGACGCTGAGCGCGTTGGCACGGCCTTTGCGAATTGAGATTCAGCAACACTGAGTGAAGGCTGACTGCACGCAGATGCGCAAGACGAACAATGCTCTCCCTTCCTTGAACCCTCGTGCCCCGTCTCAAAAGGGGAACAAGCTTGCGCATAAGGTCACGCAACCTTTGGCAACTGCTTTGGAGGGCAAGGTGATGTTGCGGATGGGGTCACCGGCTCCTTCGATCCAAGTGGAGGACTGGCTGCGTGGCGAGCCCCTTGCGGACTTCCAGCCCGGCAAAGTCTATATCGTCGAATTTTGGGCAACTTGGTGCGAACTATCTGCGGCGGAGATGCTCGAGCTGATGCAGCTACAGGAGAAATACAAGGACAGCGGACTTGAGGTCGTCGGGATCGCGGCTGATGAAGACGCTCCAACGGCCGTCGAGGCCCGGACCAAGTTGGACGCGTGGTTGGCCGAAAAGTGCCCGGATCTGAATCATCGGATTGGGTTCGACTTCACAGGCGAAATGAAGAAGCTTTGGAGGGAACCCAGCTTTTGCGTCGGGATTCCGACCTCGTTCGTAGTCGACCGAGACGGCTGCATCGCCTTTATCGGTCATCCGAGCCAACTCGGTGAGGTTTTGCCGAAAGTGTTCAACGGCAGCTGGCCCACCAGCAACAAAGCGAAAGCCGCCGATCAGCAGCGAATTGCCACAAGCGAACCCCTGGCGCGCGGACAAGCGCTGAAGAAGCCGATCGATGACAGGTTCTGGGCGGCGGTGAAGCTGGAAGATTGGAAGACGGCGCTCTGGGCGATCGAAGAGGGCATCGCCTTGATGCCGGACGACCTCAATTTCCGCCTGGCCCATGCACATCTGTTGCTTCACAAAATACAAGACATGTGGACCGGCTTGCCCGTGATGCGCCAGTTGGTTCGCGACGCGATCGACAAAAATTCCGAGGATTGGATAGTTTCGGCGCTAGACCAACTTTTCCATCCGGCCAATGACCATTCGCGCCTTCCCCCTGCTGAGCGCTTCGCGATGGGCAAGGAGCTGTCCGAACACATCCTGGCGCTGAATCCCCCGCAAGGCGACAGTCCCAAGTTCCGATCTTATCCCGCGGTCGCCCGGTACTATCACGAGAACGGCAACAATGATCGCGCGATCGAGTTGGTCGAACTGGCACTGACGTCGCTGGACGGTCCGGAGCCTATCCCGGCCGAATTGAAAGAGCAGCATCTGCCGGATTTGCTGCAGGCCCTCGCCAAGTACAGGGGTGCGAAGGCTTGTTGCTGCGCTCTCTTTGCCGCTGCGCAAAACAGTTTCCCGAAGGTGCCAAAGCGCGGTCGGCCGAAAGATAAAAAAGGGTAATTGGTCGAAAGGGCTTACTGGCCACTTCGTCCATTTCCCTGGCGTGACCGCAGCAAGGAGGTCCATGCAGCACTTGGTCGATCGTTTGCAGCAGGATCGAGGCTCGAATCTTCATGGCCTCCCGCATTGCGGCGGAAGCGATGTTCGACGCGAATTCGCGTGGAAGACTTCGCAGTCGAGGACGGGTTCAAGGTCGGCCCGAGGGACATCAATTGCGTGGAATCAGCGGGGCCGAGCCATGCGTCGGCTGCGCAAGTGTGCCCGAAGTAGGCGTCCCAGAAAACAGACATCGTGCTTCGAGGAAGAGGACTGAAATGAGGAGAAGGCGAAATGTCTGATGCCGCGGTCAGCCCGGCTGTCAACGAGGACGAGGCGGCTCTTGCCACCCCGTTCGTCAAATGCCTGGTGCGGCTGATCCGTGCTCTAGCCTTCTGCTCATGGGAAGGCAAATCGGACGCCGAACTGCTGGGCGACTTCATCATCACCAGAAAACAGCGCCGTGCGATCCCCATCATCGGCGATCCCGATCCGGACGTGCTGTGGAGGCTCGATATGTTCTACACGGCCGTCGGGCTTGCGATCGAGGAGCGCTCCGGCCTGATGACATCGCCAATGATGGAGATGAAAACCCATGGGGGCTTCGGACGATTGCTTTTCACGGTCGGGCAGCTCTCGTTCTGTCCAGACGTCCATCGGTTCGGCTTCGATAAGTTCCGGCAACTCGCGGAGGCCGGTACGAAACTGGTCGACGATGCGACTGCAGCCACTGAAGCCTATCGCGACGTGGCACGGGCGTGAAGACACCGATTTCGAGGAAGGATCTATGTCAAAGCTGGATGAGATAGGAACGAAAGTCCGAAAGCTTCAGCTGCGCGCGGCAATTGCCAAGATGAAATTGCGCGACCTTGCAGAGGATCTCCCGGGAAAATGGACGGAGATAGAGGAAGTTGCCGAGGGAGCGTCGGCCGTTTTTGCCGAGTTGGATGGTGCCAGGAGAGAGCTCGCTGCCATGAAGAAGTTACGATGAGGAGCACATTCACCACCCGCGACGGCTCCGGATGGATGCCGGAATATCTCACCGCTATAGACGGCACGACCTGCATCGGCTGCGGCCGCTGTTTCAAAGTCTGCTCGCGCGAGGTCATGCATCTTTACGGCGTCGATGACGCGGGTGAAATCCTCGGCGCCTGCGACGGCGAAGACGACGATTTCGATGGCGAGCTCAATCGCATGATCATGGTCGTCGACCATCCTGGCCGCTGCATTGGCTGCGGAGCCTGCGCCCGCGTCTGCCCGAAGAACTGCCAGACCCATATTGCAGCCGACCAGGTCGGAGCATGATCTGAGAAGACAAAACCAGGAGAATGGCGTTGTCCTTAAAAACCTTTTGTCGCGTCATGGGGCTGGTCCTGTGCGGCAACGCTCTCATTGTCTACTTCGCTTCTCATTCCATCGGCACAGCAGTCGTCACGACCCTGGCTTGTTCCCTGCTCCTTCAGTTGGCCTATTTCGCAAGCGTGCTCTTTCTGATCTGGCGGTCTGGCTGCGTTAGCCGAGCTGGCCAAATGGCTGAGCATTTCGGCAGTTGCAAGGAAGTTGGATCCGAGCCGCCGGACCTTGATGAGGCAACGTATGAATCCGCAGATTTGCTCCAGCGCGATCAAATGCTGGCCATATCGCTGCTGCTGCCTTGAGGCGCCATGACAAGGTCAGTGCTCACGTTGGCGCCATTTTGGACCAACCTAAACATCGACCAGAGACGATTAGGAGGAATACTGTGCTTGAGAAGTCCATGGTGACCGCAATCCGGTCATTCTTGTTAACCAGGAGATGCAGTTCTTGGATGCCATACCCATGGGCAGCCCCTCGCAGTACGCCGGCGTGCGGTTGCAACTCTCAATGACGAACGAGCGATGGAAATAGTAATGGGATTTTTCTGGCGCCGGATAATGCAGATGACGTCAAATCAAAGACACCTCTAGAAAGACTCGTGAATGGCTAATTCAGCTCCATCGCGTGTTGCCGGAGAGAACATGCTGGAAAAGTTTGAACGCTATCCGCTCACCTTTGGACCCACGCCCATAGAGAAACTCGACCGCCTCTCCCAGCATCTGGGGGGCAGGGTGGAAATCTACGCCAAACGCGAGGACTGCAACTCCGGTCTCGCGTTTGGCGGAAACAAGCTGCGCAAGCTCGAGTACATCATCCCCGACGCGATCGCGTCAAATGCCGATACGCTTGTCTCCATCGGCGGCGTGCAGTCCAACCACACGCGGATGGTCGCCGCGGTCGCCGCCAAGATCGGGATGAAATGTCTCCTGGTTCAGGAGAGCTGGGTACCCCATGAGGACGCCGTCTATGACCGAGTCGGCAACATTCTCTTGAGCCGGATCATGGGAGCAGAGGTGCGCCTTGTCGACAAGGGCTTCGATATCGGCATCCGCCGCAGTTGGGAACAGGCGCTCGATGAGGTCAAGTCAAGGGGCGGCAGGCCCTACGCGATACCGGCCGGGGCCTCAGTTCACAAATATGGCGGGCTTGGGTACGTCGGGTTCGCGGAGGAGGTGCGCGCCCAGGAGAAACAGCTTGAGTTTGGCTTCGACTACATCGTCGTTTGCACGGTCACGGGCTCGACGCATGCCGGCATGCTCGTCGGGTTCGCCAAGGACGGTCGACAGCGCAACGTGCTCGGTATCGATGCCTCCGCCACCCCCGCCCAAACCAAGGCGCAGGTGCTAAACATTGCCCGGGATACTGCGAAGCTCGTCAAGCTTGGCATGGAAATCGTGGACGATGACGTGGTGCTGCTCGAGGGGTACGCGGCTCCCGGTTACGGCCTTCCGTCCGAGGCAACGAAGCAGGCCATCCGCCTGTGTGCGCGGCTCGAGGGTATAATTACCGATCCCGTCTACGAGGGCAAATCCATGCAAAGGGATGATCGACCTCGTCCAGAAAGGCTTCTTTCCAGAGGGATCGAGGGTGCTTTACGCGCATCTCGGCGGCGCGCCGGCCATCAACGGGTACAGCTACACCTTCCGCAACGGCTGACGCTCGACAGATTGCGATTCCGCCGTCCTGCCGTGCCGGCGAGGCGCCCAAATTAGGTGCGAGGGCCGCCCAGCAAACCGACGTAGCCGGGGGTTGATTGCCGCCCAACGCGAAGCTGACTGAGTTCGCTTGGAAGATTTTGACCGATGGATATTTGCTGATGAAATTGAAAATCCGCGGGAATAATAGTCGATAGGCCTGTATTATAGGGAGAAATAACCAAATATGCCTGAATTAAATAAATAACTTCTACTTGAATATTTGGGTTTACCAAGAAGAAAGGCGATCACCGGCTGCATCGTCGGATGTTCTTATTGTCCGCAGGACAAATTCGCCCATCGGCAAAGAGTGGTCTCTCACGTGAGGCATCTTCGTCTTGAAGATTTCAAGCGATGTCTGGCGCGCGTACCAACTTCCGTCGACACTAGTTTCACGATACTCCGAGCCTTGGCTCAATTCGGATTGCGCCGAAATGGTCGAGCACGCTTACACCAGAGGCCATGGCATCCAGATTTTCACGACGCTTGTAGGAATAAAGGGCGGTCTATACCCCTTGCAAGCGCTGCGCTCAAGGGTATTCCTGGTCCATGTTTTCGATGATGGCGGATACATGAATAGTCGGCTTGTCGGAGACAAGTATCTCGCTTTGATTCGTCAAGTGGTCGACACAGACATCGCCTCGATTCGGTTTACAGTCCTAGCAGGCTGTTGAAAAAGGGCTCGCGACAGTCTCAGGTTCGTGATTCACTCTGACCACGAAGAGGTGGGAGTGAATCGTGCGGGGTGGTGACGGACAGACGGGCGAACTGTTCAGCTACGTGGACCTAGAGGCTCGGGTGCGGCGCACCTATTGGGCAATCTTCTGCGCGACGAATACGAGACCTCTTGAACAGTCGAGGATTGTCCTCCAGGATCGAGACGATGTCGGCCTCACTGACCCCGCGGGCGTGCAGCATCATCCATCGGGATGAAGTCGTGATGCGCCCGGCCATGCTGCGGACGACTGGATCGTCGAGATCCAGGCTCGGCAATCCGCCCGCCGAGGAACGGCCCGCGAGTTCGAGCGCCAGCAAACTGCGCCTCGACGAGGGACTGCGGCCAGGGGCCAAAAGAAGTCGTTCGCGAGCTCGCTGAAGGTCCAGACCTCGACAGCTGCGACACTATCGGCTGCGAGCCCGTGTACGGCGATGAGGTGGCGGAGCGCATCAAGCGCGGTGTGGGCCCAGCGGCAGCAGCGGTATGGCTTGAAGCCGACGTTGAGGAGTCGGTATTCGGCGCCGAGCCCGCGCGTCATTTCCGCATGATCGCAGCGGTCCGAGCCGGCCGATCCAGAAGCCGGTCTCCCCGTCGAGGACGGCGCGGCTGCCGACAAAGCCACGGGCGGAAAGCGCTGCCGCCGTAATCGCGCCCATGGTGCCCAGCCGTAGTTGTTCTTGAGCCAGCCCATAGGGCGGCCGTGCAACTTGCGCAGGAAAGGCACCGGCGCGTGCTGGCTCGGGAGCCCGAACACGTCGGTGATGCGGATCCGGTCATGGAGACGGGCGGCCGTGACGGCCGCGCCGAAGATCTGCCAAGTGGCGAGCCCGAGTACGCGCGCTGCTCGTGCCGAGCTCGGGCAGATCGCAGCCCCGATCCTGAGAGAACCTCGTAGCCTGCCAGGACCGCGGTGATGAGGTTGCGACCGCTGCTACCGAGCTCTTCGGCGACCGCGATCGCGCCGGGGATAATCGAGGCGCCGGGATGCGCGAGACGCACGTAGGAATCGTCGAAGCTTCAGAGTGTTAGGGCATAGGCGTTCGCCCAAGCAGCGAGGGGAGCGGGAAGCGAGCGGACGCTACCGAATACGGTCACTGCATGTTCGCCAGCGATCGCCTCGAGATAATACTTGAGTCCGGCGCCATCATCGTCTGGGACCCAGCGAGCGCGCAGCCAACATTGTCGAGAATCAGAAGTTTCGTCGCATCGACGACCGCGGCCGGTAGATCGTCGAAGCGAAGCCCAGCTACGTAGCTCGCCAAGACCTTCGTCGCCGCATTGGAGCCGCCGTCTACACTGGTTCCTCTACCGTGGTGGAACTGGGGTCGAGTAGGTGTAAGCTGATCTCCGACAGGTCCGACAACTGTCCCCAACAATCGGCGTTTCCCATTCCTCCCCCTATTTTTGATCACAAAAGATATCCGCTGGTGCGGGGAGGTGAGGGGCTGCTGATTGTCCTCCTTCACCAAGGGTCGGAAATGGTGAGATCGACCAACTGATCAAGTTGACGGCACGCCGAAGTATCGCCTCGGTCCGGGCATGGTTGGGTGAAGCAGCGATGACATGTCCGATGCGATCTCGGTGATCGCCCTTCCTCACGATCGGCGCCTTGGGGTCAACATAAAACTTCACCTCGGAAACACCTGATATAGCAGCCGCCCGACTGTCGCCATCGATCCAATCGAGGGTGCCATCGCGATCAGGAATTAGGTACCGCACGGCCGCAGTGTGCGAATGCCTTTTGCGCAAATCCCATTCGCCGCCGATAACAACCTTGATGTGTTCCGTTATGAGATCGAGACCGTAAGCCAGCTGAACCAGTTGAGGATCGGTCCCACCCGCAAGACGCGGATTGACTTCAATGGCAACTGGGCCACGCGTCGTCCACCGGAATTCAATGCCCGTTGGCCCCCCAGCCAAGGCCGACAGCTCGCAAACAGCTAAGCGAAATATCGGCGATACGCTTATACTCGTCCTGAGTCAGCGGGGCCGGGTGGATGCACTCACGAAAGACGAAATGCGGTGGGGAGCCGAAGTCAGCGACGGCAATCGCAATGACCTCATTTCCCATTATGTTAGCGCTATTGAATGAGCCTTGTGCGAATTCTTCGACAAGTACCTTCGGCGAAGACTGATATGTGCTTCCCACCCAACAGAACAGTCGAATGTTCGGCCACCTCATCGGCGTTACGGCACAATCGGACACCGCTGCTGCCGGTGCCTACGGCTGGCTTAAGAATCACCGGCAGGCCGATTTCAACGGCACAGCTTTGTACATCCGTCTCATTCGCTGCTAAGCGATAAGCAGGCATTGGAACGCCGGCCTCCGCAAGGAGCTGGCGTTGAGCGAACTTATCGCAGCATCGTTCAATGGACGCTGGGTTCGGTCCCGGTAGATCGAAATAGCGGCAGAGCTTGCCAACTGTCGCATAGACCTCCTCCTCGGCGGCAGTTATGCCGGCAATGTCATAGGTGGCACGCAGGCGGGAACATTCGTGGATCAGTGCCTCGAGACTGTCTGTGTCGACACGGATTGTCTCAATGCTCTCCGCCGCAAGATAGTCGTACCGAGCTGGATCAGCCGACAGCGTAATTGGGTGAAGACCAAGACGCTGGGCCGCTTGGACGAATAGCGGACCAGTACGAGCATGGCCTTCAACCATGATTAGATGTTTGATCCCAGGCTTTGATGGTGCATACTTTTCGTCCGAATCAAAGGATGCGCTATGGGCCAGGTTCTTCATGGGAGCGCCAC
>NZ_JAMYOI010000020.1:0-117326 GCF_040319775.1 Mesorhizobium sp. M0870
CCCCCCACTCCGCCCCCACCCCCCCCCCCCCCCACACCACCACACACACCTACCACCACCCCCAACAGCTCGCCGCGCGCGCCCCCCCCCGCCCCCCCCCCCCCCCCCCCCCCCCCCACCGGCCTTGGGAGGATTTAGCGGGCTGCGGTCCAGCCCTTGTAGTCCTTCAGGTTCTCGGCCGTGATGAGCTTCGGGTCGAGCAGGACGGTCGGCTCCGCCGGCTTCTTGCCGGCCAACAGTTCGGCCGCCATCGTCAGCGACTGGCCGGCCATCACATAGGGATCCTGCGAGGCCGAGGCCTTGATCATCGAGGTGCCGGAGGAGAGTTCCTTCTCGATATCGGGCGCGCCGTCGACGGCGGTGAAGATGAACTCCGAGCGGTTGAGCTGCTTGGCGGCAAGCTGGGCGCCGATCGCCGTCGGATCGTTGATGGCAAACACCGCATCGATCTTGTCGAAGCGGGTGAGCAGCGACTGGAACACCTTCAGGCCGCCGTCGCGCGAGCCTTCGGCATTCTGGTCGTCGGAGAGGATCTTGATGTCGGGATGCTGCGCCAGCACGTTCTTGCAGCCCTTCACCCGCTCCAGAATCGACGACGATGCCGGTCCGTTGAGGATGACGTAGTCGCCCTTGCCGCCGGTGTGGTCGACCAGGTATTGGCAGGCCTCTTCGCCGGCCTTGACGTTGTTGGTCATCACGGTCACGTCGGCGCCCGGCGCCGAAACGTCGAAGGCGGCAACGACGATACCCGCAGCCTGTGCCTTCTTCACCGCCGGGGCGATCGCCTTGGCGTCGACGGCATTGAGCATGATCACGTCGACACCGGCGGCGATGAACGAATCGACCTGCGAGACCTGCTTGTTGAGGTCATAGTCGGCCGACACCGAGGTCACCTCGACCTTTGGGTTGATCTTCTTGGCCGCGTCCTCGATGCCCTTGATGGTGGCGACGAAGAAGGGATTGCCGAGCAGGCCGACCGAGATGCCGACCTTATTGAGGTCCTTGGCCGAAGCAGGCGCGATGGCGAGCGACGCGAGTGCGACGCCGCAGAGCAGTTTGGCGATGGTCTTCATTGCTTTCCTCCGATTGCCCCGCGCCTCTCACGGTGCGTTACATGAAACCGGTCGTTGACGCCGGCGACTAAGGTCAATCACGTTCTTGCTCCTGCCTGGAGCCTGTAGCGGTCGAGGGCGACCGCCACGATGATGACCAATCCCTTGATGATGTACTGCCAGATGTCGGAGACACCGGCCAAGATGAGCCCGTTGGAGAGCACCGCGATGATCAGGCCGCCGATCAGCGTACCCCAGATCGAGCCGACGCCACCGACGAAGCTGGTGCCGCCGAGGATGACAGCGGCAATGGCGTCGAGTTCATAGGACTGCCCGAGCTGCAGCCCGTTGGCGGCATAGAGCCGGGCCGCCGACATGGCGCCGCCAAGGCCGGCCAGCAGGCCGGAAATGCCATAGACGAAGAGCAGCACCAGCGGCACCTTGATGCCGGTCAGCCGCGCCGCTTCGGCATTGCCGCCGACGGCATAGATCCAGGTGCCTAGCACGGTGCGCTTGAGCACCAGCCAGGACAGCACCACCACCGACAGCGCGATGATGACCAGCCACGGAATGCCGAACAGCGAACCGTTGCCGATGAAATCGAACGGCAGGTCCGAATTGAACACCGTGGTGTCCTGGCCGAGCAGGCGGGCGACGCCGCGCACCGCGGTCAGCGAACCCAGCGTGACGATGAAGGGCGGCAGCTTGATATAGGCGATGAGCAGCCCGTTGATGAGGCCGAAGCCGAGGCCGACCAGAATGGCCGCCGGCACACCGAGCAAACCCCAGTCGGGCACCAGCGACACCATCACCGCCACCATCGCCGATGCGGCGAGGATGGCGCCGACGGACAGGTCGATGCCCCCGGTCAGGATGACGAAGGTCATGCCGGCCGCCAGCACGATGTTGATCGACGACTGCTGGGTGACAATCAACAGGTTGGTCTCGGTCAGGAAGCGCGGGTTCAGGAACTGGAAGCCGGCCGCCAGCAGGATCAGCACCGGCAGCATGCCAAGGGCAGCGAAAGCCGTGCGCAACCGTCGGCTCGTGCCGGTGGCCTGGCCGCCTGCGCTGATCTCGGTCGCCTTGTCGGTCATTGCTGAGCCGCTCCCGTTGCAAGTTCCATGATTTTCTCCTGGCTTAGCGGTTCGCCTTGCGATGCCGTCACCTCGCCCGATATCGTGCCGTCGCGCATCACCAGCACGCGGTCGGCAACGCCGATCACCTCGGGCAGTTCGCTGGAGATCATCAGGATGGCGATGCCCTGTTTGGCGAGATTGTCGATCAGCCGGTAGATTTCCGATTTCGCCCCGACATCGACGCCGCGGGTCGGCTCGTCGAGGATGACGACCTTCGGCTCGGTTTCGAGCAGGCGGGCGAGCAGCACCTTCTGCTGGTTGCCGCCCGACAGCGAGCCGGCATTGGCCTGCACCGAACTGGTGCGGATGGAGAGACCGGCAACGGCCTTGGAAGCGCGCCTTTCGGCGGCCGCGAAGTCGCGCAAGCCGCCGGCGCGCGAATCCCGCGCCAGCACGCCCATGCTGATGTTGTCGGAAATCGACATGTCGAGGAACAGGCCGAGTTCCTTGCGGTCCTCGGTCAGATAGGCGATGCCGGCATCGAGCGCCTCGCGCGGCGAGCCGATGGTTACAGGTTTGCCGTCGAGTTCCAGCGTGCCTGACACGCGCCTGTCGGCGCCGAAGATCAGCCGCGCAAGCTCGGTACGGCCGGAACCGACCAGACCCGCCAGCGCCAGCACCTCGCCCTTGTGCAGGTCGAACGAACAGTCTTTCAGGAGACGGCCGTCGGACATGCCACGCACCGAGAGCGCCACCGCGCGCTTTTCGTCCGGCGGCCGATGATCCTTCTTGTAGAAAGCCGACAGATCGCGGCCGACCATCATCGAGACGAGGCGCGAGGCGCTGAGGTCGGCACGTTCGAGCGTACCGACATAACCGCTGTCGCGCAGCACGCTGACGCGATCGGCAAGCTGGTAGACCTCTTCCATGCGGTGACTGATGTAGATGATGGCGATGCCTTGCGATTTCAGCGTCGCGATGACCTCGAACAGCCGGTCGGTCTCGCGCGAGGTCAGCGACGTCGTCGGCTCGTCCATGACGATGATGCGCGCATTGGTCGACAGCGCGCGGGCGATCTCGACCAATTGTCGCTCGCCGAGCGACAGGCTGGAGACCATGTCGCGGGCCGAAAAGGAGACGCCCAGACGCGCGATGATCTCCCTGGCGCGCCGGGTGCACTGGTCACGATCGACGATGCCGAAGCGTCGCGGCTCGTTGCCGAGGAAGATGTTCTGCGCCACCGTCAGATTGGGCGCCAGCGACAGCTCCTGATAGATCACCGCGACGCCGCTGGCGCGCGCCTTGATCGGATCGCCGGTCGCGGCCGGCATGCCGTCGATCAGGATCTCGCCACCGGCATCCGGCCGATAGGCGCCTGAAAGCACTTTCATCAATGTCGACTTGCCGGCGCCGTTCTCGCCCATCAAGGCGTGCAGCTCGCCGGCATGGACGCTCAGCGAGACATCGTGCAAGGCACGGATGGTGCCGAACGTCTTGGAGATGTGGCGCATCTCCAGCACCGGCTGGCGCACCGTCTCGGCCTTGGCAATCGCACTCATCGCGCGCCTCCCGCCACCGCACCAGCGACGCCCCGGTCCATGGTGGCGGCACGCCAATTGCCGCGATAGCCTGCCAACCCGGTGAAACGCGACGCGCGCACCGGCTCCGGAACTTCGGCGGCGAATTCGCGCCCAACGCTCTCGAAGGCGAGCGCCGCTGCACCGGTGGCACTGCCCTCCAGCGTGGCGCCCTGCAGGAAAGCCTGGTCGGGACGCAATTGCGCCAGCAGTCCGGCGAGCAGACCGCCCGTATTCAGCCCGCCATCGACGATCACCGTGTTGTTCGAATGGATGAGGTCGAGGCAGAGATCGACCATCAGCGCGACGTAGAGCAGCGCCGTAGCCGCGCGTTCCTCGACATTGGGCGCGCGCCCCGCCAGTCGGCCGGAATGCCCCGTCATCGGCCCGCCCGGCGCGAAGCTCGGCAGCGCCATGATGCCGGCATCGATCACCCGCTGCACCGCCGGGCCGGCGATCTCGCCTTGCCAGCCGGCGCTGATGGTTGCGAATTCACGCCCGCCCATGAAGCGGATGGTCGGCACTGGGCCGCCGCCGACATCGACATTGACCAGCATGTCGCGATCCCGGTCGAGCGCGTCGAGGGGACAGGACGGATTGAGCACGACGACCCAGGTGCCGGTAGAAACGACGGTGACCGGGCCAAGCTCCTGCCGGCGATAGGCATGCAGCGCCGCATTCGAGTCATGGACGCCGTTGTGGATGGCGATCGGGCTTGCCGCAGCGCCGAGGCGCTGCTCGCCGATAACGGTGCCGGCGCGCTCGAAGGCAGGCATCCGGTCACGCCAGCCCTGCGCGTCGACCAGCGAGGAAAAATCTTGGCGGCGCGGCGCCCACAAATGCGAATGGCAGCCGAGATAGGATACTTCCGAGACCGCCCGTCCGCCAAGGCGCCAGCTCCAGTATTGCGGATAGCCGAGGATCGATTTCGACGCAGCGAACGCGTCCGGATCGACCTCCTGCAGCCACAGCATATGGCGGCCGTAATTGAAGCCGAGCGGCAGCCGCGGCGAGAACGTCTCGGAAAAGTCAGGAATGCGGCGGTCGATCCGCGCGGCAATCTCGGCCGGCGGCTCTTGCTCGTAATCGAGGAGAGGATGCGTCAGCGCCGCCTCGTCCACCAAGGCAAAGGTGCAGCCATGGCCCGACACCATGACCCCTTCCACTCCATGACCATCGACCGCATCGGCAACGGCGCTGAGCGCCCAATGGTGGAGCGCCGCCTCGTCGAGCACGCTGAAGCCGTCTTGGCGCACCCATTTCGGCTGTGTCCGGCGCTCGTCGATGATCCGCCCGTCCTGGCCGAAGACGAACAGCTTCGAATTGGTCTTGCCGAAATCGAGGACAGCCACCTTCACTGGATGGCTCCCGAGGCTATCCGCACCATGACGCCGGCATCTTCCAGCATGCGCGCATCGGCGTCGGAGAGGCCGTCATCGGTGACCAGCGTGCCGATGCGGGAAAGCGGCAGCGCGACATTGCGAGCGTGGATCGACAGTTTTCGGCTGTCGGCCAGCACCACGATCTGGTCGGCGCAGAGGCTGAGATCGACGATCGAGCGTACCAGCAGCGGGTGCGATTCCATCACGCCTTCCTGGCCAAGGCCTTGCGCGCCGAGAAAGAATTTGGAGGCGTAGAAGGGCACGGCCTGGGTGAGCGAATGGATGATGCCGGGTTCGCGATGCAGATCACCGCCCGCAACCGTCAGGCTGCAATGGCCGTGGTCGCTGAGATAGGCCGCCAGCGGCATCGAGTTGGTGTAGAGGCGGATGTTGCGCTCGGCGAGCTTGACCCCGAGATGGAAGCAGGTCGAGCCGCCATGCACGATGACGGCGTCGCCGTCCCGCACCATGGTCGCCGCGAGCGCGGCGATCTGCCGCTTTGCCTCGACCGCAAGGTCGCGGTTCTCGTCATAGGGCCGGGCGTAGGCGACACCGGCCTGGGAAGCGCCGTCGAGCGCCGAGATGCCGCCATAGACCTTCCGCGCTTCGCCGGCTTCGTCGATCCTGTCGATATCGCGCCTGACCGTCGCGGCCGAAACGCCAAGCCGTTCCTGCAGCTCGCGCACCGAAGCGAACGGACGATCCCGCAGCAGTTCGACGATCTGACGCTGGCGGCCGGAGTCGCTCAATTCTTTCCTCCCGGATGCCATTTCCATGGCAGTTGGCGCAACTTACTCAACATTAGCCGGATTGCAAGCGGGTTTTGATGATACTAGATCACTATTGACGTAGATCACTCGTATCTGCGATATCAGCGCCAATTCGACCCCGGCAACGGGATTTCGCGCAGGACACGGCCGAGCCGTTGGAGGAAAAGCGCCATGGCGACCCAAGCTGACGCGCAGGAACTGGCGGCCTTGCGGGCGCTCTCGGCCAGCATCGGGCAGAGCCCGCATCTGACCCAGGCGGCAGGCGGCAACACCTCGCTGAAAGCCGGCGACACGCTGTGGATCAAGGCCTCCGGCACCTGGCTGAAGGACGCGCTGGTCGATGACATCATGGTGCCGGTGGCGATGGCGCCGTTGCTGAGAGCCGTCGAACAGCGCGATCGCGCCGCCGACCAGCCGCAGGGTTTCACCATTGCAGCGCTCAACCCGCGCGGCCTGCGGCCGTCGATCGAGACCACGGTGCACGCCCTGATGCCGCAGCGCGTGGTTCTTCACGTCCATTGCGTCGACACCATCTCACTTGCCGTGCAGGCCGATGGCGAGGCCGAGGTCGCCAGGCGGCTCGATGGCATCGACTGGGCCTATGTGCCCTATTTCCGGCCCGGCCTGCCGCTTGCACGCGGCATTGCCGAAAAACTGCGGCCTGGTGTCGACGTGCTGATCCTTGGCAATCACGGGCTGGTCGTCGCCGCCGAAACCGTCGCCGGGGCGGAGCTTCTGCTGCGCCGTATCAGGTCATTGCTGGCCCGGCCGGCGCGCGCGACCGCCGCACCCGACCTCGATGCCTTGGCGGCGCTTGCCGGCGACAGCTTCTACAGATTGCCGGCCGATGTCGAAGCGCATGCGGTTGCGCTCGACCCTGAGAGCCGCCGCATGGCGCAGGCCGGCAGCCTCTATCCGGACCACGTCATCTTCCTCGGCCAGGGCTCCATCGTGGCGAAACCGGGCGAGGCGGTGGCCGATGTCATTGCACGACTGGACACGTCGCCTGCGGCGATCCTGTTTCCCGGCGCAGGCGTGCTGATGCGCGGCGACGCCAGTGCCGGCGCCGATGCCATGCAACGCTGCCTCGCCGACGTGACCGCGCGGATCGACGTCGCAGCGCGGCTGAACTATCTCACCGCTTCCGAGAATGACGAGCTGGTCAACTGGGACGCCGAGCAATATCGCCAGAAGCTCAACGCGGCTGGCGGCTAGCATGGACATGATGCCACTTGTCATCGGCATCGACCTAGGCACATCAGGTGCGCGCGCCGTCGCCATGCGCCCGGATTTTTCCATAGCCGGGCATTCGGCCGTTCCACTCGACAGGTTTGGCCACGATGACCGAGCCCCCACGGCATGGTGGCAAGCGGTCAAGGCGGTGCTGACGGACCTGCTTTCCGGCATCGACCGCACGGCGGTCCGCGCCATCGCCATCGACGGCACCTCCGGCACGCTGCTGCCGGTCGACGCCGCCGGGCGGCCGCTGGCCGAACCGCTGATGTACAACGACAAGGTCGATGACGACGACATTCTGGCCGCGATCGACCGCACCGCGCCGGCTGCAAGTGCAGCGCACGGAGCGACATCCGGCCTCGCCAAGGCCCTGCGCTTCCAGCATCTGCCGGGCATTGCGGCGGTGCTGCATCAGGCCGACTGGATTGCCGGAAACTTCTCCGGCCGCTTCGACGTCAGCGACGAGAACAATGCCCTGAAGACAGGCTATGATGTCGAGGCCCGCCGCTGGCCGGAATGGATCGCCGCGACCGGAATGCGCGTGGAGTTGCTGCCGCGCGTGGTCGAGCCGGGCGAAGTCACCGGCGCCCTCACCGCGGAAGCCGGGGAACTGTTCGGCTTGCCGCGCGATGTGGCCGTCGTCGCCGGAACCACGGATGGCTGCGCCTCGTTCCTGGCGACCGGTGCTGCCGCGATCGGCGACGGCGTCACCGCGCTGGGATCCTCGCTGACCATCAAGATCCTGTCCGACCGGCCGATTTCGGCGCCGCGCTTCGGCATCTACAGCCACCGGCTCGGCAACGCCTGGCTGGCAGGCGGTGCGTCGAATTCCGGCGGCAAGGTGCTGGCTCAGCATTTTCCGCTCGCCCGTATCATCGAACTCAGCGCAAAAATCGACCCGGAGACCGACACCGGCCTCGATTACTATCCGCTTCCCGCCACGGGCGAACGATTTCCGATCGCCGATCCGGCGCTGCCGCCTCGCCTTGCACCCCGGCCGGCGGACGACGCCGATTATCTGAAAGCGATGTTCGAAGGCATCGCCGCGATCGAAGCGCTCGGCTATGACAGGCTTGCCGAACTCGGCGCGCCCGCGCTGATATCGGTCAGGAGCGTCGGAGGCGGGGCGGCGAACCCAGCCTGGACGGCAATCCGGCGGCGCAGGCTCGGCGTCGATTTCCTGCCCGCGCTTTCCGACGAGGCCGCCGCCGGCACGGCGCGGCTGGCGCTGATGGGTGCAAGCCGGGCAGGACTCCTATGAGCGCGAAAACGATCGAACGTCTCGACGGCATCGGGCCGCTGGCGGAGCGCTACGACGTGTTCCTGCTCGACCAGTTCGGCGTGCTGCATGACGGCACACGGCCCTATCCGGGCGCGGTGGCAGCGCTGTCGGCGCTGAAGCGCGCCGGCAAGACCGTGGTGCTGGTTTCGAACTCCGGCAGGCGGGCACGACCCAATGAAAGCCGGCTCATAAAACTCGGCTTCGAAGCGGGAAGCTGGGATCATTTCGTTTCTTCCGGCGAGGTGGCGTGGCGATCCTTCAGGGAGATGGCGATGTCGGGGAAGCTGCGCCCAGGGACAAAATGCCTGCTGATCAGCCGTGAAGCTGACCGCTCCGCGATCGAGGGCCTGCCTTTTGTGCTGACCGGGTCCGGCGATGAGGCCGAACTGGTAATGATCGCGGCCAGCGAGGGTGACCGCTTTGACCTCGACCATTATCGCAGGCTATTCGCGCCGGCTGCAGCGCGGCGGGTGCCGTGTTTCTGCACCAATCCCGACATCATCATGCTGACGGCCGTTGGCCCTCGCTTCGGCGCCGGCCGTCTGGCCGATCTCTATGAAAGCCTGGGCGGCAGCGTTACCCGAATAGGCAAGCCCGACAAGGCGATTTTCGACGCCGCGCTGGCGCTGGCCGGCGAGCCGGACCGTGGCACCGTGGTCTGTGTCGGCGACAGCGTCGAACACGATATATCGGGGGGAAACAGCACCGGCATCGCCACCGCGCTGGTGCTGAGCGGAATACTGGCGGACACACCGGATCTCGCCGCTGTTTTCGACGAACAGCAGGCCTGGCCGGACTACATCACGGAGAGCTTCAGCTTCCGCTGACCGCTTCCAGCATGCGCCGCGCGCTCTCCTCGTCGGTGATCAGGATGGTTGGGGCGATGAGGGTCATGGCGCCGAGCAGGGCTTCGGTTTTCTCCTCGCCACCGGAGGTGAGGATACGGATCGGCGCCTTGCGCAGACGATCGACATCCACCGACATCACGTGGCTGTTGACGGGATGGTCGACCAGATCGCCATTGCGGTCGAAGAAATGGAACAGGAGGTCACCAACGGCGCCACGCGCAAGCAAGGCCTCCCGATCCGCCTCCTTGAGAAAGCCGCCACGAGAGAAGGTGGTGGCGGAGGCGATCCCGCCGACGCTCAGCAGAACGGCATCGAGCACGTCGGCCATTTCGAAAATCTCCTGCAGGCCGCAGCGCTCGATCAGTGCGATCTTGGTCTCGACGCTGTCGACGACGGCTGGTGTCGGCATCAGATAGCCGTCGCCCTGGAATATCTGAGCGAAGCGCCAGGCGAACTCGGCTGGGTTGACCCGGCGCACGACGCCGACACCGCCAAGCAGCGAAATCACCTTGAAGTCGGTGAGCGACTTGGCGCTGATGAAGGGCAGGCTCGAGAACAGCGTCTGCCCCCAGCCGACGCCGACCCGCATCCCGGACTTCATCGTGTCCGACAGGAAACTGCCGGTCTTGGCGCTGATCGCTGGTATCGGATCAGCGTTGGGTGCCGAAAGCGGCGCCACCAGCGCCTGCTGCAGCCCGAACGTCTTCTCCAGCGCGCGCTCAAGCCGCACGATTTCCGACAATTCGCTCTCGATGGTGATCTTCACTTCGTTGCGCGCCCGGGCATCCGCCAGCATGCGCACGATGGTGACGCGACCGACGCCGAGCACGTCGGCGATCTCGTTCTGCGTCATCTGTTCGACGAAATACATCCAGGCGGCGCGAATCCTGAGGCGATCCGTCCGGCTTTCGCTGGCGACCTGCTCGGTTGCCTCGCCTCGACCGTCTTCGCTTTCGCCCTGTCGTCGTCTGCCCAAGTCTGTCTCTCCCCCTGCGGCGACGGACGAGCGCGCTGCCGCCGATTCTGCATGCTGGTCTAGTATCGCCTATTGATCTACCAATCGATAGGAACAATGTAGAGAGTGGCGGCTGCCCCGGTTGGCGGCTATCCGCAGCAAATTTCAAGGCGATCCGCGATGCTCCGACAAATCTCCGAAGATGTCCGCGTCAATCTGAAGGACCGGCTGCGGGAAGTCCGCGAAATCATCCGCCAGAGCCGCCATGACGGCAGCGGCGATGCCAGCATCCTGCGCGAAGCAACCAGCCATCTGCCGCCGTTTCCAGGCAAGGGCATCGAAGGCCTGCTCAGCCATGCCGCGAGTGCCGTCGACGAAGCGCTGTCGATCGCTGAAGCTTTCGTCCCGCATGAGCGCCCGATCAAGGTGGACGGCACGACGGTGAAGGGCCTCGGCACCTATTTCCCGGTCGGCAACGAGGATCGCCAACTGGACGCCGAACGCCTGTTCCGGCGCGATATGTATTATCTGACCAAGGCGGTTCTTGCCGGCCTGAACATCGACAATGCCCGCATCCACGAAGCCGATTTCGCGGCCGTCCATGCCACGATGCGCAAGCGGCATGGCGATCTGCTGGCCGCGTTGGCCGCGCCAGGTGCCGGACTGCAGGCAATCGCGGCCACCTGTTCGGCGCTGCTGGTCGAGTGCCTCGGCCAGCGTCCGGTCCGCTTTGCCGAAACGATGTCCGAAACGCCGGCGGTGGTGGGCAGCAGCGCGCTTGACGTAAGCTGCCTGGCACCGCTCGCTTTGGCCTGCGGCCTGGCGACCGCCGGCAGGGACGGCGCGCCGGAGCCGGATATGCTGGAGATCGCGATACTGGCGGCGGATATTCGCCACGACCGCATCGTTCAGGCCTGCGCCAAGGCAAACCCGATCGCTGAACTGACACCGGTGTTCGCCACCTTGCTTGCCCATCTGCCGTAGTTGGCCGGCCTGGGCTAGCCTTCAGCGGCCATGGCCATGATCGCTTTCTTGGCGCGCTGGATGGAAGCCGGGCTCATCGAGAGTTCGGTCAGCCCCATCTTCACGAATGTCGCAATGAGATCCGGACGGCCGGCCGCCTCACCGCACATGCCGACCATGATACCGGCGGCGACGCCGGCTTTTGCCGTCATTTCGATCGCCGACATGACGGCTGGATTGGTGACATCGTTGAGCTTGGCGACGGTCGGATTGAGCCGGTCCGCGGCCATGATGTACTGGGTCAGATCGTTGGTGCCGATCGAGAAGAAAGCGACCTCCTTGGCCAGCGTCGGGGCGATCAGCACGGCGGCCGGGGTTTCGATCATTACGCCGAGATCGAAGGTCGCATGCGGCACGCCTTCGGCTTTCAGCTCGGCCGTGCATTCGTCAACCAGCACGCGCGTCTGCCTGACCTCCGAGAGGTCGGACACCATCGGCAGCATCACCTTGATGTTGCCGTGCACGGCTGCGCGCAGCAGCGCCCGCAGTTGGCGCTTGAAGATGTCGGGCCGGTCGAGACACATGCGGATGCCGCGCCAGCCGAGGAAGGGGTTTTCCTCGTCGGGAAATTCGATGCCGGCAATCGGCTTGTCACCGCCGATGTCGAGCGTGCGTACAATGACCGGATAAGGCGCAAAAGCCTTGGCCAGCGCCGCATAGGTCTCGGCCTGCATGTCTTCCGAGGGCAGATGCATATGGCGCATGAACAAAAGCTCGGTGCGGAACAGGCCGATGCCCATGGCACCAGCCTCTTGCGCCGCTTCGATTTCCTCGAGTGAGCCGATATTGGCCGCGACCTCGATGATCCTGCCGTCGGCGAGCTTCGGCGTCACCGTCTTGAAGATGGTCAGGCCGGCGCGCTCCTTTGCCGCCGCTTCGACGCGGCCGGCGAAATCGGCACGGGTCGCCTCGTCGGGGTCGATGATCACATGGCCGGCATTGCCGTCGAGCGCGACGTCTCGCGCGGTGCGCAAGGCATTGACCTGGCCGCCGAGGCCGAGCACTGCCGGAATGCCGTGCGAGCGCGCGATGATGGCGATGTGCGAGGTGGCGCCGCCATGGCCGCACACCACGCCGCCGATACGCTTCAGCGGCGCGCGTGCCAGATCCCAGGCGCCGATGTCATCGGCAATCAGGATAGCCCCTTCGGGTATGTTTTCGAGGCTGACATCGTCTTGGCCCAGCAACACCAGGCAGATCTGCCGCCCGACCGCATGAACGTCATCCGCCCGCGCGTTGAGATAGTGATCGTCGACCGCGCTGAATTCGGCGGCAATGTTGGAGGCGGCGGTGATGACGGCGGAGACCGCGTCATTGCCGCCCTTGATCAGGCCCTCGGCCTCACCAGTCAGGCTGTCGTCGGCGGCGATATCGCGCAGCGCGGCGACGATGCCGCGGTCTCCAGCCGACAGGCTGTCCTGCGCCAACGCATGGTCCATGCGCGACTGGACCGCGCTGACAGCAGCGCGGAACCTGTCGATCTCGCCGGCGATCTCCTCGGCCTGCAACAGGCGGCCCTGTCCGGCAATATCAGGCGGGAAATGCGCAAAGGCCGGGCCGATGGCGAAACCTTCGCTCGCGGCCACGCCGCGCAAGCCGTTTGCTCGGCCAAGTACCGCCGGCGCGGATTCAGCCAATGCAGCGGGTAACACTTCCTGCCCGGCATCATTTGCCGGGCTCTGCGGCTCAGCTTCATCATCCAGGCCGGCCCTCGGATTTTCGAGATAGCCGATCAGCGCCTCGATGGCCTCGATGGCGTCGGCGCCGTTCGCCCGCACGGTGACTTCCTGGTTCTCCTTGACCGCCAGCAGCATCAGCTTGACCGAACTCTTGGCGCTGACCGCCTTGCCGTCCTTGACCAGCTCGACATCGGATTCGAAACCCTTGGCGAGCTTGACGAACCGGGTGGCGGGACGGGCGTGCAAACCTTCATGCACTCTGACGATGGTCGAGCGTTCCATGGCAAATACTCTGGTTTTGGGCGCCACTCCCAATATAGGCCGTGGCGCGAATGCTGTCAGGCGGCGATGGTGATGATCGCGCCGGTCTTCAGGGCGGCCACGAGCGCTTGCGGGTCGACCTGCGATGCGCAGATTTCGCCCGGCCTCTCGGCCTCGGTGGCGCCGTTGAACGAGATGACGACATGGCCCATTTCGAGCACCTTACTCCAGGCGCTGGAGCCAACCGCGGTGATGGTCGCTGAAACCGGGCCGAGGGTGATCGAAGCGCCCTTGGCGGGCGCTCCGTCACTCGGTCCTTGCTCCGTCTTGTGGAGCACCGAAACCTCGGCAAGCTCCGGCGGCGAGCCATCCGCAAACAGGATGACCACGCCCCCTTCGGCAAGGTCCGCCACTTCGGGTCCGATGGCAGTGACCCGTGTTCTCAATAGAACCGTCATATGGCGAACCTCATTTCTCAACTTTCCCTGGAGCAGTGAACCGCTCCATCTCTTTGTTTTGACGCAATTTCCAAGGGAAACCGCTATGCACTTTTCCAGGGAAAACCATTTCAGGTTTTCCCTGGAATTGCCTTAGAACACGATCAGGCTGACGACCCAGGCGATCAGCACCGAGACCGGGCCCATGATCTGGCGGCTGATCAGCACCGCCGGAACACCGATTTCGATCGTCTTCGGCTTGGCCTCACCGAGCGCCAGGCCGACGGGGACAAAATCGCAGCCCACCTGGGTATTGTAGGCAAACAGCGCCGGCAGTGCCATCGCCGGCGAAATTGTGCCGTTGGCGATCTGCGGGCCGATGATGGCGACGCCGATGACCTGTGCGATGACCGCGCCTGGCCCGAGGATGGGCGACAGGAACGGCAGGCCGCAGATCGCCGAGATGATCAGCAGGCCGACGATGTTGTTGGCCAGCGGACCCATCGGCTGCGCCAGCACATCGCCGATGCCGGTGTAGAGGATCAGACCGATGAGCATGGTCACGAAGGCCATGAACGGCAGCACGTTGCGGATGACCTGATCGATGGTGCGGCGGCCGGCATTGAAGAAGATGCCGACGATACGTCCCATGACCCGGCCGATCGTGCTGATGAGGCCGATCAGCCCACCCTCGCTTGGCAGCGGCTGTGGTGCCGCGGCCGCATTGTTGCTTGAACTCATCGCTGCTGCTCCCCCTGCAGTCGTGACCGTTTCGGATCCGTCCGCCATTGTGATGTTGGCCGGCTTCACGCCCGAAACGTAGATGTCCTCGGTGATGAACTGGGCCAGCGGCCCCGATTGACCGACCGGCGTCAGATTGACGGTCGGAATACGCTTGCGCGGATAGACGCCGCATCGTGCGGTGCCGCCGCAGTCGACGACGACAACCGCCATCTCGCTTTCGATCGGCGGCGCCCTGAAGCCGTCGACGGCTTCGCCACCGGTCATGTCGGCAATAAGCTGCGCCACCGGGTGAATGCCACCACCGGTGACGGAAACCACCTTGCTGCGCTGTTCGGTCGGCTCGATGACGAGCGGGCCACCCCAGCCGGTTTTGCCTTGGGTGATCCTTACGGCTTTGTATGTCTTGGCCATGATGTCCTCCCCGCCCTTACAGCTCGACGCCCTGGCGGCGTGCCATGATGGCGGTGATGCGTTCGGTCAGCATGCCCTTGAGCAGGATGACGACGAGGCCGACGATGGCGTACCAGATCGCCACCTTGACGTGGTAGCCGGCGACGACGACGCCCTTCTTTTCCAGCTCCAGCAGCGCGACGAGAATGCCGCCCCAGACGAAATACTCGCCGGGATTGATGTGCGGGAACAGGCCGAGCGGCGGGTGCACATAGGACACGGCCGCGTCATAGAAGGCCGGCTTGTGCTTTTCTTCCAGGAACGATCCGAACGTATAGGCCATCGGATTGGTGAGGAAGAACACCGCCAGCAGCGGCAACAGCGTGTAGCGCGTCAGCGCGATCCGGCCGGCGCCGCGCGCCAGGCCATGCACGCGCTCTTCGCCGACCAGTTCGGTGACGGCGTAGAAGGCCGTCATCAGCACCACCAGCGTCGGGATGATGCCGGTGACGAAGCCGGCGAAGACCTCGCCGCCCTTCTGGAAGATGCCGATGAAGTACTTGCCGATGGCGGTCAGCCAGCCGAGCTGCTCTTCCTGCTGGACGTCCTTCAGCTTTTCCTTGAACTGATCGACGGTGATCGGTCCGCTGTCCGCTTGTGCGAGGACAACGAGATGGTCGGAGGCATGCTCGACTGCGAGCTTGCCATGCAATGCGGCATCCGAGACCATGGCACCTGCGACATGCAGATTGTGCACGGCCATGTCGGCATGCTGCGCCAACAACGAAAATACAGACATTTCTCCTCCTTATGCCACCCGCCGGTTGATCCCAGTCGGTGCGCGGCGTCCTCTATCCCTTTGATTTAGAGCCCGAAATCCTCCGGCCCTAAGCCCTTGCTATGTTCAAGCCGGACAGGCCCGGCTTCTTCCCCGGCTCCGACCGTGTCTTGTCGATCTGCTCGATCGCCCGTTTCACGGCCTCGGCCACACCGGGTTCCCCCTCCCCCATGATTGCAGGGTTGGACCGGAGTTTATCGAGGGGAACACCCTCGAATTCTTCATGTCTTTTGAATTTGGTGAAGACGGAACGGCCGCTCATCACCATCAGGCGGCGCACGACCAGATCAGGCGTCACCACGACGAGCGCGATGGTGCCCTTGGCCAACCGGCCGCGAAAATTGCCGGCTCCGACGAAGCCATCCTTGTACTGGTCGGTGACGCCCCTGAAGACATCCGAATAGTGCCGCATCTGCAGCCAGACGCCGAGCGACTGCAGCGCCCACACGATAACCAGCAGAAGCAGTCCCCACTGCCAAATCGCCATTCGGTTCTCCTCCCGAAGCCTCAGTTGAACCGCACCTTGGACCGGCGCGTGACAACAGCAAAGTGAGAACATTTGTTTCCGAGAATGTCAATATGTATGATATTGGCCTCGGCTGCGGTCATCTACAAGGGCGCTGACCGATTTCGGCCGTGGCGCTGTTGTGCTAGGCTGACGGGAAACAGGATACGAGGAACATGGAGCTGCCCTTCAGGGACGAGCTGGCCTTGATGCCGGATCTTCGCCATCGGCTGCGGCAGCTGCGCTGGTTCCGCGCCACCTTTCGCGGCAGCGCCAAGGTGGTCTCGGACACGTTCGGCGTGCGCTTCGAGATCGACGAGGCCAAGCTCACCAGAGCCTTTCTCGACTGGGTCGAGATCATGGAAGCGCAGAAGCGCTTCGCCGCGATCGACCGCGCCGACTTCATCGTCTTTGCCGCCGGCCTCGTGCTGCGCGAGTTGATAAAACAGGCGCCGGCAAAAGAAATATCCGGCCTCACCCAACTGATCGAGACGGAAACGAACGCCGGCACGCTGGAAATCGTCCGCTTCTGGCCGGAGGGTTTCCTCTACACCAACTACTGCGTCTCGGTGATTTCGGCGATCCACGAGCAGGAATTCGGCACGGCACCCGGCATCGACAAATGCGCCGACGATTTGCGCACATGGTGGTCCTATCGCGAGAATGTGACCGAGATGCCGGCCTATGCGGTGGCTTTCCTCGACCGCTTTCTCGGCGCCGAACCGAACTGGATCACCCCAGATCGCGCGCAGTCCCGGCAAGCCATGCAACGGGCGCTCGGGTCTTCCCGTGCGAGCGATGCGTTGCGCCAGCTTTGAGCCCACTCTTCGCGCCCTCAAAAACGCACCCGCTATTGAACATTTGACTTTTTGCCGATAGCGATGTGCGAAAACTGACTCGAGAGGGAAACGCGTGGCGCAACCAAGGCCTATTATTTTCGATTGCGACGGCGTTCTTGTCGATAGCGAGCCTCTGGCCGCCCGCGCCTACGAGCGCGTCTACGAAAAGCACGGCATGCCCGGCGTCAACACCAGCATCATCGCCCAATGCATCGGCATGAAGCAGTCCGATATCATCGCCAGGATCAAGGATTTGACCGGGCACCAGTTTCCGGCGGCGGCGGACGGCGACATCTGGGCCGAGACCAAGGTGCTGTTCTCGCAGGAATTGAAGCCGACACCGGGAATCGCTGCGTTCCTCGGGACGCTTGCGGGCGACCGCTGTGTCGCCTCGTCCTCCTCCGTCGAGCGCATAAAC
This sequence comes from Mesorhizobium sp. M0870, assembly GCF_040319775.1. Classification (NCBI taxonomy): domain Bacteria; kingdom Pseudomonadati; phylum Pseudomonadota; class Alphaproteobacteria; order Hyphomicrobiales; family Phyllobacteriaceae; genus Mesorhizobium; species Mesorhizobium sp. M0870. Next base: position 17,316 of record NZ_JAMYOI010000020.1, read on the forward strand.
CACAGCCTTGCCGTGACCGGGCTGGCGCGTTTCTTCGGCGATGCGATCTACAGCTCATCAATGGTCAAGAATGGCAAGCCGGCGCCGGACATCTTCCTGTTTGCGGCGGACAAGATCGGCGCCAATCCCGTTGACTGCATCGTCATCGAGGACTCGCCCTTCGGCATCCAGGGCGCGGTCGCCGCCGGTATGACCGCGATCGGCTACACCGGTGGCGGCCATACCTATGCCGAGCACGCTGCGCGGCTGACGGCTGCCGGTGCCGATTTCGTCTGCGCCGACTGGCAAGAAGTTAACCGGCAATTGTCCGGGCTTGGCGTGCCGGCCTAGGCTCTTAGCGAATGGGCAGTCCAAGGCGGACCCATTGGTCGGGCGGAATCACTGGCCCGACACGGAAATTGAAGGACAAGACCTTCGTTGCATCGGTGTCGACCTCGCACCGAAAACCCAGATGATACCATGTGGTTGTGGTGCGGAAGGCGACATCCGGAGCATCAAGGATATTGCCGGCCTTCAGCGGAACACTTGGGATCAACTCGGGGAAATAGGAGGCGTCCAGCAATTGCTGCTGCAACGCGCTGGCGCAAAGTTGGGCGGCCCGCTTGCCGCGAGGCACACCGGCCATCGAAGTCGTGGCCGACGTATCGCCGGTCGCGCCTTGCGAATAGAGTCTGTGAACACCCGGAAGGCCGGAATAAGTCCGCGACTTGGCAACGGCCACCTCCTTCGAGCTTGGCTTCCCGGCGTCCCCGCTTCCGGATTTCGAAACCTTTGACGGGCCGGGTTTCGGCGTATTTGCGGGTTTGGGTTTCGGCGCTTCTGCCGACGTGGGAAGCTCGATCTCACCTTCGCCGGCAGCCAATGGCGTTGGTGACGCTTCCGGCTCTTGTTTGTCTGCCAGCTGTTTGTCCATCTCCTGGGTCGGAGTTTCCGGCTTCTCCGTATCCTGTGTGGGCTCGGCCGATTTGTTCTCTGCCTGCTTCGGCGCAACAGGCGGCTTCGACGCGTCATCCTTGGTCGGCGACGGCGAGTTGTCCTGAGCGCTGCCCCCATCCAGGGATTTCCTCGGGCCGGTATCCTTGTCGCCGAACTGAAAAACGGGCTTCAGGACCTCGACTGGCGACGGCTTGCTCGGTTGCTTTTCCGGCGGAGATGGCTTTTCGACTTTCGGTTCCGGCGGTTTTTCAACCTTGGGTTCCGGCGGCTTTTCGGCTTTGGCTTCCTTTGGCGGTGGTACCGGAGCAGGTTTAGGTTTCGGCTGCTCGGGCGGAGGCACGAGCGCGACATTGACCGGCTGCTCCTCCTGCGGCTGTTGGGGAGGCACCGGCAGGCCGTAGATCAGGAACGCCGCGATGAGCGCATGCAGGATCAGCGATGCGGGCAAGGCCCACAGCAAAGTCCGACGCCGCTGACGTGTCTCGTCCTTCATCCTGACCGATGTGGAATGAAATAGCGGCGGCTTCAAGCATAAGGACTGCATTGGCGCAGTTTGACCGCTGACAGCTTGGTGATCTGGATGATCACACGCAGAAGGATCAGCCCAGAATCCTATCCAGAAACCGGTCGTCCAGCCGCGTTTCGCCGAACCAGTTCAGCCGGTTGATGCTGACGAAGCCGGCGTCGATCACCGCGTTTTCGTCGCCCGGCTGGCTGGCGTGAGCCCGACCGCGCGGGACCGTGATGACAGTGCGCCCGCCATCGCTCTCCACGATCTCGGCCGTGCGGGCGATCTTGTCGCGGCCAATGCGTGGCTGGCGGATTTCGGCCGGCAGCGCCGTCGGTAGGTTGACGCTCAGCCAATGGCCCTCCGTCGACCAGTCGGCGCGCGACTGCCAAAGCGAGGCAATCAGCGCTCCCAGCCATTGGTCGTCGCCATCGGTGAAATCAGGATCCTTCACACGCGAAAAGCCGATCGCCGGCACGCCCCAGAAGGTCGCCTCCCGCGCAATCCCGAGCGTGCCGGAATAGGCAAGGTCCTCGGCAACGTTGCGCCCGTTATTGACACCCGACAGCACAAGGTCCGGTTTCTCTGCGTCGGCAAACAGCCACGTCATCGCGCTCACCACGCAATCGGCGGGCGTGCCGGAACAGGAATACCAGCCCGGCCTGACATGCCGCATCGTCAACGGTCTGGCGATCGTCAATGACGAACCGGCAGCGGTGCGCTTGCCGTCGGGCGCGACCACCCACACATCGTCGCTCAACGCGCTTGCGGCTTTGACGAGACGGGCAAGCCCCGGCGCTTCGATGCCGTCGTCGTTGCAGACCAGGATTCTCATCGTTCTCTTGCCTCCGGCACCGGGATGCGCTGGCCGGTGCGGCATTGCGTGCGCAGCGACGGAATGTGGTTTTTGAGATCACCGAGAAGCTCGGCCGCGCAGGAGTGACCGAGTGCCGCGGGACGCCCGGCCTTCTCCCAGATGTCGACATTGCCCGACAGCGTAGGATGGGTCGGCATGCGCACCCAGTCCGCCCGGCCGGCCTTGTGCAGCAGATCGCCAGGCGAGCCTGACGGCAGATGCCCGGTGAGCAGCACCGGAAACCCTGCCTGACCGGCGCGCGGCAGCAGCCGTGACGACGGGCCGGCCTCGCCCATGCCGTCATCGGCAAGCAACGGCAGCGACGGCAGGGGATCAGCATCGGTCCAGTCGGCTGCGTCTTGCAGGCGGGCAAGCAGGAGTCCGGAAACGCCCGGCAACAGAGACGCGGTGGCGCCGATCTGCACTTCCAGCGATGAGCGCATGCCGGCATGGATGGCGAACGGCCCCGGCAAGGCCGCGATCAGCTCCAGCGACCGCCCCGAGAGTGGCGTCGGCAAAAGACATCCGTCCGAATGCCTCGCAACCCACTGCGAGATTTCGCGCGCCCGCGCCGCACCTGGCACGGGATCCGCGCCATAGGAAGCATCAAGAACAAGCAGGTCGCAGTGCGGGATCGTGTCCATCACAAAGACATTGCTGTCCGGCACCACATCGGCCGAATAGGCGACGCGGCTTTCGCCGTCGTCGACGGCAAACCAGACGCCGCCGACCACATGTCCCGATCGTCCCGTCCGGATCGTAAGATTGCCGCTCTTCAGCATGTCGCAAGGTTCGAACAATTCGATGCGATCTTCTGGAAAAGGGAACCGCCTGAAATCCTCGGGCTCAGCATAGCCGGCAAGCGTCGCCGGAGCCTCGTCGCGGGTCTCAGCCGTCATGAAAATCGGGCCGGCATAACCGCGCGCCAGAAGCCAGCTCAGCGCGCCGATATGATCCTCATGCGCGTGCGAGACGAACAGCGCGTCGATGTCGGCGATCGACCCGTTCAGCGCCGGATAATAGTCCGCGCCCGACGCGCCGACCTTGATGCCGACATCGAGCAGGATGCGATCGTTGCCGCTGCTGACAGCGAGGCTGGTGCGGCCTTTTTCCCCAAAACCGCCGAGCAGATCGAGCATCATCACGATGCTGCCCCTATTGCCGGGATCAGCCAGCCGGACCGTATCCGAAGACGCGCCCGGGCTCCGCTCTCCAGCACAACCGGGTCGGGCTGTTCGAAATGCAAGGTGAGGTCGGGACTGGTCAAAGGCGTGAATTCGATCCGCGCCGAACCACCCTGATAGATCACCCGTTTGACCAGGCCATCGAAGCCGGGACCGTCCGGCGACACGTCGAGATCGGTCGACCGGCAGCAGATCTTTGCCCCAGTTCGCGGCCGCTCGCCAGCCCGGCAGCGGACGACCAGTTCAGCGCCGAGAATCCGGACCTTGCAATGGCCCCTTTCTTCCGCGCTCAACACATCCGCGGGCAACAAAATGCCTTGGGAAATGAAGGACGCCACCATTTCATTTGCCGGCTCATGATAGAGCTCGGGCGGCGTCGCGAGCTGGGCAAGTCGCCCGCCGTCCATCACCGCGATCCGATCGGCCAGCGCCATCGCCTCGGCTTGATCATGGGTGATGTAGACGATGGTGGTGCCAGTGCGCTTGTGGAAGGACGCGAACTCGTCCTCCATCGAGGCCCTCAGATGCACATCGAGATTGGCGAGCGGCTCGTCGAACAGCACCAGCGAGGGCGCGGCGACAAGGCAGCGTGCGAGCGCCACGCGCTGGCGCTGGCCGCCGGAAAGATTGGCCGGCCTGCGCTCGCCCAGCCCTTGCAGATTGACCAAAGCGAGTGCGTCTTCAACCTTCTGGCGCGCGACCGCTTTGTCCAGCTTCGCCACCTTCAGCGAATAGCCGATGTTTTCGGCGACCGTCATGTGCGGCCACAGCGCATAATTCTGGAAGACGATGCCGACGCGCCGCTTTTCCGGCGCGACGCTGCCGCCCTTGCCCGAAACGACCTCGCTGCCGATGCGGATTTCGCCTGACGTCACTTTCTCGAATCCCGCGACCAGCCGCAGCAACGTCGTCTTGCCGCAACCGGAGGGGCCGAGCACTGCCAGGAATTCGCCGTCGGCGACGTCGATCGACACATCCTTGACGGCATCGAAATTGGCGAAGCTCTTGGTCACATTGTCCAGGCTCAATCGCGCCATGGCAGCACTCCGCTGGGAAGGTAGGGGGCAAGCAGATTGGTCACCAGCATCAGCACGAAGGTGACCGCGACGGTGATGACGGACATCGCCGCCGCGTAGTTGGAATCGCCGCCCTGCTCGAAGGAAAACATCACCACGCCGATCGTTTCCGAGCCTGACGACCACAGCAGCGCCGAGACGGTGAGCTCGCTGAGCGCCGTCATGAAGATCAGCAGGCCGCCGGCGATCGCCGCCGGTGCGACGAGCGGGAAGATGATCGTGCGCATGCGTGTGAACAGCCCGGCGCCCGCCACTTGCGCCGCCTCCTCCAGCGCCCGATCGATCTGGTGATAGCCGCTGATGGTCGGCCGCAGCGCCAGCACCAGGAAGCGGGCGAGATAGGCGTAGAGGATGATCCAGACGGTGTTGTAGAGCTGGATGCCGGTCAGCGGGATCGGCCGCAGGAACAGCAACAGCGAGGCGATCGCCAGCACCACGCCGGGCAAGGCATAGGGCAGCTCGACCGACAGATTGAGCAGCCGAACCCAGCGCTGCTTGCCCCAGGCGATCAGATAGCCGATCGGCACGGCGACTAGGACCGCGAAGAAGGCCGCCGCGATCGACAGCCAGAAGCTGTTGAAGAAGGCGCGGCTGGCCGCATCATGCTCGAACAGCACGAAGCGATAATTGTCGAACGTTGCCGTCTTGGCCGTGAGCGCGATGCCATAGCCCGGCACCAGCGATGTCAGCACCAGCCCGAACAGCGGCAGGATCAGCACCACGACGATCAACAGCCACATGCCCGCCTGGACGGCGGGCCGCCAACGGCCGAGCTCATAGGGCTCGGCCGCCAGCGAGGTGGAGCTGATGCGATAGTCGCGGCGGCGGCTCATGACCTCCTGGGCGAGGATGCCAGCCATGGCGATGACGCCGATCAGCACCGACAGGAAGGCGGTTTCGCCGAGCACGGCGGGACCGCCGCCGGCCAGCCGTTGATAGATCAAGGTCGGCAGCACGAGATAGTTGGCGGGAATGCCGAGAAAGGCCGGAATGCCGAAATTGCCGACGCAGGAGACGAAGGCCAGTGCGGCGGCCGCCATGATCGACGGCGTCATCAGCGGCAGCACGATGGTGACCAGCACGGTGAACCAGCCGGCGCCGCCGGCCCGTGCCGCTTCGACCAGCTCGCGCGGCAGCTTGCGCAGGCCGGCACGCACCAGCAGGAAGACCAGCGGGCCATACTGCACGCCGAGCAGCAGGATGATGCCCGAGGTGGAGTAGAGCGGGTTTTTGGTACCGAGCGGCGGTGCCGCCCCGAACAGTTTCAGGAATGGACTTGCCGGGCCGAACAATTGCAGCCAGGCCAGCGCCGTCACCTGCGGCGCGATCATCAAGGGCATGACGTAACAGAGCACCATGGCGCTGCGAGAGCGGATATCGGTCAGGGTGACGAGGACGGCCACCAGCGTTCCCGACAGCACCGCAAGCAGGGTGCCACCGATGCCGACGACCAGCGTGTGCCAGGTGGCGATCCAGGTCGCCGGGCTGGCGAGACCCGCTTTTATCGCGACGGTCGAGAGCGTGCCGCCGGGCGCCACGATCTCCTTGATCAGGCGCAGCATCGGCAGCAGCGAAAGCAGCACGATGACGACGGCCACCGCCGCCGTCAGGGCCATTTCCTGGCCCCGGCTTTCCCTGATCCGTGTTGACATGATTGTTTTTCCTGGGATCGATCGGCCGATGCGATCGGGTTTCGCCCGTCAGGGATGCCGCTGGGACGGCATCCCGCCGGGAATGCCGGCTCAGCCGCCGAACAGTTCCGAGAACTTCGCCTTGTCGGCGTCGGTCGTGGCGACGATTGCCTTGGTGTCGAACGGCATCACCTTGACCTTGACGCCTTCCGGCAGCCATTCGGGGCGGCCGACCGAAGCACGCGCCGGCAGATAGCCCATCGAAAGCGCCAGCTTCTGGCCGTCATCAGAAAGAATGAAGTCGACGAACTTCTTGGCGCCGTCCACGTTTTTGGCGGTCTTCATGATGGCAACCGGCTCAGTGACCGCCGGCACGCCTTCTGAGGGGAACACGAATTCGACCGGCGAGCCTTTCTTCTTGGCGTTCATCGCCATGAAATCGACCAGGATGCCATAGGGCTTCTCGCCTGATGCCACCGACTTCAGCACGGCGCCATTGCCGCGCACGCTGAGGGTGTTGTTGGTCTTCAGCTTCTGGAAGAAGTCCCAGCCATAGTTGGCGTCGCCGACAAAGCCCGAAAGCAGGTAGGCGGCCGCACCCGAATAGAGCGGGCTCGGCATGACCAGGCCATCGGTATAGGCCGGCTTGGCGAGATCGGCCCAATGCTCCGGCTTTTCGGCTGCGGCGGTGTTGTAGACGATGCCGGTGGTGATCAGCTTGCTGCCGAAATAGGTCTTGTCGGCGTCATAGGCATCCGCCTCGATGCCATCGAGCTTTGCCTCGGGATAGGGCAGCAGCCGGTCGTCCTTCTTCAACAGCTCCATGGAGACCGCGTCGGCGATCAAAAGCACATCGGGCTGCGGGCTGCCGGCGGCAAACTCTGCCGCCAACTTGGTCAGGATGTCGCTGGTTCCGGAGCGATAGATGGTCACGTCGATGCCGGGCTGCGCCTTCTTGAACGCATCCACGGTCTTGGCCGCGTCGGCTTCCGGCTGTGATGTATAGAGCGTCAGCGTTTCGGCGTTTGCCACGCCGGCAAACAAAGTTGCCGCGAGCGCCAGCTGGCTGGCCAGCAGCTTGATGAAATGCGTCTTCATGAGACCTCCTGTCTTGTCTGTGCATGACCGGTCCGGCTCCTGGCCGGTCCCCGTCTCTTCCTCCCTGCACGGCGCATATGACTGGTGGATGACACAGCGCGTGAAACCCACAAAATATGTTCATATGTACAATGTCAATTACAAATGAACAGGATTGTGCGACAATCGCGCGCCGGAGAAAGCCGGTATCAGTTGACATCAGGCCGGCGTTTCTCCGATGAGGCACCGGTCAGGCCACGGCTCATGAGGGACAGGAACCGATGACCACCGAAAAACCCCGACCGGCTCGCCCGGGATTGCCGATGGTCTCGTCGGATCTCAACGTCAAGACGGCTTGGCTCTACTATGTCGAAGGTTTCACGCAGGAGCAGATCGCCGAAAAGCTCGATGTCTCCAGGGTGAAGGTCATGCGCACGCTGGCCGCCTGCACCGCCGAGGGCATTGTCGTCACCATGATCAACGCGCCGACTGCCGGGCAGGTCGCGCTCGAACGGGAACTGGAAAAGCGCTGGGGTCTCAACGCCGCCGTCGTCATCCCGACGCCTTCGGTGCATGACCATCTGGAGAAGGCGATCGGCCATGCCGTCGCGGCCTATCTCGGCGAACAGATGCAGGACGGCATGACGCTGGCGATCGGCGGCGGCGCGACGCTGCATGCCAGCCTCGGCTTCCTTGCACGCCGGCAGTTGAAGCGCGCCTCGGTGGTGGCGCTCGTCGGCAGCCTGCCGCACTCGCAATGGATCAATCCATCCATCGTCGCCGCCAAGGTCGCCGATGTCTTCGAGGTCGACAGCTATCAGATCACCGCGCCGGTGATGGTGGACAACTCCTCGCTGCGCGATCTGCTGTGGGCGCAACCGACCCTGCAGGATGTGCGTCAACGCGCGGCCGCCGCCGACATCGCGCTGCTTACAGTCGGCGACATGTCGCCCGACGCCACTATCTTCCGGCACGGTATCGTGCCGTCGTCGCTGATCGCTCCGCTGAAAGCGAAGGGCGCGGTCGCCAACATGCTGTGCTATTTCGTCGACGCCGCCGGCAGGCTGGTCGACCACGAGGTCAACAAACGCGTCATGGCCATCGATCTTGATGTGGTCGGCCAGGTGCCGAATGTGGTTCTCGCCGCCGGCGGCAAGCGCAAGGTTGCGGCGATCCTCGCCGCGCTGAAGGCCGTCAGCACCAATGTCCTGATCACCGACAGCGATACGGCGACGGCACTGTTGGCCAGGAGCGGCTGAGCCGGCTCTCGGTTTAGATAAGCCCGCGCTCGCGCAAAAAATCCTCGACGCCGACATGGGTCATGGATTCGAATTCGGCGACCGCCTCCGCCACCCGCTTGCGCTGCGCCGCCAGCAGGGTGAACACCTGCTTCATCTCGCCGGAAACGCCAAAACGGCTCCAGCGCTCGGCGATGTGCGTGGGCAGGCCGATGTCGGCGCAGAACGCATCCAGGCTGTCATAGCCGAGGCTGGCGACAAGCTGCCTGGTCTCCTCCGCCGACATGCGCGGCTCGAAGGCGTGGTCGTGCAGGCGCTGCGCCACCAGCTTGATATCGGATGGCGACGCGCCCATGACCTTGCCGAACAGGGTTTTGACGTCAGATGGGTCGAATGCAGGCATATTTGGCCTCCCTGGATCGCAGTCCAGATAGAACATGGGTCAAGGGTCGGCGCCTGACAAGTCGTTTCTGTTTTAAGCCGGCGCATCATTCGGCGCCGGCTTCTGCTTGGTGGATCAGACCAGCAGGCCCATCGGATTTTCAAGGAGGTTCTTGAAGGCGACCAGCAGTTCGGCACCCAGCGCGCCGTCGACGGCGCGATGGTCGGTCGACAGCGTCACCGACATCACGGTGGCTATTCTGATCTCGCCGTTCTTGACCACTGCCCGCTCCTCGCCGGCACCAACGGCCAGGATGGTCGCATGCGGCGGGTTGATGACGGCGGCAAAGTCCTTGATGCCGAACATGCCGAGGTTGGACACCGCCGTGGTGCCGCCCTGATACTCTTCCGGCTTCAGCTTGCGGCTGCGCGCCCGGCTGGCCAGATCCTTCATCTCGTTGGAGATGGTGGACAGCGTCTTTTCGTCGGCATGCCGAATGATCGGCGTGATCAGCCCGCCCGGGATCGACACGGCGACGCCGACATCGGCATGCTTGTGCTTGACCATGGCGCTTTCGGTCCATGAGGCATTGGCATCCGGCACTGCCTTCAGCGCCATGGCCATCGCCTTGATGACCATGTCGTTGACCGACAGCTTGTAGGCGGGCGCATCGCCCTTATCGGTCTTCTTCACCGGGGCTGCGGCGTTGATCTGCGTGCGCAGCGCCAGCAGCGCATCGAGCTCGCAGTCGAGCGTCAGGTAGAAATGCGGGATGGTGGTCTTGGCCTCGACCAGCCGCCGCGCAATGGTCTTGCGCATATTGTCATGCGGGACGAGGTCGTGGGAGCCCTGTTCGAACAGTTTCAGCACCTGTTCGTCCGACATTGCCTTCACCGCAGGCGCAGGAGCGCCAGGAGCCTTGGCGGCAGGCGCCGCCTGGGCAGCACCTCCACCGGCAATCGCCGCGTCGACATCCGCCTTCACCACCCGGCCATGCGGGCCGGTGCCGGCAATGCTGGCAAGGGCAAGACCCGCCTCGCGGGCCAAGCGTCGGGCAAGCGGTGTTGCACGGCCGGCCGATGGCGATTCGCCAATCTCCCCCCTTGTGGGGGAGATGCCAAGTGGCGGCAAAGAGGGCAGGGCAGAGGGGGGCGTGACAGCATGCGACGCCGGCGGGACAGCGCGCCCCTCTGTCGGCTTCGCCGACATCTCCCCCACGGGTGGGGAGATTGGCGCTTTGTCCTGCTTTGTCGCAGCGACATCAGCCCCATAAGCCTCATCGTCAGCATAGATCCACGCGACGGCAGCGCCGACCGCAATATCGACACCTTCCTTGCCGCTGACATCGCGCAGGACGCCGCTGGCCGGCGCGTCGATCTCCATCGCCGCCTTGTCGGTCTCGATCTCGAACAGCACATCGCCCTTCTTGACGTGCGCGCCCTCCTCGGCGAACCAGCGCGAGATCTGTCCGGTCGCCATGTCCATGTCGACCTTGGGAAGAATGACTTCGGTCGGCATTTCTCAGCGAACCCCTTTCACGAGGTCGCGCGCGGCGGTGATGATGTCGGGAACCTGCGGCACCGTCGCTTTCTCAAGTTCCGGATTGTAGGGGATCGGCGTTTCGGCGCCGCCCAGCCGCACGATCGGCGCATCGAGATAATCGAAAGCCTCGCTCTCGGCGATCATGGCACTGACTTCGGCGCCGATGCCCAGCGTCTTGACCGCTTCGTAGACGCATAGCAGCCGCGACGTCTTCTTGACGCTGTCGATGACGGTCTGCTTGTCCATCGGCCGGATGGTCCGGAGATCGACGACTTCGACGTCGATGCCTTCGTTCTCCAGCGCGGCAGCTGCGTCGAGCGCCTTCTGCACCATGATCGAGGTGGCGACGATGGTCAGATCCCGGCCCTCGCGGCGGATATCGGCCTTGCCGATCGGCACGGTGTAATAGCCTTCGGGCACCGGTCCCTTCATCTTGTAGAGCAGCTTGTGCTCGAAGATCATGACTGGATCGGGATCGGCGACCGCCGCCAAAAGCATACCCTTGGCATCATAGGGCGTCGCCGGCTGGATGACTTTCAGACCCGGCACATGGCCGAGCCAGGCCTCGAGGCTCTGGCTGTGCTGAGCCGCCGCACCAGTCCCGGAACCGGCGGGAAAGCGCATCACCACGGGAACCGAAACCTCGCCGCCCAGCATGAAGCGCATCTTGGCCGCCTGGTTGACGATCTGCTCCATGGCAAGCGTGGCGAAATCGGAAAACTGGAACTCGAAGATCGGCCGCATGCCGGTGAGAGCAGCGCCCACCGCAACGCCCGCGCCACCCAGTTCCGAAATCGGTGTGTCGATGACGCGGTCAGCGCCGTAACGTTCGACCAGGTCGCCGGTGACCTGGAAGGCGCCGCCATAGACACCGATATCCTCGCCCATCAGGAAAACGCGTTCGTCCATGTCCATGGCGATCGCCATGGCTTCCTGGATCGCTTGGGCGTAGCTCAGTTCACGCACCATCGCGTCCATCACGCCTGCTCCGTATACACGTAATTTCCGGTCTCGCTGATATCGGGCGATGGGCTCGCATTGGCGAACTCGATGCCCTCGGCGATCTCTTGCGCCACGGCATCGCGAATGGCCTCGATGCCCTTGTCGTCGATGAAGCCGAATTCCCTGAGCTCGCTTTCGAACAGAGTGATCGGATCGCGGTTCGACATCCAGTCCTCGATCTCTTCCTTGGTGCGATAGCGGTTGCGGTCGCTCTTGGAATGGCCGCGATGGCGGTAGGTCTTGGACTCGATCAGCGTCGGCCCCTCGCCGGCGCGGGCTCGGGCGATAGCCTGATGAGACGCCTCAGCGACCTCGGAGAAGATGTTGCCGTTGACGATGACACCCGGCATCGAATAGGCGGCGGCGCGCTCGGCGATGTTCTTGACCGCGGTCGAGCGGGCCGTCGATGTCGACATGCCATAGCCATTGTTCTCGCAGACGAAAATGACAGGCAGCTTCCAGACCGCCGCCATGTTGAGCGCCTCGTGGAAAGCGCCTTCATTGTTGGCGCCATCGCCGAAGAAGGAGACCACGACCTTGCCGGTCTTCATCATCTTGGAGGACAATGCCGCCCCGACGGCGATCGGGATGCCGCCACCGACGATGCCATTGGCGCCGAGATTGCCCTTGCCGACATCGGCGATGTGCATCGAGCCGCCACGGCCCTTGCAATAGCCTGTGGTCTTGCCGAAGAACTCGGCGAACATGCGCTTGACCTCGGCACCCTTGGCTATGCAGTGGCCATGACCGCGATGCGTCGAGGTGATCTGGTCATCCTCGGCAAGCGGCATGCAGATGCCCATGGCGCTGGCTTCCTGGCCGATCGACAAATGCATGGTGCCGTGGATGAGACCGCGCGTGTAGCACTCCTCCGCGCCCTCTTCGAAGCGGCGGATCAGGTACATCTTATGGAGCACCTCCCTGAGCTGCTCGGCGCTGTAGTGGCGGTAGACGAAGGGCAGATTGGCGCGACTGTCAGTGACGGCTTTGCTGGCTGTGGCCATGATCACGCTCCCACGGACCCATAGACGAGCTTGTCCTGGCGGGCGCGCAGTTCGGCGATCTTGGAGCCCGCCGCGGGCGCTGCATTCGCGTAGGTTATGAGCTCGCCCTTCTTGATCGGCGCGGTGACCGAGCCGCCCTGCAGCAGGCCGCAGGGAATGGCCTTGGCGGCGCGCGCCTCAGGCGTCGTCATGATCCAGGCACGATAGCAATATTCGCCGATCGCATCGAGCTTCTCGCCGGGCTTCATGTCCTTCTTGGCCACGGCGGCGACTTCGGCCACCGGTTTGGCCAGCGGCACCATGTCGGCCTTGCCGTAGAGCACGACGCGCGCGCAGGTCAGCGGCACTTCGAGCGAGGTCAGGTGATAGGGACGATGGAAAGTGAAATACGGGCCCTTGCCCATCTTCAAATCTTCCATGCGCTCGGAGATGCGCGGATGCGACATATCGGCAACGACGAAGACGCCGGGCGCGACACCCTTGCCGATCGAATAGTCGACGACGCCGACCCTCGACAGCACGCCGCCATCCTTCTGCGGCACCAGCACCTTGGACAGTTCGCCAAGCGTCGCCGCCGGGCCATGCATGCCGGCCTTGTCTGGAATCAGGCCGGTGGCATTGGCGATTGTCGCCATCTCGACCATGGTCTTGGAGCCGTCGACGAATTCGACCAGCATCCGCACATTCATGTGCCGGCGCTTGGCTTCCTCCTCATAGTCGGGGGGAATGGCGTCGATGTTGAGCGGATTGTTCTTGCCCTTGCCTGCGGCAACGATCGGATGGCCCATGGCCGAAACGAATTCGATGAGTTCCATGCAGGAGGACGGCTCGTCGCCGGCGCCCAGCGAATAGGTGACGCCGAGCCGGTCGGCCTCGCTCTTCAGATAGGCGCCGATGGTGACGTCGGCCTCGACATTCATCATCACCAGATGCTTGCCATGTTCCATGGCGCGCAGCCCGATCTCGGCGCCGACGGCGGGAACCCCGGTGGCGTCGATGACGACGTCGATCAGATCGTTGTTGATGACCAGATTGGCGTCGTTGGTCACCGCGACCTTGCCGGCTTCCATCGCCGCCGTCATCGCGGACGCGCTCGAGACTTCGCGCGCGTGCCCGGTTTCCTGAAAGGCGATATCGACGGCCTTGCTGGCGGCAGGCAGGTTCAGTTCGGAAATGGCGCCGATCTCGATGCCCGACATATGGGCGACACGAGTGACGATGTCGGTTCCCATCTCGCCCGAGCCGATCAGGCCGATACGGATAGGCTTGCCCGACTTGGCGCGTTCCTCGAGATCGCGGGCAAGGCCCGTCAACGAAACATTGGAAGCCATACCGCTCGTTCCTCCCATAATGCAGGCTTGTTCGATTGCCTGACGGGTATTGAACATCTGTATTTCTGTCAAGACTAATGTCCAGATTCTCGTGCTTAAAACCACTTTCCCGGCAGCCCGAACCACGGAGGAAAACGAAGCTGGGAACCGCGCGGCGCGCAAAGACAGGTTCGCTCGCAGTCGCGCTGGAACAACGCCAGCGCGGAACGCTTTTTGGGATTATGGACGGCTGTGAAATAAAAATACCGGAATATAAAACTATAAAATTTATCTTTCATGGCGTGTTCTCGCGTGCTAGCGTCGCGTCACGACTGGAAATGGAGTGCGCTTCCTGGGGTGGCATTTTCCGGTCTGTTCCAAATAGGTCTGCCAAGGGACAGCGGTCGATGAAGACGAAAACGCCTGGCGGGAAGGCTGTGTCCGGAGAGACTGAGGTGGCCAGTGCGCTGGAAGCCAGGTTGCGTGAGGGCTGGCTGGATTTCGCCCGGACCGAGCAGGCAATTGCGCGATACCTGCTCGCCAACATCCATGACATTCCCTTTGAAACTGGCGCCACCATTGCCGTCGGCGCCGGTGTAAGCGAGGCAAGCGTCACCCGTTTCGTACGGCGTCTCGGTTACATCGATCTCAAGGAAATGAAGCGTGGCCTGCGCTCCGCACCGAAAGCCGGAGGCCCGGGCCTGGACAGTGCCGAGTTGCGTTTCCGCATCGGCGGCGAAAAGCGGGAGCGGTTGGCTCGCAGCCTGGAGATGGAGCAGCAGGCCTTGACCGCGGCCTATGGCCTTGCCCAGGGCGAGATGTGGTCCGAAATTGTTCATCTGCTGAGCACCTGTGATCGCGTGAACTGCGTCAGCTTCCAGGCAGTGAAGGGATTGGGGCTCGATTTCGCGACGCGTCTGCGCTGGGTGCGGAGCGATGTCCGCTTTGCCGAAGGTTTGGGCGGCACGTTCTCGGAAATCCTCACCGACAGCGGCGAAAATTCTTGTGTCCTGCTGATCGACACAGCGGAATACGCCGCGATGAGCTTTCGGCTTTGCGCCCAGATCAAGCGCCGGAAGATTCCTCTGATCATCGTTACCGACAAATACAGTCATTGGGCATCTGAATACACAAAACTGGCGCTCGAAGTATCGACGCGCGTCGACCTGTACTGGGATTCGACGGCCGCGATAAGTTCGGTTCTGAACCTCCTCACGCATTCCGTTGCCGAGAAACTCGGCAAATCGGCCGAGACGCGGATGAATGAGCTGGAGGATATCGCCGGGATCCTGCGGACCTTCCACAAGCCGCCACGGCGCGTCGCACGGCACATCAAAGAAGAAGGCGAAGAATGACGATGCATCACCCGTTGCTGAAACCGTGGACAGTCAGGGCAAGCGCATGAAGTTGACGGAATACGCCGCCTATGACGGCGTTGGTCTGGCCGATCTCCTGCGCAAGCGGGAAGTTACGCCGCGCGAACTGGGAAACTGCATCCTTTCAGGGATCGCCGCGGTCAATCCGCAGCTCAATGCCGTGATCGAAACCTATGCCGATGCGATCGAAGCGCTCGGCGAGGATCCCGGACCCGCACCTTTCCACGGCATGCCGACATTGACCAAGGATTTCCCCATCGAAGCCGGCCGGCCGGGAGAGTTCGGCAGCGTTCTTGCCAAGGGTTTCATCTGCGGCGACGATCACGCCTTCTGGGTGAAAATGCGATCCGGCGGCCTTGCCAATATCGGGCGCACCACCACGTCGGAATTCGGCATAGCGGCGGCAACCGAATCCTCCCTCTATGGTGCGACACGCAACCCCTGGGATACCAGCAGGGGTGTTTCGGGATCGAGCGGCGGCGCAGCGGCAGCCGTTGCCGCCGGCATCGTTCCCTTCGCGCAAGGCGCCGACGGTGGCGGCTCCATTCGCACCCCCGCCGCCTTTTGTGGTGTCGTCGGCCTGAAGCCGTCTCGTGGCCGGATCAGCGGTGCGCCGGAATCGAATGCGCCAATGCTGGGTCTCGCCATTTCATTCATGCTGACACGCTCGATCCGCGACACGGCGGCTTTGCTTGATCTGGGGTCTGGTGCGCTTCCCGGCGACAGCTATGAGATCGTCCCTCCAACCACCAGCTATGCCCAGGCGATCAAGACGCCACCAAAGGCTTTGCGCATCGCCCTGTGTACAACGTCCTGGTCCGGCTATCCGCTCGACGCCGAGGTGAAGGCGGCAGTTCTCGAAGTGGGCAAGAGGCTGGAGCAACTGGGCCACAAGGTCGTCGAAGCCGGGCCTGTGTTCGATTATGAGCGCTATCTGGCGGCACAGAAAGTGATCTGGGCAGCTTCTACGGCGCAGTCGCTCGACGAGTTGGCGGGCTTGCTGCGACGGCCAGTCGAAGAGGCCTGCCTGCAGCAGACGACACTTGCTGTCTATCGCCATGGCCGAACGCTGGACGCGGCAAGCCTGATCGCGGCCCTCGCTGTTTATGACCAGATCACGCGGACGGTTGGCGAATTCCTGGCCGTCCATGACGTGCTGGTGACGCCGACTTGCGCGATCTCGCCGGAGTTGCTCGGCACGTACAACCCGGATCGTCCCGGCCGCGACATCGATACGGTGTTCGCCGATCTGGCGCCGAAGGAGACGTTCAGCGCGCTCTTCAACGGCACTGGATCGCCGGCGATATCTCTGCCGCTCGGCTGGACGCAAAACGGCCTGCCGATCGGCGTGCAGTTTGTCGCCGCATTCGGACGCGACGATCTGCTGCTACGGCTAGGTGCGGTGCTTGAGGCCGACTACGCCTGGCACCAGCGCAAACCACCTGCCCACATCACCAAGACTGCTTGAACCAACAAGGACTGCTTGAACCAACAAGCATGGAACCGCCCCGGGAACATCATCAACGAAAATGGGAGATTGTCATGGACCGCAGAGTATTCCTCAAAAGTGCGGCGTTTGCCGGCTTCAGCATCGCGACGTTGCCGGCCACATTGCTTCGAGCCAATGCTGACGGCAGCAAGATACTGCGTATGGCCTATGGGGCCGAGGTTCTCACCCTGGACCCGATCAAAACCACTTACGGAGCCGATATCCTTATCCAGGGCATGATGTATGCACGCCTGCTGCATGCCAATGCCGATCGCACAGAAGTCGGCCCGGGCCTTGCCGAGAGCTGGGACATCGCGGATGACGGCAAGACCTATACCTTCCACCTGCGCGAGGCCAAATTTTCCGATGGGTCGCCGATCACGGCCGAGGACGTGGCGTTCAGCTGGAACCGCATGCGCTTCCAGAAGGATTCCGCCTATGCGGCGCCGTTTCAGCCCCTGACCAAGGTCGAGGCAAAGGACGCCAGGACAGTGGTGATGACGCTCGACCGCAAATTCACGCCCTTCCTGACGCTGACCGAAATCTGGAATACCGGCATCGTGCCGAAGGCAGCGGTCGAGAAAATGGGCGACGACGCTTTCGCCAAGGCGCCGGTCACATCAGGGCCGTTCAAATTCGTCGAATTGAAGCCGGGAGACCGCGTGGTCCTTGGCCGCAACGAGCATTATTACCGCCAAGGCGAGCCCAAGATCGACGGCGTCGAATTCCGCTATGTCCCGGACGACAACACCAGGGTCTCGATGTTGCAGGCGGGCGAACTCGACGTCTGCCTCGCAGTTCCGGCCCCGCGCATGGCCGAGTTGAAGGCCGCCGGCTTCCGGGCCGACCCTGAACCTTCGAGCACCACCTATGACATGCTGATCAACCATTCGGCAGAACCCTTCAACGACCTCAAATTCCGCCAGGCCGTCAGCTATGGCATCGACCGCACGGCCATCAATGCCGCGGTGACGCTGGGTCTCGGCACGCCGGCCAGTTCCATCATGAGCCCGACGCTCGATTTCTTCGACAAATCGCTGCCAGTCATTGCCCGAGACGTCGAAAAGGCCAAGGCCCTGCTGGCAGAATCCGGCAAGACCGGAGCCAGTTTCGAACTCATCCAGAATGCCGGAAGTGCCGACGAGGAAAAGGCGGCGGTGCTGATCCAGGCGCAGTTGGCGGAAGTCGGCATCACCGTCAACATTGCCAAGATCGATTCAACCCAGGCATGGACCCGCCTCGCCGATGGCGAGTATCAGGCGGAAATGAACTGGTGGTACAACGAGACGCGAGATCCCGACAACGCATTGCGCTGGTGCGTCTGGGGCGCGGGCGACAACAAGTCCTACTACACCCGCTACAACAACGAAACGGTCGACAAACTGATCGATGAAGCCTCGGGCGAGGCGGACAATGCCAAACGGGCCGAGCTCTATGCCCAGATCCAGAAGACCGTGGTGGACGAGGTGGCGCAGGTGGCGCTCTATCACCCGACGTGGCTCAACGCCTACGCCCCGAGCGTGAAAGGGTTGGTCCTGAACGTCGGCCTGCAATTCTCGTCCATCGGCGGGACCAGCCTGGATTGATCGGCACAGGATGCGAGACGGGGACGAGACACTTCGTCCCCGTCTCGCATCGATTTGACACCAGGATCCCGACCATGAATCGATTCTCCTTCGTGCTTAGACGGCCGATACAGTTGATCCCCGTGCTGCTGGGTATCAGTGTGATCACCTTCCTGCTGCTGCAAATGACACCCGGCGATCCGGTTCGCCTCATGCTTGGCCCCAAGGCCAGTCAGGAGGCGATCGAATTCGTGCGGGCGCGATACGGTCTCGATCAGCCCATCCCCGTGCAGTATTTCTATTACGTGCTGAATTGCCTGCGCGGCGATTTCGGTCAGTCGATCGCCTTCCGGGGTCCCGTCAGCGGCGTCATCGCGGCACGGATCGCGCCAACGGTTTTCTTGATCCTCTACGGCCTCGTGATCTCGCTGCTGTTGACATTCGCGCTCGCGGTCACCGCTGCCCGGCAGCGCGGACGGTGGATCGATCACCTCATCCGTCTCGTCTGCGTCGCGGGCGTCGGCGTGCCGTCCTACTTTGTCGGCCTGCTGTTGATCATGGGCTTCTGCCTGCGGCTGAAGATTTTCCCGGTATCCGGTTACGGACCGACCTTTATCAACAATCTGTGGCATCTGTTCTTGCCGGCCCTGACGATCGGTATCGGGGTGACGCCGATCCTCGCGCGCAATCTGCGCGCGACCTTCATTCAGCAGCTGGACAAGGATTACGCGATCGCCTGCCGCTCCAGGGGCCTGCCGGAAAGCTATATCTTTTCCCGACATGTATTCTGGAATTCCCTGTTGCCGACGGTCAATCTGCTGGGCGTCGTGGTCGCCTTCCTGATCGGCGGAACGGTCGTTGTCGAAAATGTCTTCAACATTCCAGGGCTCGGCAACCTGCTCATCCGCGGCGTTCTCACGCACGACCAGTTCGTCGTCCAGGCGGTGGCCCTGCTGCTTGCCGTAGGTGTCGTCATTTCGAATTTTGCCGTCGATGTCTTGACCGCCATTCTCGACCCAAGGGTGGAATTATGAGCGATGTGATGCAGGGCAGCGGCTCCTTGGCCATGGCGCGTATCCGGACGATGCCGGCAACCTTGATCATTGGCGGCGCCATCACCTTGGCCTGGATCGTCGTGGCCATTTTGGCGCCGGTGCTGACCAGTTTCGACCCGATCAAGGTCGATGTGATGCAGGCGCTGAAACCACCTGGCGCCGAGCATTGGTTTGGCACCGACGCCATCGGCCGCGATGTCCTGGCGCGGACACTGTTTGCCGCACGCTACGATCTCGCAATGGCCTTCTTCGGCGTCGTCGGTCCGATCATCCTGGGGACGATCATCGGCCTTATCGCCGGCTATCTGGGTGGCCGGATCGATGCCGCGCTGATGCGCATCCTCGAGGTCACCGTATCATTTCCCTATTTCGTCCTCGTGATCGCCATCGTGGCCGTGCTGGGACCCGGCCTCAAGAGCTACTTCATCTCGCTCACCTTGGTGAACTGGGTCAGCTATGCGCGACTTGTGCGGAGCCAGGCGCTGGTGCTGCGCGGCGTCGATTTCGTGCTGGCGGCACGTGGCATGGGTTTTGGGCATTTGCGCATCATGCTGTTCCACATCCTGCCGAATGCCATCGTCCCATCGATCGTCTTCGTCATGACCGATGCCGTGCTGGCCATCGTGCTCGGATCATCATTGGGTTTTCTCGGCCTCGGCGTACAACCGCCGACGCCCGAATGGGGCGCCATGATCGCGGATGGGCAGACCTACCTGACGACCGCATGGTGGATTGCGATCTTCCCAGGCATCGCCATCTGCCTTCTGGCGCTGGGCCTCTCGTTGACCGCTGATGGTCTCGCCCGCCTCCTGAACACGGAATCCTGAGATGAGCGACCTCGTCAGCGTCGAGAACCTCACCATCGACTTCGCCACCAATTTTGGCGACGTCCACGCCCTGCGCGGCGTCAGCTTTTCACTAAAAGCGGGAGAGGTCCTTGGGATCGTCGGTGAATCCGGATCGGGCAAGACGGTGGCCTGCAGAGCCATCCTCAAGCTGATTGCCGGCAACGCACTGGTGAAGTCGGGCCGGATCATGTTCGAGGGCAGCGATGTCCTCGCCATGAAGGATGCCGAGCTGGGCCGGCTGCGCGGCGGGCAAGCGGCGATGATCTTCCAGAACCCGTCGACGCATCTTGATCCGATCATGACGGTCGGGCGTCAGGTGGGCGAAGCGATGGTGGTCCATCAGGGCATATCCTGGCGGCAGGCCAATGCGCGGGCGGTCGGACTGCTCGAAGACATGCATATCAAGGACGCGTCAAGGCGCGCGGGCGCCTATCCTCACGAGCTGTCCGGTGGCATGCGTCAGCGGGTGATGATTGCGGCGGCCCTTGCCTGCGAACCGAAACTGCTGATTGCCGACGAGCCCACGACGGCACTTGATGTCACGGTGCAAGCTCAGATACTCGACCTGCTCCGCGGCATCCGGCGTGAACGCAACCTGTCGGTCATTCTGGTCTCCCACGACCTTGGCGTGATCGCGGAAATGTGCGACCGCGTCGTCGTCATGAAGGACGGTGCGGTGCTGGAAATCGGCTCGGTCGATCAGATCCTGCGTGACCCCGCCCATGAATACACGAAGCGCCTGATCGCTTCCCAACCCTCGCTGATGAAGCCGACCACGCATGCCTGCCCCGTGGCGACGGAACCGCATCTCCTGGTGAAGAACCTGTGCGTGAACTTCTACCCTGGGCAGAGCCTTGCGGCCTGGGCGACGCGCAAGCCGCCGCAAATCGTGCGCGCCGTCGACAATGTTTCGCTGGCATTGCGGCGCGGTGGGGCGCTGGGGATCGTCGGCGAGTCCGGTTCCGGCAAGAGCACCATAGCCCGGGCTATTGCAGGCCTTGTGCAGCCGCAACAAGGAGAGATCGAGGTGGACGGCCAATCGCTCGATCGCGCACTGAGGCAGCGCCGACCGGAGCAGGTTCGCAAACTGCAGATGGTGTTCCAGGACCCGTTCATGTCCCTCAACCCGGCGTTTACGGTTGCGCGAACTCTGGCCGAACCGCTGCGGCAACAGAACATCTGCCCGGAAAGAGACATCCCGGAGCGGATCCGTGAGCTGATGGAAAAAGTGGAATTGCCACGCCAGTTGCTGGACCGACGCACCACGCAGCTTTCCGGCGGCCAGCGGCAGCGCGTCGGCATCGCCAGAGCCCTGGCGCTGGAGCCCGAGATCTTGATCGCCGATGAAGTCACCTCCGCTCTGGACGTCACCATCCAGGCCCAGGTGCTCGGCCTCTTTGCGCGGCTGCGCCGCGAATTGTCGCTGACGCTGATCCTGATTTCCCACGATCTGGGCGTGGTGCGTTATCTCTGCGAGCACGTTGCGGTCATGCAGCACGGCAAGCTGGTTGAATACGGCAATACGGAAGACGTTCTGGATCGTCCGCAGCAGGCCTATACCCAAGAATTGATCGCCGCTATCCCGAAACTCTCGCGTCGAACGAGCAGCGGAATCCAACCAGGAGACACCCCGCTACTGGCCGCCGGAAGCAAATGCTAGACTAAAGCCTTCAGGGCCGAGCGTGATCGAGCACGGCAGCGTCAGCACCCAGGCAAGCAGCAAATTGCGTCGTGCGTTGCCGGAACGATGGCGGCGAACGGTTCCGGCTGCAATGGGGCGGCGCTGCGCACGCCGAAGCGGGCAGGAACCACTTCGCGCTGCCCGATTGTTCCAGCGGATGATCCGGTCTCGGAATGCCCGCCTCGCTGGAACTATATCCACCATGTCCCACTCCAGATGCATTGCAACAAAGAACTGGGAAGAACGCTATGGCCGCACGATGAACCCTGTGTGACGCCGGCGAACCGCGTTGATGCACAGGCCTGGCCGAAAAGCGGGTGGGCGACCTATTTGGCAATCTCGAGCAGGGACGATACCAACAGCTCTCGCTCGTCTTTCGACAGGACATCCGAATCGAAGAGGTTCATGCTGCGCAATCCCTCGATGGCGAGATAGCAGATCAGCAGCGATTTGAGATCCGGCGTTTCGCCCTTCAGCCGCTCGAAAAGCTGCCGCTTGAAGGTCTTTATCGGCATCATGAAATCGGGATCCTCGGCGATGGCCGAGAAGATCCAGGACGCCGACGGCTGCTTTTCCTCGCAATCATTGGCCGACAGCCTGATGTAGACGGCCAGGGGATTTTCGTCCTTGTCATTTGTGCGGGCGGCTTCCAGCGCGTGCTCGAACTCACGCAGATAGCCTTCGACCAAACCTTGCATCAATTTGGCCTTGGTCGGGAAGTTGTAGAGGAGCCCTCCTTTCGACACGCCGGCACGGCTGGCGACGGCATCCAGCGACAGGCTGCCTGGTCCGGATTCCCGGGCAACATCAGCCGCCGCGGCGAGAATCTTCTCGCGCGAATTCGGTCGTTGGGCTCTCATGGTGCCTCCCATCGCAAGCTTAGGCCCAATTGACAAGACCGTCCAGACGGTACAGTAAGACCGCCATTATTTGAAATCGGGACCCGCAGTCGATATGTGTCCCGATATCCGCGCTTCGCGCCGGATTTTCGACTGAGGGGACTTCCTTGTTCAAGCGCATACTCCGTATATTTATCATTGTTCTGGTTTTGGCCCTGCTCGTCGTCGTGGTCGGCGGCATCGTCGGCTTCAACTTCCTGCGTGACAACGGCATCAAGCAGTACTTCGCATCGATGAAGCCGCCGGCAGCAACCGTTTCGACAACCATCGCCAAGCCTTCGGCCTGGACGCCGGGCGTCGAGGCGATCGGTACGGTCAAGGCCGTGCGCGGTGTCGACCTGACGGTCGAGACCACCGGCATCGTCAAGGACATCCTTTTCCATGCCAACCAGAAAGTGGCCGACAATGCGGTTCTGCTGCAGCTCGATGACGCCGTCGAGCGCGCCGATCTCGACGCACAGAAGGCGCAGGCCGCGCTCGATCAGACATCGCTTGCCCGCGCCATCGAACTGACCAGGCGTGGCGTTGGCTCCGACTCGACGCTGGACACGGCGCGTGCGGCGGCCTCGGCCTCGGCGTCTCAGGTCACCAAGCTGCAGGCCGTGCTCGAGCAGAAGCAGTTGACGGCGCCTTTCGGCGGCACGGTGGGCATTCCGAGGATCGATATCGGCCAGTATCTGGCGCCCGGCACCGCCGTGGTGACATTGCAGGATCTCGACACGATGCGGGTCGATTTCTCGGTTCCCGAACAGCAACTCGCCTTGCTCAAGATAGGCCAGACGATTCGATTGGGCTTTGGCGGTGAGGACAGGCCATTCGCAGGCGCCATTCGCGGCATCGACCCGAAGATCGACTCGTCCAGCCGGCTGGTGAACATCCGGGCGGAAGTCGCCAATCCCGATGGCAAGCTGACCCCCGGCCAGTTCGTGCAGGTGCGTGTCGAGCTGCCCGAAGAGCAGAACGTGCTGACCCTGCCGCAGACGGCACTGACGACAAGTCTCTATGGCGACTACATCTTCGTGGTGCAGCCAGCCAAGCCCGCCGAGGCGGCGCCAGCTGCCAAGCCGGAGGAAAAACCCGCCGCGCCGGCAGCCGACAAATCGGCTGATGCCAAGCCTGCGGACACCAAGCCGGCCGATGCCATGAAGCCGGCGGCTGATGCTGCCAAGCCCACCGCCGATGCGGCAAAGCCGACTGACCAGGCTCCCGATGCGGCCAAGCCGGCGGCGGAAGGTGACAAGCCCGCGCTCGTGCTGTCGCAGGTGTTCGTCAAGCCCGGCCGCCGCAATCAAGGCATGGTCGAGATCGTCGAGGGGCTGAAGGCTGGCGACGAAGTCGTCACCGCCGGTCAGAACCGCCTCTTCAACGGCATGTCCGTCGTTGTGGACAACACCATCGACCCGACCAAATCGGCAAACAAGCAGGCCGACCAGCAATGAGCATTTCCGATCTCTTCATTCGCCGGCCTGTTCTTTCGACGGTCCTTGGCTGCATGATCCTGCTTCTGGGTTTCCAGGGCATCTTCAACCTGTCGATCCGGCAGTATCCGAAGGTCGACGAAACGGCGATCACCATCACCACGGCCTATCCGGGCGCCAGCGCCGATCTGATCCAAGGCTTCATTTCCGCCCCGATCGCGCGCGCCGTCGCCTCGACCGAAAACATCGACTACGTCACCTCGTCCAGCCGCCCGTCCTCCAGCACCGTGACGGTGCAGATGAAGCTCGGCTCGAACCCCGACGTCGCGCTGACCGAAGTGCTGTCCAAGGTCCAGGGCGTGCGCGGCACCTTGCCGGACGCATCGAAGGACCCTGTCATCGTCAAGGGCACCGGCCAGCAGTTCGCGATGATGTACATCTCGATGCAGAATCCGAACATGACGAAGGAGCAGCTGACGGAGTATATCGAGCGCGTCATCAGACCGCGCATGTCGACGGTCGAAGGCGTCGCCGACGTGCAGATCTTCGGCGCCCAGGAATACTCGATGCGCGTCTGGATCGATCCGGTCAAGCTTGCCGCGCGCGGCGTGACAGCCTCCGAACTGCTGACGGCGATCAACAATTCCAACTTCCTGTCGGCGCCCGGCAACACCCAGAACGAGTATGTCGTTTCCTCGATCACCGTGCGCTCGACATTGCAGACGCCGGAGGCCTTCGCCGAGCTGCCGCTGCGCTCGACTGACGGCAATGTGGTGCGGTTGCGCGACGTGGCCCGCGTCGAACTCGCCGCCGAGAACACCGACACCAGGGTCTCGTTCAACGGAAAGCCCGGCACCTTCCTCGCCATCTTCCCGACGCCGGCGGCCAATCCGCTGACCACGGCGGCGGCGCTCACCAAGCTGGTGCCACAGATTCAGGAGACACTGCCGAAGGGAATGACGATCGAGGTCGTCTACGACGCGACCGGGCAGATCAGCGCCTCGATCGAAGAGGTGTTCAAGACCATCGCCGAGGCGGTTGCCATCGTCATCGTCGTCATCCTTCTGTTCCTTGGCTCCTTCCGGTCGGTGATGATGCCGATCATCACCATCCCGTTGTCGCTGATCGGCGTCTGCTTCCTTTTGTTTGCGGTCGGCTACTCGATCAACCTGCTATCGCTGCTGGCCATGGTTCTGGCGATCGGCCTGGTCGTCGACGACGCCATCGTGGTGGTGGAGAACATCCATCGCCATATGGAAGAAGACCACATGTCGCCGATGCAGGCCGCGTTCAGCGGTATGCGCGAAATATCGTCGGCCATCGTTGCCATGACCATGACGCTGGCCGCCGTGTTCGCGCCGCTGGCCTTCACCGGCGGCCTGACCGGCGCGTTGTTCCGTGAATTCGCGGTCACGCTCGCCGGCTCGGTGGTGCTGTCGGGTGTCATTGCCATCACCATCACCCCGATGATGTCGGCACGCCTCTTGAAGTCCGGCACGCCGGGCCGTTTCCAGCGCATTGTCGACGGCACCTTCGCGCGCGTCGAGCATGTCTATGAACGGGCCGTCACCGGATCACTGAACTATCGCCCATTGACGCTGATCATCGTGCTTGCGCTTGTCGGCGTCACCGGCTTCATGTTCACCAAGACCTCAAGCGAACTGGCGCCGGAAGAAGACCAGGGCTTTCTGCTCTCGATTGTGACGGGGCCGCGTTATGCGACCTCCGATTACACCGAGACATACGTCAACCAGATCCTCGGCCTGGTGAAGGATATTCCCGAAACACGGGCGCAGTTCTCGGCCGTGGCCTTCGGCGGCACGACAAACAGCGCCTTCGTCGGCTATGCCTTCAAGGACTGGGCGGAACGTAAGCGCAATTCGAAGGAACTGCAGGCCGACATTACGGCCCGTATCGCCAAAGTGGCCGGTGTCGAGGCCTTCGTCTTTGCACCGCCGACGTTGCCGGGCTCCGGCGGCGGCCTGCCCATTTCCATGGTGGTGCGATCGACGGGCGCTTCCTCGGAGGTGTACGAGGTGGCCGAGCAGATCAAGAACAAGGCGCAGGCCTCCGGCCGCTTCATCGTCGTGCAGAATTCGATGGCCTATGACGCGCCGGAGGTGACGGTGACCATCGACCGCGACCGCGCCGCGGCGCTGAACCTGCCGATCGCCGATATCGGCCGCACGCTGACCTTGCTGGTCGGCGGCGCCGAAGTGGCGCAGTTCGACCGCGACTCCAACAGCTACGACATCATCCCGCAGGTGCCGCAAGAGTTTCGCGACAACCCCGACAAGCTCGGCGAATACTTCGTGCGCAGCGTGACGGGCGAGATGGTGCCGCTATCGGCGGTGGTCAAGATTTCGACCAATGCGGCGCCGGCGGCAATCGAGCAGTTCAACCAGCTGAATTCGTCGACGATTTCGGCGCTCCCGCTGCCCGGCGTCACCACCGGCGACGGGCTGAAGGCGCTGGAGGACATCGCCAAGGAGAGCCTGCCCGACACCTTCTTCCTCGACTATTCCGGTCAATCGCGGCAGGAAAAGGAACAGGGCAACACCATCCTGATCGCTTTCGCGGCCGCCGTGGTCGTCATCTATCTGGTGCTGGCGGCGCAGTTTGAAAGCTTCCGCGACCCGCTGATCATCATGATGGCGGTGCCGCTGTCGATCTTCGGCGCGATCGTGCCGCTCAATCTGGGCCTCGGCACGCTCAACATCTACACGCAGGTCGGCCTGATCACACTGATCGGTCTGATAACCAAGCACGGCATCCTGCTGGTCGAGTTCGCCAACCAGCAGCGTGAAAAACATGGCATGCGGCGGCGCGACGCCATCATCGCCTCGGCCAAGGTGCGCCTGCGGCCGATCCTGATGACGACAGCGGCGATGGCGCTCGGCGTGGTGCCGCTGATCACGTCCAGCGGCGCTGGTGCCGCGGCCCGCTATTCGATGGGCCTGGTCATCTTCACCGGCATCCTGGTCGGAACCCTGTTCACGCTCTTCGTCGTGCCCATGTTCTACACCTTCATCGCCAGCAAGGATCTGCCTCATTTGGCGGAGAAGCCGGACCCCAAGCTGATGCCGGCACTGCCGAGCTAGGGCGGTCGAGGGAGTCCCGCCCGGAAATGTGCAGGACAAATCGATGGAGGCAAAAGAAAGAGGCCGGGAATTTCCCGGCCTCTTTCTTTTTGGCTGGACTCGATACCCCGGTTCGAGCTTTGCTCGATACCGCCGGTTTGCGCTGTACTCGATACCACAGCGTTTTCCGGCGGGAGCCTTGAACAAGGCGCGACAGCATGCTGACACGCCACCGTTTCCAGCCTGCTACTTGACGATGACGATGCTGGTGTTGGTCGCCCCGAAGGTTTCGACGAGCTGGTAGAAATCGGCGGCGTTGTCGGGGTGCAGCCGCACGCAGCCATGCGACGCCGGCTGGCCGAGGCGCTTGATCGCATAGGTCGCGTGCACCGCATAGCCGCCGCTGAAGAAGACCGAGTGCGGCATCGGGGCGTTGTCGTATTTCTTCGAGTACCACATTTCATGCATGCGGGTCGGCTTGAACGAGCCGGTCGGCGTCACATGGGCCCGGTCGCCGGTGGAGACTTTCCAGGCGAAGGTCGGCCGGCCGTCGACGGAGACTTCCATGATCTGCTGCGAAAGCGAAACGCGCGCCACGATCTTGTTGGCGGCGTGCGCCGCACCCGAGCCGGCGCCGAGCAGCAGTGCTGCACCAGTCAAGACAGCGGCGGTGATGTTGATGAGCTTGGCGGAAATGGCGGTATGCATGATGAAGTCCCCTCTCTCTGCCGGTTAGGCCGGCTCCAATTCGATGGCCGCTTATCCCAACGTCATGTTTCGAGGAGATTTCGCAAAACACTCGTTTCTGTTTCGAATCTGTTTCCACTAGTTAACAAACGCCTCCTTATAAGCCTGGCTAGAACGGGCTCGGCAGGCCCGCCCAGCCAAGACCATGAGTCGGGAACATGAGTATCCGCCCCCAAACGAAAGTGCGAATTGGCGTCATGTGAAAGAACAACCGTCGGCATCGAAACCAACCTGCAACAAAGCGCGGCTCCTAGCGGCATGATCCGGATACGGGGTGCGAGCAAAGTTGACGCAACGAAAACAGCCGGTAACGAACATGGGAACGAAATCGAACGCGCTGTCCTGGCTTCTCAGGATCAGCATCGCGGCAGCGGTCATCGGCGGCG
Organism: Mesorhizobium sp. M0870; assembly: GCF_040319775.1. Taxonomy (NCBI): domain Bacteria; kingdom Pseudomonadati; phylum Pseudomonadota; class Alphaproteobacteria; order Hyphomicrobiales; family Phyllobacteriaceae; genus Mesorhizobium; species Mesorhizobium sp. M0870. Next base: position 45,606 of record NZ_JAMYOI010000020.1, read on the forward strand.
TCGGCACGGTTGCCGGCACCCCGCTGACAAGCCTCGGCGCGATGACATCAGGCGAGATTTCGACGCTGCATGCCGCACTGTTTTTCGCCACGGTCTGGATTGTTTCCAGCCTGCGCATCGCCCGGCTCAAGGCCCTCTGGCGGGTCGGCCTTAGGCTGACGGGTTTGCGCGGCGCCTCCGGCAACTTGCTGCCGAGAGGACCGAAGGCCCGCGCCGCGACGGGGGGCTCCGTGGGCGGCGCGGGCACTTCGGGGGTATCCTGAAGCGACCCGCAACAGGTTCATTTCTAGAGAATTGGCATTTTTGGGGAACTGCGACGATGAAAACGAAATTCGCTGCTTCGGTGCTGTCCGCACTGCTTTACGCGCAAGGCCTGCTCGGCTTTGCCGGTCTTGCCACCATGCTTCTCAGGGACCGCGCCCATGCAAGCGAACTCACCATGGGCAGTGACATGCCGGTGGGGCCATCGCTTTTGCTGGTACGCTGAGTATCAAGAGCATCGGGCCCAGAGATGGAAAATCCGATGCCCGAAAAAAGGGATTGCGCCAGTACCCGGCAGTCAGTCGGCGAATTGCCGCGGCGGATCGAACCGATAGCCGGCGCCACGTATTGTGGTGATGGAGTCGGTGTCGAGCTTGCGGCGCAGCCGCACGATGCGCGAATCGATCGAGCGATCGAAGGCGTCGGCGTTTTCGGCCGGTGCCGCGGCGATGATGTCGTCACGCGTGAGCACCTTGCGCGGACTGGCCAGGAACAACCTGAGCAGCGCCACCTGGCCGGGCGAGAGCTGTTCCTCGGAGCCGGAGCGATGCATGACCATGGCCGATCTCAGATCGACGGTCGCGTTTTCCAGCACGATCAGTTCCTGGGTGCCCCTGCCGCGGCGCGAAAGCAGGCCGCCGACACGGGCGGCCAGTTCACGGACATTGAGCGGGCTCTCGACGACGTCGGCCGCACCAAGCTCCAGCGCCAGCACCTTGTCGACAAGATCGGCCGGCCGGCAGATGAGGATAAAATCCGGTCCGCCCTCGCCGCCTCCTCCTTGGCCGCCATAACGTCTGAGCAGGTCCCGCCCCTCCGCCTGGCTGAGGCTGTCGCCGACGACGACGACGTCGATGCCCTTTCCCGACAGCAGCGATTCGGCCTCCCAGGGCTGGCGCGCCTGATGCACGTCGTGGCCGCGCCGCTCGAGATGGTCGGCGAGTTCGGTCGCCACCACTTCGGCTACCGAAACGAGCGCAATAACGGATCGTGCGGCCATCTTTTCCAACCGTTCCCTGGCAACCCGGATATGAGTGCTGGACATGATGTTTATACCCAATCTACTTTCCACTGAAAGTGGGAGCGAAAGCATCGTGCGGGCAAGAATTGTCATCGTCGAGGATGAGCCCGACCTCAGGGACGCGGTCGCAGAATATCTTGGCGCATCCGGCTATGACGTGGCCACCGCTGAAAGTGCTGCCGCGGCGCGCAGCCTCGTTGAAACGCAATCGTTTCATCTCGCCATTCTCGACATCGCCATGCCCGGCGAGGACGGCCTCTCGCTCGGCCGCTGGCTGCGTTCGAAACTGCCGATCGGCATCATCTATGCGACCGCGGCCGGCACCGCGCTCGACCGCATCGTCGGGCTGGAACTCGGTGCCGACGACTACATCGTCAAGCCCTACGAATTGCGCGAAGTGCTGGCCAGGGTGCGCAGCGTGTTGCGCCGGGTTCCCCAGCCGAAGGAGCTCCAGGACAACAAGGCCGGGACGGATCGCCGTTCCGTTACCTTCGGCCCCTTCCAGGCCGATCTCGACGGCAGGCTGGTCACCGGCGCCAATGGCGCGGTGATCGACATGGCCAAGAGCGAGTTCGACGTGCTGGAGATTTTCCTCACCCGCGCCAATCGGCTGCTGACCCGCGCCGCTATCTCCGAGGCGATCGGTTTCACCGAAGATCCGGAATCGTCACGCGCGGTCGACATTCGCATCATGCGGCTACGCAAGAAGATCGAGGCCGATCCCGCCAATCCGAAATTCCTGCGCACGGTGCGCGGCGAGGGCTATATCTTCTCGCTGCCGGCCGGCGACGGCAACTGAGCACCGGGCCAGAAGGATTCGGTTGCTCGCCAGCCGAAATTGGCACGACTCCGAATTGGCGCGACTCCGGAATGACGGCACAAGATGATCGCTGAAGCAGCAAGCACCGATATGCAAGGGTTCAGGCAGGGCGCGGCGATGGCGGCCGTGCGCGTCGTTCGCCGGCTTCGCGAGGCTGGCGACTGGCAGCGCGAGATGGACGGCATACTGGAAACGCTCTGCCGGGCCATGGATTGCCAGCGCGGCATCCTGTTTCGCTTGCGCGAACTGCCCGGCCAGGGCTTCGCCCAATCCGTCGCCGCCTATTGGATCGACCCTCTTTTCGGCGGCGAACTGGCGTCGCCAACCGTCATCATGCAATCGATCGTCAATTCCGACCCCCTGCTGGAGCGGCTTGCCGAGGACGAACGGCAAGGCAAGATCTTCGCCGGCCATACGCGCGACCTCGAAGGCTTCCTGAGGACCGATTTCGAGAAGCAGAACATCAAATCGTTCCTCTCGGTCTCGGTCTTCGCGCATGGCCATCTCTGGGGCACGCTGGCGGTCAATGACTGCGTCAACGAGCGTGCATGGACGGACGAGGAAGAGGCGACGCTGCATATCATCGCGCTGGCCATCGGCGACGCCATCGAGCGCTCGCCCTCCGACGCCCACGCCAGCGAGGTCATTCGCCGCACCATGCTGCAGGCCTCGCTCGACGCCATCGTCGTCATCGACGAGACCGGCTCGATCATCGAATTCAATCCGGCTGCCGAGAAGATGTTCGGCTTCCAGCGCAGCGACATCCTCGGAAAGGACCTGCTCGATACGATCGTGCCGATCTACTACCGCAAGGGCTATGCTTCGGGGGCCGAATACATGTCCGGCCGCGGCGCGCCGATGGTCGGCCAACGGCTCGAGACGGTGACCCAGAACGCCGCCGGCGAAGTGTTCCCGATCGAGCTGACGGCGACCGAGATGCGGGTTGCCGACCGCCGCCTGATCTTCGGCTCCATCCGCGACCTGCGCGACAAATTGCGCGCCGAGGAGGAGATCGGCCGGCAGCGCGAGAAGCTGCACCAGAACGAGAAGATGGCGGCGATGGGTTCGTTGCTGGCCGGCGTCTCGCACGAGCTCAACAATCCGCTGGCCGTGGTGGTGGCGCAATCGACGCTGCTGCACGAATTCGCTTCCGACCCGCAGACCAAGGTGCGCGCCGAGAAAGTCCGTGCGGCCGCCGAGCGCTGCGGCCGCATCGTCAAGAGCTTCCTGTCGATGGTCCGCCTCCATCCCGCGGCACAGGCCGAGACCGACCTCAACCAGGTGATCCGGTCGGCACTCGAAGTGACCGCCTATGGCGCGCGCTCGAGCGGCATCACCATCGACACCGATTTCGCCGCCGGCCCGCTGCTGGCCATGGCCGACGCCGACCATGTGACGCAGGTGGCGGCCAATTTCCTCATCAACAGCCAGCACGCTTTGGCCGGCATTGCCGGCGACCGGCTGATCAAGGTGCGGACGTTCCGCAGCGACCGCGGTCATCCCTGCTTCTCGGTCGAGGACAATGGGCCCGGCGTGCCGGAAACGATCCGCGGCCGCATCTTCGAATCCTATTTCACCACCAAGCCGGTCGGTGTCGGCACCGGCATCGGCCTGTCGATCTCGAAATCGATCATCGAGCGGCACAATGGCAATGTCTGGTTCGAGGAAGTGCTCCCGAGAGGCGCGCGCTTCGTCGTCCAGCTGCCGGCCATCGTGGCCGGCCTCGCCACCGCCGGCGACAACCAGCCGCGATCGAGCGGCCTGCGCCATGCCTTGATCATCGACGACGAGCCGGATGTCGCCGGCTCGCTCTCCGACATTCTCGAACTGATGGGCATCAAGTCACGGATCGTTCCTGTCTGGGAAACGGGCGCCGCCACTTTGAGCGGCCACATGCCGCCGGACATCGTCTTTTCGGACCTGCGCATGCCCGGCGTTAGCGGCATATCGATCTATCGCGAGTTGCTCGCCGAAAAGCCTGATCTGGCACGGCGTTTCGTGCTGGTCACAGGCGACCTGATCGGTGCGAAAGCCGAAATCGAGGCCCTGCCGGCACAGCAGCGGCCGCAGATCCTGGAAAAGCCGTTCAGCACACTGGACGTGCGCAGCGTGCTGTCCGCCATTGCCGAACAGGCGGTCTTGAAAGGATAAAGAAGAGGCCCCCGGGGGCGGGGGCCGAAGAAGAGCGCACTGGAGGGAGCGCTCGGGGAGTCCAGAGCATGATCCCAAAGCGGGAACGGTTTCGGATCATGCTTCGACAAAATCAGAAAATATTCGGCGTATCGGCCAAGGGTGCGGCATTGGCGATCATGCGGACGGCGCGGCTCTTGTGTGTTCCGGACTGTTCGGCGATGGCGCGCAGGCAATCGATACTCTCGGCACCCCATGCCTGGCCCTTGCAGGCGAAGTCGGTCACCGGCACCGGCAGACGCGCGGTCCTGGTCGTCGTCTGCGCGCCGTCGATGAGATTGGACGGCGGATTCAACGAAGCGAAGGCCGGCCCGATTGTCGGCGTGAACGCCATGCCGACGAAGGCGCAAGCAGCCAGCACCATGAACATCGCCATGGGGTGGTTGCTGGCCCGCTGGCGCAGCGCCAGTTTCGGACGGCGGTCATTGCGTTCTGGAGCCTGAAGGCGGCTCTCGCCGCGGATCGTCTGGATTTTCGCATGCATTGCCTTCCCCTTCGCTGAGTTTCTTTTGGCGGTGAAATGAACTTATCCGCACTTTGTAACGACGATGGGGTGGCGAAGGACTGGCACTGTAACGAGTTCGAAACAGCATTCGGGCGAAGTCGGGCAAAATCGGGCATAGCTTCGACGGCGCTCGGGCTCGAGGCGCAACCTGACCGATCTTGCCAAACAGTTTTTCGAAAAGACCAGGCTCAGGCCGGAGCCTGAATCTCGGCAATGATCTTGTGCGCGGCGATACGCCCGGCAATGATAGCGCCCTCGACATATCCCGGAAACGACGGCGAGAGTTCTGAACAGGCGAGATACACCGGGGGTGCTCCGGCAAGGATCGTTCGCTCGGCGTCTGTCGCTGTAACATCGACAACAAGATCGCTGTACGCGCCGCCGCTCCAGCGATCTCCTGTCCAGTCACGCAAACTGAAATCGATGACGTCGCCGGCACTCGGGCCAAAGGCTGCCGCCAACCGGCCGGTCACCTCCGCACGCAGTTCCGGCTCGCCGAGGTCGCGCCAGCGCAGCGCGAGCGGCCCGCCGACGAACACGACGAGCGCGGCATGCTCCACATCCTTGCCGGCGTCGCAGGCAAACAGTCCTGGCGGATCGAGCCACATCACCATGCCGTTCAAATCCCGCCCGCGCCAAAACGGTTTGGCATAGCGCACCAGGATCTTGATAGCCGCGCCGCTTTTCCAGGCGCCGAGCGCCCGCCCCAGTCCGGCCGGCAAGGCGGGGGCAAAGGCGAGCTCCGTCACCGTCGCCGGCGGGACGGCAACCAGAACCGCACGCGCCTCGACGGCACCCCCGGCCGAAACGACAAGAACACCTTGCGAACTGTGCTCGATGCGCGTGACCGGCTCGCTGAGCCGCAACCGATCGCCAAGGTCGCGGGCCAGATCGTCGGCCAGCGAATGCATGGTTTCACGCACGAAATATTGCAGCTCCGGTACCTCGTTAGTGACGCGTCGGTCATTGTCGATCAGATACCAGAGAGGAATCCGATCCAGCGCCATGCACCAGAGACCTTCGATCATCGAACGGAAGACGGCCCTGGCATCGGCCGAATCGCGCTGGCGGGCAAGCCAGTCGGCAACGGTCAGCCCCGCAATCGAGACGTCGTCCGGATCGATCCCGTTCATGCGCTCGCGGATTGCCATTGCCGCGTCATAGATCCGCTCTGCTCTTTGTACGGACATCGTCGGCTGGGTGATGAAATCGCCATCGACATAGGTTTCAACCAGCGTCTTGCCGCGCGCCTCGATCAGCGCCATCAATTCCGGCATGTCCTCGCACAGGAACTGGCCGCCACAATCGATCCGTTCGCCAAGTCCGTTCAGTCGGGACTCGACGCGTCCGCCGACGCGGTCGCGTGCTTCGAGCAGGATGAAATCGATGCCGGCCTTCTTCATCTCGAGCGCCGCCGACAGGCCCGTGAAACCCGCACCGACGATGACGACATCGGTTCGCTCGAATTCGCCGCCCTCATCCGTGAAGGTCTTCAGCATCCACCCAACCGCATCCGGCTTCCACAGACGAAGTATGTCCTTGTCGACATATGCCGGCGGGCCGCACACGCCATGCCGCAGGCTTGTCTCTAACCTATCGTTTTCTCGAGCATATTGAGCCAGTTGCGATAGGCGATTTTTTCGATCAGTGCGCGGCCGAAACCGCGTGCCGCCAATGCATCGATCAGCTTCGGCAGGCCGGCGACATCCCCGATGACGGCCGGGATCATGGCGCCGTCGAAATCGGAGCCAAGACCAACGCCATCCTCACCCAGCGCCTGCAGCAGCGAATCGATATGCCGCACCATGATATCGAGGCTGGTGTCGGCATTCATGCGACCGTCCTCGCGCAGGAAGCCTGTTGCGAAGTTCAGCCCGACCATGCCGCCGGTTTCGCGGATCGCGCCGAGCTGCCAGTCGGTCAAGTTGCGCGAATGGCCGCAGATCGCGTGCACGTTGGAATGGGTCGCGACCAGCGGCGCATCGCTGAGCGCCGCGACATCGCGAAAGCCCTTCTCGTTGAGATGCGACAGGTCGATCATGATCTTCAACTGGTTGCATGCCTTGACCAGCGCCTTGCCGGCATCGGTCAGGCCGGGTCCGGTGTCGGGCGAGGACGGGAAGCGGAACGGCACGCCGTGGCCGAAGGCGTTCGGACGGCTCCAGACGATGCCGAGCGAGCGCAGGCCGGCTTCATGCAGCACGTCGAGCATGGTGAGCTCGGGATCGATCGCCTCGACCCCTTCGATGTGGAACACCGCGGCGATCGAACCTTGCGCCATGGCATTGCGCACATCGCCGGCGCTGCGGCAGACGGTGAGCGCTCCGGTCCGTTCCAGCCTGAACAGGATCGAGGCCATGGCGATCGTCGAGGTCAGCGCCTCATTGCGCGGAACCTCGGGCGGCAGCGGTTCGGCGACGCTCGGCGCCAGGGGCACGGCGCCGCGCCTGGATTTCTCGACAGGCGGCGGAAAGATGGCGAACATGCCCCCGGCGAAGCCGCCGGCTTTCGCGCGTGGCAGGTCGATATGGCCGCCCGATTTCCCCTCGATGAACAGTTTTTCGACGTCCGTGTCTTTCGACTGATAGAGTCTGAGCAACGTATCGTTGTGGCCGTCGAAGACGGGAACGAGATCGGTTTCGGTCATTGGGGGATCATTCGGTTCGTTTGTCGGCGCGGCGGCTAGGATATATCCTATCTACTTAGGCAGGATGCGCCACCCGCGCAAATGCCAAAGCCGCCCCGGCAGGATGGCAGCCGCTTGCCGCGCCGTTTCCAAGCAACGAAATCCCTACCGCTTCAGCACGTCGGCCCATTCCTGATGGCGGCGGAACTGGGCGTTGGCGAACGGGCAGAGCGGGATGATCTTCTTGCCTGCCGCACGCGCATCCTCGACGGCGCGGGTGACGAGCCGAAGCCCGGCACCCTGGCCGCGAAAGACGTCCGGCACTTCGGTGTGGTCGATGATGATCTGGTGCTCACCGATCTTGGTGAAGGTCATCTCGGCCTCGGCGCCATCGGGTCCACGCAGGACATAGCGGCCCTTGGAACCGCGATCCTCAAGTTCGATCTCAGGCAGTTGTTCAGGCATCGCTATGCTCCTTGGGCAGCATCGGCAAAGAACCGCCGTGCCGCCTCGATCTCGTTTGGCCGCACCTCGTGCCCGCCATCGTGCCATTCCACTGTGACATCGGCGCCGTCGGCACGCAAATAGGCCTCGAGCCGCGTGGTCAGGTTCGGCGGACAGATCGGGTCGCGCTTGCCGGCGGTCATCAGGATATGGCGGCCGGCGAGGCTGCCCTTGACCTGCGGCTCGAACGGGATCAGCGGATGCATCAGCACCGACGCGTCGAACAGCGCTGGAATCGCGAACACCACGGAGGCCAGGACATTGGCGCCGTTGGAATAGCCGAGACCCAGCACGGATGACGGCTTCGCTGCTTCGACATGGGCCTTGACGAAGCCCGCCATCTTATCCGTCGCCCGCGCCAGATCGTCCATATCGTAGACGCCCTCGCCGGTGCGGCGAAAGAAGCGCGCGGCACCCTGTTCCAACACATCACCGCGCGGCGAGATGATGGTTGCCTGGGGCGCGAGATCGCGCCCCAGCGACAGAAGCTGGTTCTCATCGGCCCCAGTGCCATGGAAGACGAACAGCAATGGACCGCCCGGCGAACCGGGCAGCAGCTTGTGGATGTAAGCGTCCTTGCTCATGACCTCAGCCTTCCAGGCTCTGCAGATGCTGTTCAAGATACGGCCGCAGGTGCTGATGCTGCGACGGCAGCTTCAGCGCTTCGCCCAGATGAGCGGTATCCTCGTCGCGATCGAAACCCGGCTCGTTGGTGGCGACTTCGAACAGCACGCCACCCGGTGTGCGGAAATAGATCGCCCAGAAGTAGTCGCGATCGATCACCGGCGTCACCCCATAGCCCGTGTCCATCAACGCCTTGCGCACCTCGAGCTGCCTGGCGCGGTTCTCGACCGCGAAGGCGACGTGATGGACGGAGCCGGCACCGACATCGGCGAAGGCCGTGCTCGGCAGCGATTCGATGTCGATAACATCGGCGCCATTGCCGTTCTTCACCGCCAGCCGCCTGAGATTGCCGGACTTGTCGACTTCCTCATAGCCCATGAACTTCAGCAGCTCCTCAGTGGCGCCGCCATCCTTCAGCCTGAGCGATACCGAATGGAAACCGCGGATCGCCTGGTCGACCGGAACACCGCCTTTCGCCCAGGGCGCTCTGCCGTCGCCCTTGCCCTCGACCAGCGCGAAGCCGTCACCATCCGGTCCGGCAAAAGCCAGGCGCTTCTCGCCGAAGGTCTCTTCGCGCGAGAGGCCGGTGACGCCCTCATCGGCAAAACGTTTTTCCCAATAGGCAAGCGTGCCTTCCGGCACCGAGTAGACGGTGGTTCCGACTTCGCCGACGCCATGCCGGCCCTTGCCGATGTCGGGGAAAGGGAAATAGGTCATCACCGAACCCGGCGTGCCGGTCTCATTGCCATAATAGAGATGATAGACGTCGGGCGCGTCGAAATTGACAGTCTTCTTAACCCGGCGCTGGCCGAGTTTCCTGGTGAAGAAATCGTTGTTCTGGCGGGCATCCCTGGCCATCGACGTGACGTGATGCAGGCCCTTGATCTGGTCGAGCATTGTCTTGCTCCTTCCCTTGGTACTTGTGCGGCCCTCGCCGCTGTCCATGCCAATATGAGGACCCGAGCAGTTTACGCAAAGGCGGCAAACACAGAATGGACTGTGTCGCAAAAGTGAACGATGGAACAGAGTTCGTTCACCAATTGGCTCGCAGAGTCGGGCTTGCGCCGTGGCCAGAATTCGTTTCCATGAACGGCATTCGACATTCCGGGACAAAGGTATCGTGAGTGACTGGAAAAGCCAGGCGGCCCAACATTCTCCTGATCACATGCGATCAGTGGCGTGGCGATTGTCTGTCCGCAGCCGGTCATCCGGTTGTGCAGACGCCGAACGCCGACGCACTGGCCGGGGAGGGTGTGCTGTTCAAGCGGCACTATGGCGGCGCGGCGCCCTGCTCGCCCGCCCGCGCCTGCCTCTACACCGGTCTCTACCAGATGAACAACCGCGTCTGCCGCAACGGCACGCCGCTCGACGCGCGCCACGGCAACATCGCGCTCTCGGCTCGGGCCTTGGGCTATGATCCGACGCTGTTCGGCTACACCGACGTCTCGCTCGATCCGCGCCTGCTGGCCCCGGGCGATCCGCGGCTGCAAAGCTATGAAGGCGTGCTGCCCGGCTTTACGGTGCGCCAGTTGCTGCCGGAGCACCAGAAGCAATGGCTATCCTGGCTGGAGCTGCAAGGTGTCGACGCCAGCGCCGGCTCCCCCGACATCCACCGTCCGCTGGCCGACGGCGCCGGGACCACCATCAGCGACGCGCCGCCCGTCTACCGCGGGCAACAAACCCCGGCGGCCTTCCTGACCGGCGAATTCACGCGTTGGCTTGGCGAACAGGAGCACGCCGCGCCGTGGTTCGCGCATCTTTCCTTCATCAGCCCGCACCCGCCCTTCATTGCCCCGGAGCCCTACAATACAATGTACGATCCGGCTGACGGCGCGGCCTTCCGGCGCGCGGCAAGCTGGCAAGAAGAGGCGGGAAACCATCCCTACCTTGCCTATGATCTCGGCCGGCAGAAACAGATAAAATTCCGCCCAGACGCCAGAGGCAAGGTGCTCGACTGGAGCGAAGACGATTTTCGCCGCATCCGCGCGATCTATTACGGCATGATTTCCGAGGTCGACGCGCAGCTCGGTCGCGTCTGGCAAGCGGTTAAGGCCGCAGGCGCGTGGGATGACACCATCATCCTTCTGACCTCGGACCATGCCGAGATGATGGGCGACCATTTCATGCTGGGCAAGGGCGGCTATTTCGACGGCAGCTACCACATTCCGCTGATTGTCCGCGATCCGCGCCACGGCAAGGCTGCCGGCGGCCGTGTCGACAGCTTCACCGAAGCGGTCGACATTTTGCCGACCCTTCTCGACCTGCTCGGCGAAAAGCCCGCGCCGCATCTCGACGGCGCCTCGCTGAAGCCGTTCCTGAGCGGAGAAACCCCTGCGGCGTGGCGCGATGCCGCGCATTGGGAGTTTGACTTCCGCTCGATTGCCGCGGGCGAGGCCGAAAACCATTTCGGCATCGCCGCACGTCAATGCAACCTCGCCGTTATCCGCACGGAACATTTCAAGTATGTGCATTTCGGCGGCAACCTGCCGCCGCTGCTATTCGATCTGGAAAACGATCCGGGCGAGCTGGACAATCTCGCGGCCGACCCCAGTCATCTCACCGTGCGCCTGGAATTCGCCGAACGGCTGCTCGCCTGGCGGGCCGAACATCTCGACCAGTCGTTGGCACTGGCCGAATTGACCGAGAACGGCCTAGTCGGCCATGCCGCTGGCCTGCCACCTGGCCACACATAAATGAAGCCCGCGCTGTTGCCAGCGCGGGCTTCATTTGGCTGAACAGAATTACCTTACGATCATGCGCTGCTGATCGCGCTGTTCGGCATAGCTGCCCTTGTCATAGGCGGTTTGAGCCTCGAGCTGTTCCTTGGTGAAGGTCGTGTACAGGTATTTGTTGCCGTCCTTGTCGGTCATGAATTTGAGATTATCCATGCCGACCGCGACTTCCTTCTCGCCAATGCCAAGGAAGCCGCCGACGTCGACGATCACCGCGTCGGCCTTCTTGTCGGGCGCAAGCACGACATCGCCGATCTCGCCGACCCTGGCGTCGTTGGCGCCGTAGACAGTCGTGCCCTTCAAGTCATCGGCACGAATCTCGCCGACCGGCATCTCGGTCAACGTCGACTTGTCGATGGCGGCAGTCTGTGTCTGGTCGGGAGCCGAGGCGTCAGGGGTGGTCGCTGCCGGAGCTTCGGCGGTCTTGTCTGCCGGAGCGACAGCAGGAGCCGTGGTGTCAGAGGGCACAGCTGCCGGAGCGGTGGCCGCAGGCTCATTGGAAGCCGTCGTTGCCGGCGCCGGATCATAGGCCTTGCGGTCGAAATCCGGCTGCGCCTGCAGCTCTTCCTTGGTGGTCTGGGCGACCAGCCAGCGGTCGCCATCCTTCTCGGCCCACTGCGCCTTGGAGAAGTCATAGGTGACGTTCTTGGCGCCGAGACCAAGGAAACCACCAACGCCGATGACAAGGGACTCGGCCTTGCCTTCCCTAGTCAGCACGATGTCATTGACGTCGCCGATATTCTGCGCGTCGTCGCCGGTGCCGTTATAGACGTCTTCACCGATGATGTTGGTGGCAAGGTTACCGTCCGCGCGCTTCACCGGTTCCGCCGGTGCGGCGTTCATGTCGGCCGGCTTTTGTGCCGTATCCGTCGTAGCGGGTGCCGTCGGTGCGGCCGCGTCAGTCGATGCCGCAGGTGCAGGGGCCGGACTGTAGGGCTGGCTGTCGAATTCCGCCTGAGCGGTCAACTCGTCCTTGGTCGTCTGGGCTACCAGCCAGCGGTCACCATTCTTTTCGGCCCACTGCAGCTTACCGTACTCGAAGGCGACGCTTTTGGCACCGACGCCCAGAAAACCGCCAACGTCGATGACAACGGATTTCGCCTGCCCATCCTTGTCGAAGACGACGTCGCTGACCTCACCTATGTTCTCGGCATCATCGCCGGTGCCGTTATAGACGGACTCTCCTATGATGTTGGTGACTATGCTGCCCTCTGCGCGGACCGCTGCGGCGCCTGTCTCCTGAACGGCGGGGCTCTGCGCGGGCGCTGGGGTCGTCGCACTCTGCGCATAAGCGCCGGTGGCGATCAGCGTTGCGAGTGCAGTGGTGGCTAAAAGATTGCGGATCATGATAGTCTCTCCTCGTGCCTGATCTCATGCGCCGCGTCTTCGTTGGAAAATCGGACGCGGCATCTACAGGTTCACAACGTTGTGACCAGTCTGTTGTTCCGACAAAACCGCTGCCGTCCGGGAATCGAAACCACAGAAATATCGGGCCGCCGGGCCGCCCACGCGTAGCTAGGGAACCTTTCCGTGGCCGCCGCGTTTCAGCCATCGGCTGGGTGTGTCCCGGCCACTTTTGGCTGACATGGTGGAGCGGGGCATGAAATTCGCAGCGGTGCTGAACCGGGATGGCGGCACTTTGCGCACCACCGACCTCGCCGCATTCTCCAACCGGATGCATCAGACGCTGGAGACGGCCGGTCACTCGCTCAGCATCGAGATTGTCGCCGGCAAGGACGTGGTGGAAACGCTCGACAGCGCGGCGTCGCGTCGCTCGGTCGACATCGTGCTGGCGGGTGGCGGCGACGGGACCATTTCCGCCGCGGCTGCCCGGCTGATGGGCACGAAGAAGGCGCTAGCCATATTGCCGGCCGGCACCATGAACCTGTTCGCACGCGGGCTGGGCATTCCGCAGTCGCTCGACGGCGCGCTGAAATCCTTCGCCGACGGCGAAATCATCGCAGTGGACGTGGCGACGGCCAATGGCCAACCTTTCGTGCACCAGTTCTCGATCGGCATGCATGCGAAGATGGTGCAACTGCGCCAGAAGATGGAGTTCGGTTCGCGGTTGGGAAAGATCCGCGCCTCGGCCAAGGCGGCTTGGGCGACGATCAACAATCCACCTGCGATGAATGTGACGCTCAGCATCGGCGAAGCCGAAATGGCGGCCCGCATCACCGGCATCGGCGTCACCAACAATTTGTTCGGCGAAGGCCATTTGCCCTACGCCGACAATCCGGCGGGCGGCGTGCTTGGTGTCTATGTCACGGTGGCGAAGCAGCGCGCCGAACTGGTCAAGTTCTTCTTCAACGTGGCGCGCGGCAAATGGCGCGACAACGAACATGTCGAAATCCACCAGACGAACAGAACGGTGCTGAAAATCCATTCGAGCAGCCGCAAGTTTCGCGCCGTCATGGACGGCGAACTGGTCAGGCTTGACCGTGAAACGGTAATCGAAATCCAGCCTGGCGCGCTGAATGTACTGGTGCCGACGAGCGCGGCCCAATCGAGAGCCGCATGATACGATACGTTGCAACGAACAAATCGGCTTTAACCAGCAGGAGCCTGCTCGGTGGTGCTAGGTGTGGGGACATGCTGTTCATCACTGGTTGGCGCCTTGATCAACACACCATAGATCTCGGCAACGCCCCACGCGGCAAACACCAAAAGCAATGCGGCGATCAGGATTCGAAATCCATGCCAGCCCCATCGCCCCTGCCGCGCCTTGTTTTCTGGAATGATCTTGGCCATGCTCGATCCCTGTCTCATACTGCACCAACTGGCGCGCTCGGCAAATCATGGTCGGGTAACGGTTCCTCGCTAGGATGGTTCCGGAAATGCGCCCTGGCCTTGCACCAGCGCAAGCATGGGGCGGCGAAGACCGGGACGAGGCAATTAGGGTGACTGGCAAGACGCAAACAACACCCGATCTGCCGGCCGAAGTTGCGCGCGCAGTCAAGGATGTTGACCGGCTCGCTGTGCTGCACGGGTTGGAGATGCTGGATACGGCGCCCGACCCCGATTTCGACCGGGTCAGCAGCCTTGCCGCGGCGGTGATGCAGGCGCCGATGGCCCTGGTCACACTCGTCGACCTCGAACGGCAGTGGTTCAAATCCTGCTTCGGCCTGGACGAGACCGAAACGGCGACCCACGTCTCGTTTTGCGCCCATGCGATTTCCGCCGGCGACGAGCCCATGGTGGTCGTGGATGCAACGACGGACCCCCGTTTCAAGACCAACCGGCTGGTCACCGGAAAACATCATGTCCGCTTCTATGCCGGCGCGCCGATGATCGTGGCAGGTGCCCGCATCGGTACTCTGTGCGTGCTCGACCGCGAGCCGCATGGTTTTCCATCCCGCGCCGAGCTCGACCAGTTGAAGGCGCTCGCCAGCCTCGCCGCCAGCCTGTTCACCCTCAAGGATGCAACCCGCAGCGGCGCGATCGCCGAGGCCGCACTGGTGCGCGAGGAAAAACGACGCGCCATCGCACTCGATGCGGCGTCGCTCGCCAGTTGGGCATGGGACATCCGCACCGATATCATCGAATGCGACACATTGATGTCGGAGCTGTTCAGCCTGCCGCGCTCCAACCGGCTGCGCGCACGTGACATCCTCGCCGCCATCGATCCGCGTGACGTCTACCAGACCGAAACCCGCTTTCGCGACGCCCTGACCGGCAGCGACGACTATTTCGGCGAATACCGGGTGAAGGGCTTTCATCCGCCGCGCTGGCTCGCCACGCGCGGCCGTGTGATCGAGCGTGACGGCGACGGCAAGCCGACATTGATCTTCGGCGTCAACTACGACATCTCCGAGCTCAAGCTCGGCGACGAACGGCAACGGCTGCTGCTGCGTGAGCTCAACCATCGCGTCAAGAACACTTTGGCGACCGTCCAGGCGCTGGCAACCCAGACCGTGCGCCACGCCCGCCAGCCAAGCCAGTTCCTCGAGGCCTTCGGCGCCAGGCTTCAGGCCTTGGGCATCGCCCACAATCTGTTGTCGGACCGCGAGTGGCGTGGCATCGGCATCAGTGAACTCGTCCAAATCGAGGTCAAACCTTTCGAAACGGCCGAGCAGCCGCGCATGACGATCTCCGGCGACGACCTGCTGCTGTCGCCCGACCAGGCCATCGGGCTTGGCCTGATCCTGCATGAACTCGCCAGCAACGCGCTGAAATATGGCTCGCTGTCGGTGCCGTCAGGCAGGGTCGACCTCGGCTGGAGGATGCAAGGCAGGAGGGATGCCCGGCGTCTTGTGCTGACCTGGCGCGAAAGCGGCGGCCCGCAAGTCGCTCCGCCGGATCGGCACGGCTTCGGCTCGATCCTCATTCGCCGCAGCCTGGCCAAGGTCATTTCCAGCGAAGTGACCCATGAATTCCGGCCGGAAGGCGTGTTTGCCGAAATATCGACGCCCCTCGAAGAGCTGTCGAAGTGACCTCCCAACAGCTCTACTTCCGCTCGCTCTCATCCGGATCGTCGGATTTCACGTTCTCGCGGTAGATGGCGTAGGCCGCGAGTGCCACGGCCGGCCCCAGAATGACGCCGAGACCGCCTTTTCCCTTAAGCAGGCTCGGCAGCACGGCGAGTGCGGCGGTGATGCCGATCGCCTTCATGTCGGCATTGCGGCGCCGCGCCCGGCGCCGGGCGCGCGAGCCTGCCGATATCCGGTAGACCAGCAGGACAACCCCGGCAAGCACCAGAAAACCGACGCCGAACCCCAGTGCCGCGGCAAGCGGCCCATAGCGCATCGCCGTCCAGATATAGGCGGCCCCGACAAGAAAGCCGAGACCGCAAAGTGCGGCGGCCATGGCGATCACATAGACGATTGCCGCCGTGCGCGCCCGGTATATGGCGGCCACGGTCTCCCCCGAGGCGAGACCCGAGATCAGGGTTGCCAGCATTCCCATCCGAAGCGCGACTAGCGACGCGCGATGAGCGCGAAAAGGAAGCCGACGCCGGCGGCGATCGCCAGTGACGTCACCGGCTTTTCGCGTACACTTGCCATCATCTGCGCTTCGATGTCCTTGGCATTGCTGCGCAGGCTATCAAAGGCTGCTTCGCCCTGCGCACGCAACTGCTCGACCCCTTCCGTGGCTGCGCGGCGCGCGGTGCCATAACCATGCTCGCCGGTCTTGGCCAGTTGTTTGGTGAGCTTGTCGATGTCGGCCTTCAACTGCCTGATGTCGGCTTCCAGGTCCGCATTTGCACGGGCGTCGTTTGCGGTCTTTCCTGCGGCAGTGGCCATGGCTTAACTCCTTGTGATTGCTTGGTTTCAAACGCGCTGCCCGCCGCAAGGTTCCGGCATTGGGGACAAAGTAGCCGAAAACGCATCGGCGCGCACCCGGTCCGTCGGCTCCGGCAAGAGACGCTTCCTCAGATTAATGGCCGGCGCGCTTCACCCAGCCCTTCCCAGCCGGCGAGCCGCTTGAGGCCTTCATTGTCGGAGACCACGCAGCCGCCGTCGCGCCAGACGATCAGCTTGCGATCCATCAGCTTGCGGATCGTCTTGTTAGTGTGAACCAGCGACAGGCCGAGCGTATCGGCAATGTGCTGTTGCGTGATCGGTATCTGGACAGATTGGTTGCCATTCAGTCCGACGACCTTGGCGCGGCTGCCGATGAAGGCGATGAGATAGGCAGCGCGCTCGATCGCACTGCGGCGCCCGAGGCTGAGCAGGTTCTCGTCCAGCATCCGCTCTTCACGCGATGCGATCCAGGTGATGTCATAGGCCAGCCCGGGATGATTGCGGTACAGCTCATGCAGATATTCGCGCTCGAAAACACACAGCAGCATCGGCGACAGTGCCTCCACGGAATGCTGCATCTCGCCCATCACACTGCCTTGCAGGCCGATCAGATCGCCGGGCATGAGATAGTTGAGGATTTGGCGGCGGCCGTCCCGCAACAACTTGTAGCGAAACGCCCAGCCGGAGAGCACGGTGTAGAGATGGGCGCTATGGCTTCCCTCCACCAGCACCGTGCCACCCTTTTCGACTGCGAGTTCGCCCTTCTTGAATTTGCTGATGAAGGCCAGTTCCTGTTTTTCGAAATCGCGGAAAATCGGCAACGGCCGCAATGGGCAGTTCTCGCAAGGATATTGGCGGCTGGAGAAAGCGCTATTGTTCTGGACTGACATTTCGACCCCCTTCGAAAGCCCGCTCTTGGAGGAGCGCGTTTCCCGTTGCAAGGATTGAGATTCCGCCCGCTTGCCACATGTCTTTTTTAAATGACAGCAAGCGAATTAGCGATCATGACTCCGGCGTTTCAAGGAGTCTTTGCCTGTGCCCACATTGCTTGACGGATTGCGGATTCTGGTCCTGGAGGACGAATTTCTGATCGCCATGGATGTCGAGCAGCTTTGCCGCGACCATGGCGCCGATGAGGTGGTGATCGCCCGTGACCTGACCGAGGTCGATGGCCGCGAGGTCGCCACGCGATTCGATGCAGCCATTGTCGACTTGATGCTGGGCGGTGTCTCGACGATCGATTTCGCCTCCGGCCTGCGCGCGGCAGGCATACCTTTCGTGTTTGCGTCGGGCTATTCGGATGCAGAGGAGATCAAGGCATCGTTTCCGGGCGTCAGGCTGATTGGCAAACCTTATTCGGGTGAAGACCTCGTGCAAGCGGTCGCCGCGGCCTGCGGACGCGCTTGAGACACGATCGCGGTCAGCTTGCCGGCGAGCTCGTTACCTGGGCCGAAATTGCGTCCGGACCATACTCGTCCTCGCCTGATATTTTCAGGATCTCCTGCAAGCGCGTACGGGCTCGGCTGACGCGGCTCTTGATCGTCCCCACCGCGCAACCGCAGATCTCGGCGGCCTCCTCGTAGGAGAAACCAGACGCGCCGATGAGGATGATGGCTTCGCGTTGGTCCTCCGGCAATTGTTCCAGCGCCCCACGAAAATCCTTCAGGTCAAGCTGGCCGTGCTGAGCCGGATGAACGGCAAGCCTGGCCGTCATGATACCGTCGCTGTCCTGCACTTCGCGCCCGCGCTTGCGCATCTGCGAATAGAACTCGTTGCGCAGGATGGTGAAAAGCCAGGCCTTGAGGTTGGTGCCGGGCTGGAAGCTCTCATGCTTGTCCCAAGCCTTGACGAGCGTTTCCTGGACGAGGTCGTCGGCTTTATCGGCATTTTGAGTCAGCGACACGGCGAACGCGCGCAGACTTGGGATTGCCCCAAGCAGATCGGTCTTGAAGCCTTGGGAGACCGCGGCCATGCCTCAGTCCTTCTTCTGTGCGGGTTCAGCCTGTTCCAGCTGGCTAAGCAACTGGGAAAAGCGATCCGGCACATCGTCGGAGACCAGCGCGTCGTAATATTGTTTGAGTTTGCGTCCGATTTCGGAGTTCGGTCCAAGAGCATCACCAGAACCGTTCCGGCGCCTGCTCTCGGCGCCAGCCAGAATATCTTTCGTCATATCCTTCATTTTGCCCTTGTATTCCCAGCGCTCAAGCCGCTCTTATCATACTCAACACAACGCAAGCGGCGCCCTCGTCTGGTTGCCCATCCCGACCACAAACGCCACTCCCCGGCTTTTGTTCCGTCGAGGCGGAACTTTTTCAAAAAATCCGCGTTAACGTCAGGGCTTGCAGTCAGCTTGACCTATGCAATCACGTCATTCTGAGGGAGACGTCTTACCATGAGCTTATCCGCCACCATCGCACCACATCTGCCCTTCCTGCGCCGCTTCTCGCGGGCTGTTTCCGGGTCGCAAGAGAGTGGTGATGCGCTGGTAGCCGCGATGCTCGAGGCCATCATCGCCGATATCGAGATATTTCCCGAAGCATCGAGCGACCGCATCGCGCTGTACAAGGTTTTCGCCAAGCTGTTCACATCCGTCGCCATCCGCGTCCCGCAGGAGCAGGCGCAATCGGCGTGGGAACAGCGCACCGCCGCCAATCTGAATGCGATCGCGCCGCGGCCTCGTCAGGCCTTTCTGCTCGTGGCTGTCGAAGGCTTCAGCGAGGACGAAGCGGCTGAGATCCTCGACGTCGGCGACCAGGAGTTTTCAGAGCTGCTTGCCCAGGCGAGCAACGAGATATCCCGTCAGGTGGCAACCGACGTTCTGATCATCGAGGATGAACCACTGATCGCCATGGATATCGAAGAAATGGTAGAGAGCCTCGGGCACCGCGTCGTTGGAACGGCGCGCACCCATGCCGAGGCAGTGATGATGTTCGGCAAGACACGGCCGAAGATGGTGCTGGCCGACATCCAGCTTGCCGACGGCAGTTCCGGCATCGAGGCCGTGAACGAGATCCTGTCATCGACGTCGGTGCCGGTCATCTTCATCACCGCCTTCCCCGAGCGCCTCTTGACTGGCGAACGGCCGGAACCGGCCTTTCTGGTCACCAAGCCGTTCAATCCCGACATGGTCAAGGCGCTGATCAGCCAGGCACTGTTCTTTGACCGCCAGGCGAAAGCCGCCGCATAGTCGTGAATTGGGGAAGTGGTAATCGTGCCGCCTGATGCACGCGGGCGGCGACGGTGAAATTCCTGCGCGCTTCCTGCTTGAACGATTTGCAAGCTCGGTCTTTTTCGGCAAAGGGTGGGAACAAACCGCAGCCACCCACGTTTTTATCGCACCATTCGAAGGAGATGCATCATGCTTTACTGGGCGCTCGTATTTCTCGTCGTTGCGATCATCGCCGGCGCGCTTGGTTTCGGCGGCATCGCCGGTACATCTGCCGGCATAGCGCAGATATTGTTTTTCATCTTCCTCGCTTTCCTGGTCATTTCGCTTCTTGCGGGCCTGTTCAAACGGGCTTCATAACAACGAACGGCCGAACACTGGAAGCCGCACCCCTCAAACGGTTTCCAGCCACCGCCGGGCGGTGTCCTAAAGGACGCCGTCCGGCGGACCGTTTTTTGGCGGCGGGTTCGGGAAACCTGTTTGGAACCCATTCACCGGTGAGCCGTTCAGCCTGAATTGGGTGGACAGTTTGGCCGATGGGTTCCAGGACCGGAAACAGGAAGGACGACGTGCAAAGCGATGAAGTCATCGCCCTCCATCCTGCCGAAAGCGGCATGCAGCTCGGCCGCGCCCTTCTTCACGCGTTGCACAATGCCGGCATTTCCGTTCTCTACCAGGATCGCGAGATGAAAACCGTATGGGCGCGCAACATGCGTGCGCCCTGGGTTTCGGACACCACCGACAGCATCGGTATTCTGCCGGAGGCGCAGGCCGACCGCATCGGCGCGGCCAAGCGCGACGTCATTGCATCCGGCAACCCCCAACGTCTCGAGATCAGCGTTCCCGTCGAGGATGGCAGCCGCTGGTTTGAGGTCTGGATCGATGCCGACCACGGCGACGGCGGCACGGTGCAAGGCGTCGTCACCACAATGGTCGAGACGACCGAGCAAAAGCGCCGCGAGCAGACCCTGACGACGCTGTTGCGGGAGGTAAGCCATCGCTCCAAAAACCTGCTGGCGATCATCCAGAGCATAGCCACCCAGACCGGTCGCTACTCCGACAGCATCGGCGATTTCCTGACACGCTTTCGCGGCCGGCTGCAATCGCTGGCTTCGTCCCAGGATCTCGTGACCTCTTCCAACTGGCGGGGTGCAGCACTTCGCGAACTCGTATCGGGCCAGGTGGGCCGCTACGGCGGCGATCCGGTTCGCAGCCTGAGATTTCAGGGGGCAAACCCCTATCTCAATCCCAACGCTGCCCTGCATATCGGCCTTGCGATGCATGAACTCGCCGTCAATTCGGTGAGCTATGGCGCCCTGTCGCGGCCCGATGGATTCGTCGATGTTACAGCTAACCTGACCGCCGCCGACACGGGAACCTCCCTGTCCCTGACATGGGCCGAGGCAATCGGAGCCAGTGATGTTAGGCGTAGCGAGAAGCGCTTCGGCAGCGTCGCACTCGAACGGGTCGTGCCGACATCGCTGAACGGAACGGCGACGCTCGAAATCGCGGCTGGCCGTCTCGAGTACCGCCTTGTCGTTCCGCACGGCAATTTCGAGACGGATTGAGCGACCCGAGCTTCCTTAACCAGCTGTTCACCATAAAAGCAGATGCTGTTTTTCCCAGATACCGCTGGAACTTGTTGCATCACCGAACATTTCCGCAGCAGGATTGCAGCATGGTGCGGGAGGAATGCCTTGACGGTTGCCGACATGAACAGACTGGAGCAGGCCGCCCGGATTTCCATGGGCGAGTTTGAGGACTCCGAGGCATCCGCGCCACCGCTGGCCCCTGTTCCCAATGGGGCCTTGCGCCTTGTCGCGCTGGGCCTGCTGGCCGTGATCGCGGTGGTCGCCCTGTACCAATTGGTCTGAGGCCAGCTCGTTTCGGCCGGTGACAGAATCGATTGTCGCCCTCTTACTTCCCTGCCCGGCCCAGCGAGCCAGGAACTTTGGCGAATGTAGACCGTTACTATGGCGAGAGGACTTCCCGCCATGGAACATATCGCTGCATTGCTGCTGGTCATCGGTTGCTCGAACACGATGGCCGACTGCCGTGAACTCCAGGTGCCCAGAAGCGTTTTCGCGAGCGCCGAGCAATGCGTGGCCGAACGCCCGTTCGCCTTGGGCGACGTGCAAGGGCAGGCTGACAACATCGTCGCCAAATGCCTTGCCGTCGATCCGGCGCTTGAAGACGACTATGATAAGATCGTCTGGAATGTGCGCGCCGATGGTACGCTTGACGCGTCTTTGGCAATTTCCAGCCTCGTAATGGCGTCGAACGCGGCACGCCCAGAAAAAGACTATCTTCACCAACAATAGATTGCAGCAGCAAAGGCCGTCATTTCATGCTAAATGGCAGCTGGAGCTTTACCAAGTGAGGACAAAAAGTGAGGAGTGACTCTATGCGGAAGATGATTATTGCACTGGTTGCGGTGGTTGCCGTCAGCGGCTGCACCTCGACCGAGCAGGACGTGGTTGGCGGCGGCTTGATCGGCGCCGGTGTCGGCGGCTTGGTCGGCGGCGGCAAGGGTGCGCTGATCGGCGCGGCCGTTGGTGCCGGTTCCGGCCTGCTGGTGCGCAATCTGCGCAACGGCTATTGCCAATATCGCGATCATCGCGGCCGGATCTACACGGCTCGCTGCAACTAATTCGGCGATCATCGAAACGTCGATCCGGAGGCCGGTCCGCTGGCCTTCGGATTTTTCATGTCTGGACGCTTGATCCTTTTCGGGTGAAGGTCGCGCTCAGTTGGCGAGTGGAATTTTGATTTCCACGTTCAGCCCATTGGCCTGGTAATCGCGTTTAATCGTACCGCGCAGTTCGCGCGTCACGTTGAGATCGATCAGCTTGGTGCCGAATCCGGTCTTGGCTGGCGCTTCGAGTTTCGTCTGCCCGTTTTCGCGCCAATTGAGAGCCAGCGTCCTGTCGCGCCCGCGCCCTTCGACCGACCAGTCCACTTTCAGCGCGCCGACGGAATTGCCGGCTTCGCCGTATTTCAGCGCATTCGTCGCCAGTTCGTGGAAGGTCAGGCCGAGCG
This sequence comes from Mesorhizobium sp. M0870, assembly GCF_040319775.1. Taxonomy (NCBI): domain Bacteria; kingdom Pseudomonadati; phylum Pseudomonadota; class Alphaproteobacteria; order Hyphomicrobiales; family Phyllobacteriaceae; genus Mesorhizobium; species Mesorhizobium sp. M0870. The sequence goes on from NZ_JAMYOI010000020.1 coordinate 68,337, forward strand.
CTTGCGTCGTGGTTTCGTCGAGCAGCACCTGTGGTCCCGACAACAGCTCATCGGGTAGCTCCTTGCCGAACACCTGACCCAGCTCGATGCGCAGGAGATCGCCAAGATCGGCCTTCTGCCAGCGCGAGCGCGTCAGCATATCCTGGGACGCCGCCATCGCCTGCAGCCTGGCCGAGAAGGATGCGGAAAACTCGTTGACGTCGGTAGCCCGCGACGCCGTCTGGCGCGCGATAGCCAGCACCCTGGTAATCGAATTCTTGATGCGATGCTTCATCTCCTGCAGCATCAGGTCTTTTTCGATCAGGCTCTTTTCCGTCGTTTCGTGCAATCGCGACGCTGCCTCATAGGCCCGCTCCTGATAGCGCGCCACCAGCGCGATGGCGCCCGCCAACAGCAGGCCGAACAGCCCCAGCATCACCGGAATGGCGCGCGACGACGGCTGCGAGAAGGCGCTTGTCGGCCGGAACAGGACAGTCCACGGCCGTCCGGCGACGATGATCTTTCGGGTGACCAGCAGCCTGTCGCCGAAAGTCGACGCCGGCGGCGTCTCCGACCGGAACAGCAGATTATCGCCGTTCACGGCACCATCGCCATCATAGATTTCGGTGTTGACCGGCAGCAACGGCGACCGGCTGAGCGCGGTCTGGAACAGATCGCGAGCCCGAAAGGCCGCATACAGAAAACCGGCCGTCGAGGATCTCGAAGCATTGATGACGTCGGGAGCGGTTTCGACATTGAGCCGCACGAAAACGAAGAAGCCGGTGAACGTCTGCGCGGCGCCCGTGTCCTGGCCCAATTGCACCAGCCCGCTGGCGTGCTGCTGGTCGTCGGACATCGCCTTTTCGATCGCCACACGCCGCGCCGGTTCGCTGAACATGTCATAGCCGATGCCGGCTTGATTGGATGGATCCAGCGGTTCGAACAGCACGATAGGGGTGCGCCAGGGTTGAGTGGTATCCGGATAGATTGGATGACTGTCGCCATAATCGTGCAGCATATCGCGTTCGACCGTCGCCTCGTCGCCCGCCTTTGCCAGCCTGAGGAAGCCGATACCGCGCAAGCCGGCGAAATTCTTGTCGACATCGAGCGCGTTGAAGAACGCCTTGAACTCATTGCGAGAAATATCGCCATTGCGGGCGTCGAACAGGGCCTGCGTTGAGCGCAGCAGCGACAGATGCAGGTCGATGCGGCTCTCGATCCGGTTGAGCGCATCGTCGGCAGTCGCCTCGAACTTGATGCGCGCGGCTTCCTGCGTGGCGAAATAGGCAAAACCTGCCATCACCATGCTGATCAGCGCGACGGCGATAAAGGCGATGATCGGAAAAAGCTTCTTCAACGGATCGTGCGGTCCCTGAGCAATGTCGGACCTTTATGGGCAAGTCGCCGTGCCAACACAATGCCAAGGCCAAGCCATCCTTACGGCTGGCATATCACGTGTCCGGCAACCGCGATCTGGCTCGATCTCAGGCCGCTATCTTCAGCGCGCCCGGTCCGGGAATGGCGCCCGGCGGGCATTTGCCCAGAATGATCATCCCCAGCACCTCGTCCTGGGTGACATCGGTGGTGCGGGCGGTGCCGACGACCTGGCCGTTCTTCATGACGCAGACCCGGTCGGCAAGCTCGAACACATCGTGGATGTCGTGGCTGATCAGGAAGATGCCGATGCCGTCGGACTTGAGCTGCTTGACCAGTTCGCCGACCTGCGCCGTTTCCTGCGGACCAAGCGCCGCCGTCGGCTCGTCCATGATCAGGATGCGGGCGTTGAACAGGATCGCACGCGCGATCGCCACCGATTGCCGCTGGCCGCCCGACAGCTTGATCACCGGCTCCTTGAAGCGCTGGAACCGGGGATTGAGCCGACCCATCACCTTGCGCGCCTCGGCCTCCATGGCAACGTCGTCGAGCGTGCCCCAGGCGGTCATCAGCTCGCGGCCGAGGAACAGATTGGCGGCGGCATCGACATTGTCGGCCAACGCCAGCGTCTGGTAGATCGTCTCGATGCCATATTTCTTGGCGTCGCGTGGATTGGAGATCGATGCCTCCTCGCCGTTGACGAAGATCTGGCCCGAATCGCGCTTGTAGGCGCCGGACAGGATCTTGATCAATGTCGACTTGCCGGCGCCATTATGGCCGAGCAGCGCCACGACCTCGCCGGGGAAAAGATCGATCGAGGCGTCGTCGACGGCGCGGATGCCGCCAAACGCGATCGAGATGTTCCTCATGTCGATCAGCGCGGTGGCTGCAGGAGCAGTCTTGTCAATCATGGCATGCCCTCCTAGACGCGCTTGCGATAGACGGTGTCGAGCCACACGGCGATGACCAGTACGGCCCCGACGACGATGCTCTGCAGCGGCGAGTCGACGCCGAGCAGCACCATGCCGGACTGCAGCGACTGCATCAGCAGCGCGCCCAGCATGGCGCCGATGATCGTTCCCGATCCGCCGGCAAGCGACGTGCCGCCGATTACGGCGGCTGCAATGACCAGCAGTTCGTCGAGCGTTCCAAGCACGTTGGTGGCCGAATTCTGCCGGGCCGAGGAGATTGCCGCGGCGATCGTGGCCAGCACGCCCATGATCATGAACACCTTCATGGTGATCCAGCGCGTGTTGATGCCGGCGAGATTGGCCGCCTCGGGATTGCCGCCGATGGCAAAGACATAGCGGCCGAAGCGGGTGCGGTTGGTGATGAAGGTCATGACCAGCCCGACGGCGACCGCCATCAGCACCGGTATGGCGATACCGTGGGCGATGAACAGGCCGCCTTCGGGAAGGGTGATGTTGTTGGCGGCCGCATATCTGTTCACGATGCCGATCGGCCAGGGATAGGAATTGGCGAGCCAGACCGCGCCCATGATGGCGCCGCAGGTGACGACTCCGAGCAGCGTCTCGGCCCAGATCGGACGTAGCGGAAACCGGAAACGCTTGCGCTGCACCCGGCCGTTGAACAGCCCAAACACCACGGCGAGGCAGGCGACGATCCCGACGACCCAGCTCCAGGTCGCGCCGATCGATCCCGCCGGCCCGCCGCCCATCAGCTGAAAGGTGGCGTCGAGCGGCGCCACGGTCTGGCCTGACGTGACCCACCAGGCCGCACCGCGCCAGACCAGCAGGCCACCCAGCGTCACGATAAAGGCGGGCACTTCGAGATAGGCGATGACGAAGCCTTGAAAGGCGCCGATCAACAGGCCAAGCGCCAGGCCGATGACCAGCGCCAGGACCCAGATCCACGGATTGCCGAGTTCGAGCCCGACAAAGCGCACCAGGAAATGAACCTGAGCAAATCCCATTACCATGCCGATCAGGCCCTCGGCGGAACCGACCGACAGGTCGATGTTGCGCATGACGATGACCAGCACCATGCCGCAGGCCATGATGGCAACCGCGGATGTCTGCACCGACAGGTTCCACAGATTGCGCGGCGTGAGAAAGGTGCGGCTGTCGAAATCGAGCGGGTTGACGCCCAGGCGCAGGCTGGAAATGACATGCAGCCCAATCCAGATGACCAGCAGCGCACCGATCATGCCGAGCATGCGGGTGTCGATCTCGGTCGCCTTCAGGAACCGGGCGACGGCCCCGAGTTCCGACGCGCGCGCCGTATCGGCCTGTGGGTTGGACGTCGTATCGGTCATGATTTCCTCCCACCGACTGGCCGTCTGACGCGCATGCCGGAGCCCAGCCTAGAAGCTATCCGCATGATGCGGAAACACAAAAGTTTTTGAGAAAACGCCGCGGCTTTTGGGCCGCGGCGTTGAGAATGCAGGCACAAGCCAGCTTTTAGTTGCAGGCCGCGACGGTGCCGGCAGCGACGCCCGTGCAGACTTCTTCCTTCTTGATCCAGCCAGCGTCGATGACGAGGTTGAGATTGTCCTTGGTGATGGCAATCGGGGTCAGGAACAGCGACTTGACGGTGTTGCCGCCCGGCGTCGTGAAGTCCTTGGCGCCGGCAATGTCGCCGGTCTTCTTGCCGTCTGCGAGCTGCGAAGCGATCTCGGCGGCGGTCTTGCCGAGCTCACGCGCGTCCTTCCATACCGAAACGGTCTGCGTGCCGAGCGCGATACGGTTCAGCGCGGCGTGGTCGCCGTCCTGACCCGAGACCGGCACTGTGCCGGCAAGGCCTTGCGCCGTCAGCGCCGCGACGACGCCACCGGCGGTGCCGTCATTGGCCGCGACCACCGCGTCGACCTTGTTGTCGTTGGCGGTCAGGAACTGTTCCATGTTCTTCTGGGCGTTGGCGGGCAGCCAGCCATCCGTGTAGGCTTCGCCGACATTCTTGATCTTGCCGCTGTCGATGGCTTCCTTGAGCACTTCCATCGAGCCCGAGAACAGGAAGTCGGCATTGGGATCGGCACCGGAGCCCTTGATGAAGACGTAGTTGCCTTCCGGCTTGACCTTGAACACTTCGCGGGCCTGCATGCGGCCGACTTCCTTGTTGTCGAAGGTCAGATAGAAGACGTCCTTGTTTTCGATCAACCGGTCATAGCCGACGACCGGAATGCCTTCGTCCAGCGCCTTCTGCACCGCAGGGCCGATGGCCGAGGCGTCCTGCGCCAGGATGATCAGCGAATTGGCGCCCTGCGAAATCAGGCTTTCGACATCGGTGAGCTGCTTGCCGGGATTGGACTGCGCATCGGCGGAGATGTACTTGTCGCCGGCGGCCTCGATCGCCGTCTTCATGGCGGCCTCGTCGGTCTTCCAACGCTCTTCCTGGAAATTGGACCACGAAACGCCGACGACCTTGTCCTTCGCCTGCGCGACAGACGCGAGCGTCAGCGACATGGCGGCACCCGCCAGGATGGCGGCTGTGAATCTTTTCATATTATCCTCCCTGCGCCGCGTATGGCGCGACCAAACTGACCCGAGGGCCGGCACAGAAGCCCTATTTTTTCGAGCCTCGAAAAAACACTGGGCCAACGTCCGAACGCTGTCAACATCGATTCTGATGGATTTTGATGTCATTTCGAGTTTTTTTCGAGTCTCGGAATAAATAAATGACAGGGCGTGCAGCTTCTGCCAGTATTTACCTGCGTCACCGACAGCGTTCCAGGGCAGGAAGAACCGCGGCGACCGGGAGGACGTGAAAGAACATGTCGGTCGGAATCCGCCACGACGATCTGCGTCGCCGCAACCGGGCGATGGTAATTGCGGCCGTGCGCCAGGCCGGACAACCGTCCCGCACCGAAATCGCCGCGACCACAAGCCTCAGCCATTCGACCATCTCGGCGATTTCCTCCGACTTGATCGTCGAAGGCATCCTGACCGAAAGCAAGCCGAGCGAGGCCGGCTCGCTCAAACGCGGCCGGCCGCAGGTCGGCCTCAGCCTCAATCCGGAAGCGGCCGCGGTAATGACCGTGGTGCTGTCGCTGAACTTCCTCTCCGTCGCCGTCATCGACTATGCCGGCCAGGTAGTATCCGAGGAACAGCGCCGGCTGGACACGCTGACGATGTCGCGCGAGTCGCTGATCGGTGAATGCACGGCAATCGTGCGGCGCCGCCTGGCAGATCCCGACCTGGACGTGCGCAGCATCGCCCGCATCGCGCTGGCGATCCAGGGCATTACCGACACCCGTGCCCGCGCCATGCTGTGGTCGCCGATCACGCCGCACACCGATATCGCCTTCGCTGACATATTCGAAGACGCGTTCGGCATCCCCGCCATAATGGAGAACGACTGCAACATGATGGCGGTGGCGCTGCGGTGGCGCGACCCCGATCGTTACCGCGACGATTTCATCGCTATCCTTTTGTCGCACGGCATCGGCATGGGCCTGGTGCTGAAGGGCGAATTGTTCACCGGCACCCATTCCTCGGGCGGCGAATTCGGCCACATGATCCATCGGCCGAACGGCGCGCTCTGCCGCTGCGGACGGCGCGGCTGCGTCGAAGCCTATGCGGGCAATTACGCCATCTGGCGCAACGCCAGGCAGATGGGCGAGGATGCAGAACCCGTCGCCGATGTCAGCGACGCCGACATGCGCGCCCTGGCTGCCGCGGCCCGCGAAGGTGACGGACCCGAACGGGAAGCCTATCGCAAGGCTGGCGAAGCGCTCGGCTACGGCCTCGGCAGCCTGTTCGCGCTGATCGATCCGGCGCCCGTTGCCATGGTCGGCGTCAGCGCGGCCGCCTTCGACCTGATAGAGCCGGCACTGCGCGAGGCGATTGCCCAGACCGCCGGTGGCCAGCACTCAAAATCGATTTCCTTCGACACCGAGCCGAACGAACTGCCACTGATCCGCGAAGGCTGCGCCATGCGGGCACTGATCTTCGTCGATCAAGAGATTTTTGCGCCGGGCGTGCAGGCGAGAGGGAGCGCCGGAAAGAGCGTGGCGTGAGGACCAGGGTCAAAATTGCGCGGTCCGCAACATCTACCGCTCCTTGAAAGCGCGCGCGAAGGAATCGCGCATCGGCCGTACGAGATACTCGAAGAAAGTCCGTTCGCCGGTGCTGATGAACGCTTCTACCGGCATTCCAGGGTAAAGCTGCTCCGCTTTCACGCCGGGCGGCAAGTTGGCGGCAATCTTCAGCTTGGCGCGGAAATAGGGTTCATGCGTAGCCTGATCGATAAGCCGATCTGCGGAAACCTGTGTCACCATGGCTGAAATCTCAGGGGTGAGCCGCATGTTCAACGCTGATAGTCGCAGTCTTGCCGGCTGGCCGACACGAACCTGGTCAATGTCTTTCGGCGGCAGCCGTGCATCGACGATCAAGCCCGATGCCGTAGGCAGAATCTCCATGATCTTCTCGCCGGGGGCAATCACGCTGCCCTTGGAATTGTAGGTGGACGATACCACGATGCCCGCCGCCGGCGCCTTGATCGTCGTCCGCCGCAGCACTGCCTCGGATGCCCGCATCTGTTCGTCAATGTCAGCCAGCGAAGAACGTACCTCGTCGAGTTTCGTCAGGGCTTCCTCCACGCGTTGCGTGGTCAGGCGCTCTATCTGCTCCTGGGCTTCGACGATCTGGGTGTTGGCCGATGCAAGATTTGCCTCCAGCGCCCCTGCCTGCCCGACGAGATCGGCCTCGCTACGCAAAAGCTGTGAATATTCAGTGCGATTGGTGAGGCCCTTGTCCAAAAGGCTGGTCTTGATGCCGAGTTCTTTCTTCACGACTTCGGCCTGTTGCTCAATGGCCTGTTTCTGGGCCTGCAATCCGACAACAGACTGGCGATGCATGGCAACCCGTTGCCTGAGGATCGATTGTTCCGATCGAAATCGGGCGAGCCTGGCGTTGAATTCCTTCTGCTGTTCTTGAACCAGGACCTCGAAATTGTGTTGGAACGGTGCCGGCGCAGCCTCTGTGATTGGCGCAAGCCGATCCAACCCGTCGCGTTCCGCCTCCAGCCGCGAGGCGCTGGCCTTCAACGCGATCGACTGTCTCGTCAGCCGGTTGAGTTCGGCTTGCGCGGCTGTTCGATCCAGCAGGATCAGTTCCTGGGCCTGTTGCACCCGATCACCCTCATGGACGAGCAACTCTTGGATGATGCCGCCCTCGGGATGCTGGATGAGGATGTTCCCGCCTGTCGCCGAGATTGTGCCTTGCGTGATGACCGCGCCGGACAACGGTGCACTGACCGCCCAATAGCCAAAGCAACCCATCAATATCGCCATTGCCGCGTATCCGGCGAATGCCACCCGGCGAATGTCGGTGCGTGCTGTGCCTTCCCGGACGAGGCTCTGTGCTGTCATCTTCTACGATCCAAAGCGGACACTATGAGGGGTGCCGCGGTTCGTCGTTGCAAAAGACCCTGTCACCGCCATGCTGCGCTGTGGGGCAAGGCCGATGCCGGCGATTGGCTGCCGCATCACGTCGCCGCTTGGACCGAAGGCTTCGATCACTCCGCTGCGTAGAAGCATCACGCGGTCGCAGGCTGCGGCGACCGAAGGGCGGTGCGTTATCACGATTGTCGTAACGCCCGCCGCTTTCGCGGCGGCAAGCACTTCTTCGAGCGCGGCTTCGCCGCTGCCGTCGAGATGGGTACTGGGCTCATCCAGAACGAGAACATGCGGATTGCCGTAAAAAGCGCGCGCCAGCCCGATCCTTTGGCGTTCGCCGCCCGACAGTGTTCTGTCCGACGAACCTATTCTGGTCTGATAGCCGTCTCGCTGCTCCAGTATCAGCTCATGCGCCCGGGCATTCTTTGCTGCCTCGACGATAGAGGCGTCATTCGCATCGGGTTCAAAGCGGGCGACATTTTCCGCGATCGATCCGGGAAAGAGCTCCACCTCCTGAGCGAGATATCCGATATGCCGGCCAAGCTGCTTCTCGTCCCAGGTTCTGAGATCGGCGCCATCAATCCTGACGCAGCCGCTGGTTGCCTGAATCGCACCGACAAGTAATCTTGCCAGGGTGGACTTGCCGGCTCCGCTCGGACCTATTATCGCCACCGCTTCGCCTGCGCCGATGCGGAAGTTCAGTCTCTTGATGATGGGTTCGGTGCCGGGTGTGGCGTTCGGCGCGACAAAGATGAGGCCCTGCACGACAATTTCGCCGGACGGGTCCGGCAAGGTCAGTTTTTGCGCATGCGCCGGATGGGCGGAAAACGCCTTGTCCAAACGCTTCCACGATCGTCTGGCGTCGACGATCTGCCGCCATGACCCGATCAGTTGGTCGAGCGGCTGCAGCGCACGGGACGACACCAGGGAAGACGCGAAGATCATGCCGGCCGTCATCTTCCCTTGCAGCACGAGCCATGCTCCGACACCCAGTATTGCTAGCTGAAGCATCATGCGTACGGCTCGCGACGTTCCACTGAAAATCGCGTTGGCCATCGACGAACGGTCATGCAGGACTAGCGCCTCCGCCACGTGCCTTCCCCACACTCGCGCGGCGTTTTGGATCATGCCCATGGCGCGCAGCGTCTCTGCATTCCGGGCAAAGGCCTGCTCCGACAGGCTGGCAACAGCCGAGCGTTCCGCCGACAAGGCATCATTCTTGCCGATGGCAAACTGATTTGCCACGACCAGCGCAAGCAACAGACCAGATCCCGCCAGCGTAAGCCAGAACAGCAAAGGATGGATGAGGTACAGCAGGGCGAGGAAGAACGGAGCAAACGGCAGGTCGAACAAGACCGCCGCGCCACGTGACCTGATGAAGGCGCATACCGAGGCAAGGTCGCGCAGTGGAGGCAGGGCTGCTCCCCCGGCGTACTTAGCCTCCAGCGAGACGGCGAATGTCCTCGCGCCCAGTCTGTTGTCGACAATGGCTGCAACGCGCTGCGTGTAAACGGAGCGGACCGCATCGAGGAGACCGAGAAAGGCGAGTGCGAGAACCGCGATAGCAGAGAGGTAAAGAAGCGTCTCGACGCTGGAGGAAGGCAGGACGCGGTCATAGACCTGCAACAGATAAAGGGGGATCACCAATAGCAGGATGTTGATGAGGAACGAAAAAACACCGACATCGGCGATGGCGCGCCTCAAGACTGCCCGCAGATCAGACCGTGCAATCATTCCCGCGCTCCTAACGGCTCATGGCCCCAACATAAGGGCGTCGCTTAGACCGAATGGTCGCCGGCGATGTCCAAGGGGTGGTGCTGCAGGTCGTCCAGCGTATAGGCGCGGATGTAGTCGATCTTCATCTCCGCTGGCGTAGCCAGATGGTCAGGAGGCTGGCCGGCAATGCCGCCCACCGCGAGATTGGCCAGCATATACATGGGATCGTGCATGTCGGCCGGCGTCGCTGCTTGAGCGACCTTTACACCATCGTAGGTCCAGACAAGCTCATCCTTCGTCCAGAGCAGGCCATAGGTGTGGAAACCGTCGGTATCCGCAACGTTCACCGTTGACGAAACCTTCGTGTGCGCTCCCGTCTCATTGGAATGCGCCGTCATGTAGAGCGTGTTCGGGTCCTGGCCGCGCGTTTCGACAACGTCCAGCTCCGGCGGCCACGATCCGTCCTCCGGAAGCAGCCAGAACGCCGGCCAGGCTCCGGCTGTTTCAGGAAGATCCGCCCGCATTTCGAAATAGCCGTAGGTTTGCGAGAAGGTGTCGTGGGTCGTCAGGATCCCCGAGCTGTATTCGTAGTTGTTGATCAGAGGCTTGATGTCCTCCGGCGCCTGCGCGGCGGTGATGGTGAGGACGCCGTTCTCAACGCTGAACGGATGGACCGAACTCGTCGGGCCATAATTGGCGTCGATATACCACTGCAACTCACCATTGCTGCTCAACGTGCTGCCGTTCGGCGCTCCCCACCAGAAATTGGAATTCCAGGTGCCGTCCTGCCCGTCCCGAAGGCTCAGCGTGTTGAAATCGTCGGAGAAGGACAGCGTCATTGCGGACTTGTCTATCGGAAGTTCGAACTGGGTGGGCTGCAGCTTGTCGATGGTCGTATTCTTGAACACCAGGATTTCGTCGGATCCGAGGTTCAGCATCACGTTCGATTCCACTTGGACCATCTGTGAACGGACGGCATCGAACGAAGTGAAATCGTAGCCGTTAAGGCGGAGCGCATCGGTCGCACCGAAATCGAAGATAAGATCGCTTCCATTACCTTTGGAGATGGCGAAAGTATCGGCGCCATCGCCGCCGATCAGGACATCATTTCCCTTGCCGCCATCCAGCGTCTGGTGACCTGACCCGCCCTTGATGATGTTGTCCAACGCATTTCCGAACGCAAATCGGTTGGTGCCGGTAACGACGAGGTTCTCGAAATTGTCAGGGAGCTTGTAGCTCATCCATGTGTCGATCGTGTCGATCCCTGCCCCAGGATCCTCGACCACCTTGTTGTTGGTGGAATAGAGATGATAGTAGTCGTCGCCGGCGCCTCCGTGGATCGTGACAGTGACGCCGGTGTCTCCCCAGAAGGAGTCGTTGCCGGAGGTGCCATGCAGTTCCGGTCCAGACCCGGTGGCCGAGAACCAATGAGTGGAAGCGCCGGTGTAGGCAAGAGGGATGCCTTTGGCGTTTAAGACCGTGCTCATCAGAAATCCTTCCTCATGGTGTCCGACCTGGTCAAAGGTCCGGCGACCGCTCCCAAAGCAACGCTGCAAGGAACGAGATCGTTCCACGGAATCGTCATTCGATCCGAGACCGCAATAATCGGAAGGCGGATAATGAATAAGGAGGTGATGGCTCAATGTAAATTGAAGCAATTTAGTAAAATCGTATATTTATGCAGAACACACGTCGTTTAACGAACGTATATCTAAGTTAACTCAAATTTATTCTTGCATGGCTTTCTGGTCGGAGTCTGCGGGCAAGATGGCGACGTACCGCCAAGAGCGGTCATCCTCATCAGGTTTCGAATGACCGCATTTGGGCCAAAGCGTCACGTGCTCGCTCCCCATCGATGAGACGAGTGCAACATTCCACTCTTCGCGGCTGTTGGCGACCACGTGCTAATCGAGTTTTCCCGGTCACGATCTATCGGGACGGAACAGCCACCTAGTCTTCCCTGATCGCGTAACCCGCCCCACGGATGGTGCGGATGACATCAGGCATGCGGCCGTTGTTGACCGCCTTGCGCAGCCGGCCGACGTGCACGTCGACAGTGCGTTCGTCGATGTAAATCGTCTCGCCCCAGACATTGTCGAGCAGCTGGCTGCGCGAGAACACGCGGCCGGGGTGGCGCATCATGAATTCGAGCAGGCGGAATTCGGTCGGCCCGAGCCGGATCTCGCTCTTCTTGCGATAGACCCGGTGCGACTCGCGATCGAGCACGATGTCGCCGACCTTTAGCACGCTGGACAGCACTTCCGGCTTGGCCCGGCGCAGCAGCGCCTTGACCCTGGCCATGAACTCCGGCGTCGAGAACGGCTTGACCAGATAGTCGTCGGCGCCGGTCGACAGGCCGCGCACGCGGTCGCTTTCCTCGCCTCGCGCGGTCAGCATGATGATCGGCAGCCGCTCGGTCTCTGGGCGCATTCGCAGGCGCCGGCAGAGTTCGATGCCGGAAACCGCCGGCACCATCCAGTCGAGCACGAGAAGGTCGGGAACGTTCTCCTGCAGCCGGATTTCGGCCTCGTCACCGCGCGTCACCACCTCGACCTGGTAACCTTCGGATTCAAGATTGTAGCGGAGCAGCACGCCTAGCGGCTCCTCATCCTCCACCACCATGATGCGTGGTGCGATCATCGGCTGGTCACCCCTGTTATGCCGCTGGCGCGGACATTGCCGTCTCGTCCTGCTTCGGACGATTGGCTGGCAGCTGCGTGCCGGTCAAAACATAGTAGGCATTTTCGGCGATGTTGGTCACGTGGTCGCCGATCCGCTCGAGGTTCTTGGCGCAGAACAACAGGTGCGTGCACGCCGTGATGTTGCGGGGATCTTCCATCATGTAGGTCAGCAGCTCGCGGAACACCGAGGTGTATTTGACGTCGATGCGTTCGTCATTGTTTCTGAGCGTGGCAAGCGCTGCCGGGTCGGCGGCGGCGTACTCGTCGACGACCCCCTGCACCTGGATCAGCACCAGTTGCGCCATCGCGTCGATCGAATGCGAAAGGTCGTGCGGCGTGACACTCAGCCCGACAGTGCCGACGCGCTTGGCGATGTTCTTGGCAAGGTCGCCGATGCGCTCAAGGTCGCCGGCCATGCGGATCGAACCGACCACCGCACGCAGATCGTTGGCCATTGGCTGGCGCTTGGCGATCAGCGTGATGGCGCGATCGTCCAGCTCGCGCTGGCGTGCATCCATGATGGCATCATCGGAAACCACGCGCTGCGCCAGCGCATTGTCCGAATTGAGCAAAGCCCTGGTCGAGCCACTGACCATCGAGCGGGCGAGATCGCCCATGTCGCGGATCAGCTGGCTGATCTGCTCCAGATCCTCATCGAAAGATGCGACGGTATGTTCACCCATGATCTTCGTCCCTCGTATGCCTGAGCTCAGCCGAACCGGCCGGTGATGTAGTCCTGGGTGCGTTTGTCGTCGGGGGTGGTGAACATCTTGTCGGTGGCGCCCTCCTCGACCAGATAGCCTAGATGGAACATCGCGGTGCGCTGCGACACGCGCGCTGCCTGCTGCATCGAATGGGTGACGATGACGATGGTATAGTTCTGACGCAGTTCGTCGATCAGTTCCTCGACGCGAGCGGTGGCGATCGGGTCGAGCGCCGAACACGGTTCGTCCATCAGGATCACCTCGGGTGACACGGCGATGGCGCGTGCAATGCACAGACGCTGCTGCTGGCCACCGGAAAGACCCGTGCCAGGTTCTTGCAAACGGTCCTTGACCTCGTTCCAGATCGCCGCCTTCTTCAGGCTCGACTCTACGATCTGGTCCATGTCGGCCTTGCGCTTGGCCAATCCGTGGATGCGCGGACCATAGGCAACGTTCTCGTAGATCGATTTGGGGAACGGATTGGGTTTCTGGAACACCATGCCGACGCGCGCCCTGAGTTCGACGACATCGATGTTCTTGTCGTAGATGTCTTCTTCGTCGAGCGTTATCTTGCCGGTTACCCGTGCTGAATCGATGGTGTCGTTCATGCGGTTGAGGCAGCGCAGGAAGGTGGACTTGCCGCAGCCGGAGGGGCCGATCAGCGCCGTCACCTGGTTCAGGCGGACGTCGAGATCGACGTCGAACAGCGCCTGCTTCTCGCCATAGAACACGCCGACCTTGTCGCCGCGCATTTTGATTACTTCGTTCGACTTCATCTTGTCGCCCACTGCGTTTTCAAGGGACTGTTCGGTCATGATGTTCATACCAAGATGCCTTTTTTCTACCAGCGCCGCTCGAACCGACGCCGAAGCACGATCGCGGTGATGTTCATGGCCATGAGGAAGACGAGCAGGATGATGATGGCGCCGGACATACGCTCGACGAAGGCGCGTTCGGCCTCGTTCGCCCACATATAGATCTGCACCGGCAGCGCGGTGGCCGGATCGAAAGGCGTCGTCGGTGGATCGGCGACGAAGGCGACCATGCCGATCAGCAGCAGAGGCGCGGTTTCGCCGAGCGCACGCGCCAGACCGATGATGGTGCCGGTGAGGATGCCGGGCGCGGCAAGCGGCAGGATGTGCTGGAACACCATCTGCATCTTGGAGGCGCCAAGACCGAGAGCTGCCGAGCGGATCGACGGCGGCACCGCTGCAAGTGCGGCTCGCGTCGCGATGATGATCGTCGGCAGCGTCATCAGCGTCAGCACCAGGCCGCCGACGAAGGCGGCAGAGCGCGGCATGCCCAGGAAATTGATGAACACCGCGAGGCCGAGCAAGCCGAAGACGATTGACGGCACTGCGGCCAGATTGTTGATGTTGACCTCGATAAGGTCGGTAAAACGGTTCTTCTTGGCGAACTCCTCCAGATAGATGGAGGCGGCGACGCCGATCGGCAGCGCCAGGAGCAACACGATCACCATCATATAGAACGAGCCGATGATCGCCACGCCCATGCCCGAGGTTTCCGGGCGGCTGGAGGCGCCGTAGGTGAACAGGCCGCTGTTGAAGTGCTCGGCCATCGCGCCCTCGGCCTTGAGCTTGTTCATCCAGGTGATCTGCTGGTCCGAGACCTTGCGTCGCGCTTCCTCGACGCTGAGGTCGATCTGACCCTTGAAAGCCGAGTCGAGATTGGCGGCGGCGAGGATGTTGACGTCGCGCGTCGTGCCGATCACGGACGGATCGGCGGCAACGATGTCGCGCAACTGGACGCGGGCGCCTTCCGACAGGAAGCCCTTGAGCTGCTTGATCGCCGGCTTGTCGTCGGGATTGATGCCGAGCTTGGCCACCAGCGCGTTTTCGGCGAGCTTGCGATAATTCGCCTTGATCAGAACGCTCGGATCGGTTGCGCGTTTGCCGGAAGGATCGATCACCTTCTCGTCGAACGAGATCGGCAGTGATACCGTCGTCTGCCAGAAGGCGGTGTAGCCTTTCGAGACGATGGTGATCAGCATGATTGCCAGGAACGCCAGGCCTACGGAAATCGCCACGACGCCATAGATGCGGAATCGGCGCTCGGCAGCGTAACGGGCCTTCAGGCCGATGTCGCGGCGCGGATGGGCCGCCGCCCTGACCATCGTATCCATGGAAATGTCGGTCATTCGTACTGCTCCCGATATTTGCGCACGATGTAGAGCGCGACGATGTTCATCACCAACGTCAGCGCGAACAGCGTCAGGCCGAGCGCGAAGGCGACCAGCGTCTGCGGCGAATTGAACTCGAGGTCGCCGGTGAGCTGGTTGACGATCTTGACGGTGATGGTCGTCATCGCCTCGAACGGGTTGATGGTGAGGTTGGCGGCGACGCCCGCCGCCAGCACGACAATCATCGTTTCGCCGATAGCGCGCGAGGCAGTCAGCAGGACGGCGCCGACGATGCCGGGCAGTGCAGCCGGCAGGATCACCCGCTTGATCGTCTCGGAGCGGGTCGCGCCGAGGCCGAGCGACCCGTCGCGCATGGCGCGCGGCACCGCGGTTATGATGTCGTCCGAAAGAGAGGACACGACCGGGATCAGCATGACGCCCATGACCAGGCCGGCGGTGAAGATGCTCTGGCCCTGGATGAAGGGCGAACCGCCGGTCAGTGCCGCGGACAGGTCGCGCAGGAATGGCCCAAGCGTGACGACGGCGAAGATGCCGTAGACGATGGTCGGTATGCCGGCCAGCAGTTCAAGCGCCGGCTTGACCACCGAGCGCACCCTGGGCGTTGCGTATTCGGCCATGTAGACAGCCGACATCAGCCCCACCGGCACCGCAACCAGCAGTGCGACGGCGGCGATGTAGAGCGTGCCCGCAAGAAGCGGGATCAGGCCGAACTGGCCCTGGCTGCCGCCCGAACCGGCAGCGGCAAAACGCGGATCCCAGACGGTGCCGAAGAAGAAACTCATCGGCGAGACGCTTTCGAAGAAGGTGATCGTCTGGAACAGCATCGAAAGCACGATGCCGATGGTGGTCAGGATGGCGATGGTGGAGGCGGCAAGCAGCCCCCACAGCATCAGCCTCTCGACATTGTTGCGTGCCCTGGCGCGCGGCTCGATCTGCCTGAGCGCATAGAAGGCGCCGGCGATCGAGGAAACGAGAATGACAATGGCGCCGAACAGGCCGAGCCGGTCCTGGACCTTGTTCGCCTCGACGGCGATCGGGATCATGTAATCCTGCGTGTCGCTCGCCAGTGCCACACCCTTGGCGGCGAGCAGCGGCTGCAACTCGGCAAAGCTGGCAGGCATTGCGGCCAGTGTGCCCGCATCGAGTTTGCGCAGGCCCCTGGCGAGGCTCTTTACCAGGCTGACGTCCAGTGCCTCACTGGCAACCTTGCTGTCGACGGTGCGCTCGGGCAAGGCAGCGTGAATGTGTCGGTCCAGATAGATGGAAGACCCGACGGTCCAGACGGCAAGCAGCAAAAGAGCAGGCAGAACGGCGAGCAGGAAGGCCCACCAGCCATGATAATGGGCGCGCGAATGCGGCTTGACCTTGCCATTGTCCTGGGCCGCGGCACGTTGCCGGCCGATGAAAAAGGCAACCAGGCCGACGGCAACGACGATGGCCAGTACGAGCAAGGACGACATGGACCCACCCCAAGAGAAATTCTTACGCAGCCGCCATTGCGGCCTGCGATGAAACCGGGGCGCGGGATTGGCCCGCACCCCGGTTCGGCAGCTGATTACATCGACTTTCCGGCGGCGAAAGCGTCACGCTGGGCCTGACGCTCGGCATCCGGTGCAGCAACGAGGCCGTATTCGGCGAGCGGGCTTTCCGGGCCAACCATCTGGTCGTCAAGGAAGAACTCGACATATTCCTTGAGGCCGGGAACGACGCCCAGATGCGCCTTCTTGACGTAGAAGAACAGCGGGCGCGAGACGGGATACTTGCCGCTGGCGATCGTCTCGGTCGAAGGCACGATGCCTTCCACGGTGGCGACCTTCAGCTTGTCGGCATTGTTTTCATAGAAGGCGAGGCCAAACACGCCGACGCCGGTCTTGTTGGAGTCGATGCGGGCGAGCGTCTCGGTATAGTCGCCATCGATGTCGACGGCCTTGCCGTCCTTGCGGATGGCGATGCAGGTTTTGCCGATTTCCTTGTCGTCGGCAATGCCGGCAGCCTTGAGAGCAGCCTTGTCACAGCCGGCATCGAGGAGCTTGGTCTCGAACACTTCGCGCGTGCCGTGCTTTTCGCCCGGAATGTAGGCGGCGATGTCCCAGTCGGGCAGCTTCGGATTGACCTGGCTCCACTTGGTGTTCGGATTGTCGACCAGCTTGCCGTCGACGACCAGCTTGGCCGCGAGCGCCTTGTAGATGTCGGCGGGAACCAGCGCCCAATCCGGGCCCTTGATGTCGGTGGCGAAGACGATGCCGTCATAGCCGATCCGGACTTCCTGGACTTCTTTCACGCCGGCGTCGGCGCAGGACTTGAGTTCGTCCGCCTTGATCGGACGCGACGAGTTGGCGATGTCGATTGTGTCTTCGCCGACGCCCTTGCAGAATTCCTTGATGCCCGCGCCGCTGCCGCCGGATTCGACGACCGGGGTCTTGAAGTTGGTGAATGTTTCGCCGAACTGCTCGGCGACAATCTTGGCATAAGGTAACACGGTCGATGACCCGGCGACCTGGATCTGGTCGCGCGCAGCGGCGAAGCCGGACGTCGCGGCGAGCGCAAGCGCAGCGGCCGACGCCGTATAGAGGAATTTCTTCATGTGGCCTGCTCCTGTTCGGAAGATGGTCTCTCGGCGCTCGTCAGTCGGCACCCGCTGAGGCCAATAGCCTTCGATTATAACAGTCGCATGACAGTTTGATGTCACCCCGGTAACGCGTCATCGGGATGAGCAGAATGCCGCCTGGCCGGCACTCCCGACGCAGCCCGGCTTTGTCACCGGAATCAGGGACTTGCTCGATTCGGTCGAGGCTGGCCGGCGATTTGGAGATCAGCCGGCCTTTATGAAGAAAAGCCGGACGGGAGCGCGTTGCTCTCAGCCAGACGGTGTCGTGGCCGGGCCATCGCCGAAAACAGGTCCGTTGGGGTAGGTTGACGCTGTCTCATGCCGGCGGTCGCTGCTCCCGCCCGTAACTGGGAAGAGCGGAATTCGTATGTCGCCATTGTCTCGGCTGGATGCCGCCTTTCATATGGTGCGATCGCACCATAGTCTTGGCCGCTGACAGGGGCGCGAATCTTCGCCGTATTCCCGGCACTCGGGCAGAGCCGGCCTTATCCGGCGTTGCGCTGCGCCTGCCGGCTGGCGCCGACCCAGCGCTCGACCTTCTCGAGCAACGCCCGGGGACTGATCGGCTTGGGCAGATAGTCGTCCATGCCTGCCTCCAGGCAGCGCTCGCGGTCGCCCTTCAGCGCATGCGCGGTGACGCCGACGATCGGCACATGCGTGCCGGTTTCTTCCTCCAGCCGGCGAATGGCGGCGGTTGCTTCGAGACCGTTCATCTCCGGCATGGAGACATCCATCAGGATCATGCACGGGTTGAGCCGGCCAAAGGCGTCGAGCGCCTTGCGGCCATTGCCGACGATCTCGAAACCATAACCGGTCTCGCCGAGGATCTGGGTGAACACCATCTGGTTCACCTCATTGTCCTCGGCCACCAGGATATCCAGCCTGTCGCCGCCAGCCGCCACCGGTGGCCGGGGGCGAATCGAAGGCGGCTGCAGCAGCGCCCGCTGTTCGGACGGTGCCGAGGGCTGCGGCCGCGCAACATTGCCTGGAGTGGCGTCGGCCGCGAGCGGCTGCGTGTCGCCAGTATTGTGGCGATGCCGCTGGATGGTGGCGACCAGCGTTTCCAGCAGCACCGAAGAGCGCGCCGGCTTGATCAGCTGGGCATCGATGCCGAGATCGCGATAGCTGGTGTTGGCGAGCGACTGGTCGACCGAGGTCAGCATGATGATCGGCGTGCCGGCAAGACCGGCGGTGTTGCGCACGATCCGCGCCATTTCGGCGCCGCTCATTTCAGGCATCTGGTAGTCGAGCACGACGCAGTCGACCGGCACGCCATAGGCCGCGGCGGCGATCAGCACCTTGAGGCCTTCGGCGCCGCTTTCGGCCGCGCAGGAATCGAACGTCCACGATGTCATCTGTTCGGTCAGGATGGCCCGATTGACGGCATTGTCGTCGACGATCAGCACACGCGCACCGGTCACGTCGATCGGCATGATGCGCTGTCCGTTCTGCTGTCCGGCCCTCGGCAGCGTCACCGAGAACCAGAAAGTCGAGCCCTTGCCTTCCGCACTTTCGACCCCGATATCGCCGCCCATCAGCTCGACGAGCCGCGAGGTGATGGCGAGGCCGAGACCGGTCCCCTCGTGTCGCCTCGTCGAAGAGGTGTCGACCTGGCTGAATTTCTCGAACACCAGTTTCAGTTTTTCCTCGGGGATACCGATACCGGTATCGGTGACCGAGATCGTCAGCTTCGTTCCGGTTGGAACGCTCTCGCCGGTGACGTCGACCAGCACATGGCCTTCATCGGTGAATTTCACCGCGTTGCCGAGCAGGTTGGTGACGATCTGCCTGATACGGCCGACATCGCCGACGAACAGGCTCTCGAGCCGAGGCTCGACACGAACGATCAGCTCGAGATCCTTCTCCTTGGCCCGTGTGGACACCAGCGTCGCCACGTCCTCGATCGCCTCGGCCAGATTGAAGGGCGCCGGATCGAGCACCAGCTGACCGGCATCGATCTTGGAGAAGTCCAGGATGTCGTTGATGATGGTGAGCAGCGCATTGCCCGATTTCACGATGATGTCGGTAAACGTCTTCTGCTTCGGGTCGAGGTCCGATTTGGCCAGCAGTTCGGCCATGCCGAGCACGCCGTTCATCGGCGTGCGGATCTCGTGGCTCATATTGGCGAGGAATTCCGACTTGGCGCGGTCGGCGAGCACGGCGCGCTGACGCGCCTCGCGCAGTTCGGCCTCTCGCATCTTCAGCTCGGTTATGTCGGTGGTCGAGCCGATCAAATAGAGCGAGCCATCGGAGGCGATCATCGCGCCCTTGCGGGCGAATTGATGCCTGACGCTGCCGTCGGCCAACGTCACCGTCTCTTCGACCTCCTGGGTTTCGCCGGTGCGCAGCACGGCGAGGTCGCCATTGACGAAAGCCTCGCCATCCGGCCCGAAAATCTCGATGTCGGTCTTGCCGATAGCCTCTTCCTTGCGGAAGCCCGTGAGATCGCACCAGCCCTTGTTGACATAGAACTGCCGGAGATCGGAGCGCTTGGCGTAGATCGATACCGGCACGTTGTCGATCAGGCTGCGGAACACCTCGTTCTCGCGCATGCTTTCTTCCAGCGCACGCTCGCGCGCCTTGACGTCGGTGATGTCGGTGCTCGAACCGACCAGATGCACCGACCCGTCCAGCGTCACCAGGCGGCTCTTGCGCGTCATCAACTGCCGAACCGTACCGTCGCGATGGGTGACGGGTTCCTCGACCTCCTTGACGGCGCCCGTCACGACGACTTGCGTGTCGTCATGGCTGTAGCCATCGGCGTCCTGCGCACCGAACAACTGCCGGTCGGTGCGGCCGATGACATCCTCCTTGGCCAAGCCGGTGATCGCGCACCAGGCCTTGTTGACGAATTCGATGCTCAGGTCCTGCGCCTTGATGAAGGCGGCCACCGGCAACTCGTCCATCACGTGCCGGAACAGGTCGATCTGGCGCATCGAATCGCGCAATGCCGCCTCGCGGCTCTTGATCTCGGAGATGTCGACGCGAACACCGATGAAGGTGCCATCATCGGTCCGCATGTCGTAGACCTGGTACCAGCGGCCGTCGGGGTTATGACGCTCGTAGCAGGAATTGGGCAAGCGGTAGCGGGCGAGGATCGCATCCAGCCAGCGGTCATGGTCGCTGTCGTAGAGCTGGTCGACTTGTGGATCGCCGCTGTTGCGGAAATAGCCGTTCGCATGGCCCAGAACGAGTGCCTCGCGGAATGTGCAGCCGGGCTGCCATGCCGGCTTCAAGGCCGGCAGCGTATCCTGGATCTTGCGGTTGGCGAACACGAACCTGTCGTCGCTATCGTAGATGATCACGGCGGCCGGCAAGGATTCCAGAACGCTGGCGAGATGCTTGCGCGCATCCTGCGCCTCGGTCTCGCGGCGCTTCATGTCGGAAATGTCGAACAGGAAGCCGGCAACATAGTCGCGGCCGCTGGCCATGCCGACGCGGCTCTTCCTCACGATGCGCGATCGGCTGGCGCCATCGACCTCGAAATTCTCTTCCACTTCGTACGGCCGCCCGGTCGCAAGGACCTCACCTTCGCTCTGCTCGAAAAGCGCGACAGCGTTCGCCGGGAGGAAATCGCCGCCGGGCTTGCCGAGCATGGCTTGCGGCGTCTGGCCAAACAGAGCGGCGAACGCCTCGTTGACGAAGACGAAGCGCAGATGGTCGTCCTTGACGAAGATCGGATCCTTGACGGCGTTGATCACCGCCTCCGCCAGCCGCGCCTTCTCCAGCGCGTCGGCAAGTTCGGCCTCCCGGTCCTTCATGTCGGTGACGTCGACATAGGAGATCAGCCGCTTGCCGCCGGCCAGCGGCGCCATCGACGAGATCAGGGTGCGGCCGTCATTGCGCGGGAACTGCCGCGAGGCGGCGATCCCGGCCCTGATTTCCGCCTCGCGCTCTGCCACATGCCGCTGCCATGATGCATCGTCGGCACCAAACGGATCGATGTCGCGGCTGGCGTCCATCAGATCGCGGAAGCTGCAGCCGATCTCGGCGCGCCGGGCGTCGATCTGCCAGAAATCATAGAAAGCACGGTTGATGATCTCCGCGCGCATATTGGCGTCGAGGACGAGGACACCGATCGGCATCTGGTCGACCATGGTGCGGAGACTGGCGAAGGTCTCTGCGATCTTGGCATTGGCGCTTTTGATCTCCGCATCGCGCTGCTTGATCTCGGTAACCTCATAATAGGTCAGCAGCCGCCTGCCCCCGGACAACGCCGTCACCGAGAACATCATCGTCCTGCCGTTGGCATGGACAAATTCGCGCGGCGCGACGGATCCGGCGCGAATCTCGTCGAGGCGGGTGGCGAGGTAGCGCTGCCATTGCTGTTCGTCGATGTCGCCATAGATGCCGCTGCGGCGGTTGAGCTCCATCAACAGGCTGAACGGAGCGCCGACGCTAACAGCGCCGTCCGGAATCCTCGAGAGGTCGCGATAGGCCTTGTTGATGATCAGCGTGTCGAGCCTGGCATCGAGAAGCACGACGCCCATATGCATGGCGTCCATGGTCCGCTCGAGGTCGGCCAGATGCTGGTCGGGCTCGCCGTAGGCCGATGGTCCCGGCCCCGGATCTTTGAAGGCGCCCGCCAGTGCCGTGACGTTGCGGCCGATGCCGCGATAACCGGCAAATCTTCCTTCGTCGTCGAACTTCGGAAAGCCTGACGTCAAGACCCAGCGACAGTCGGCGTTGCCACCCTTGAGTTCGTAGACGAAGTCGCGAAAAGGCCGGTGCGCCTGCAGATCCTCCAGATGCGCGGCGCCACTGCGATCGCCGTTAAGGACCTGGTTGAGGAAGTCGAAGCGGAACCGGCCGAGCACGTTTGCCGGATCGGTGCCAGTGGCTGCCTGGTAGTTTTGCGAAAGCCAGGAGAAGCGCAGTTCGGCGTCGGTCTCCCAGATCCAGTCGGAACCGGCTTCAACGAGTTGGCGAAGCGCATCGTTCGAATCCATGCAAGAGGCGGACGATGATGCATCATCGCCATGCGCAGTGGATCTGCGAGGCTCGCGCTTGCCGCGCGCGCCGATTGTTTCGTTCGCTTCCGCCATGCCGTCCCCACCCCGAAAACCAAGGCCGAACCCTCCTCCGCGGTTCGTCGGCGGAATGTGCCCGAGAAGCATTAAGGATCCGCTAACCTTAACGGTTGGTTAGACAGGATTGGGCGGCAGGGTCTGCTTCATCCGCCCGGTTGTCGGCAGGGTCGAACCCGCTATATAAGCAACGGCAGGGGTATTGCTGATGCTTGGACGGATTGTGCCTTTTTTCATGGGGCTGGCGCTGCTTTTCGGCGGCGGTTGCTCTCGCAGTTATGACGGCACGGTCGTCATCCCGAGACCGCTCGATGTCCGGCGCATCTGGGATCGGCCGCCACCGAATGTCGACTACGGCCAATCCGAGGTCGAAAACGGCGCTTTTCCGGTGGCGCCGCAGCCACCCCGGCGTTTTTCCGAGCGCAAGGTCAGCCATGCCGCACCGAGACGGCACCAGACGAGGTTGCCTGCGTCGGCGTCCCTATCGGCGCCGGCGAAGCCGCTGACCTGCAGGAACGTCAGCGAGCCCGGCAAGAGAGCTCGCATGGTCTGTGATTAGATTGGAGCGGGTCTCTAAAAGCGGGATTCGATCAAACAAAACGCGATCCGCGGATAGCTCGGTTACCCGGCCTTCACAGGGAAGCAGCGCCTTTTTTCGGCTCCTTCGCTCCGAGCTTGTCGAGTGCAAGACGAACCTGACGCAGATCTTCCTGCCAACCGTCATCGTCGTCCATTGGACCCTCCGAGGCAGCCCGCTGCAACCCACGCGCCTCGGATTCGATCTCGCGCAGTTCGGCGATTTTCTGTTCGGTGGTCAGCGAGTCGTCCTCGACGATCTCCAGCACCCGCATTTCCCTGAACGTAGCCACGGCGTTCCTCCCGGCTGATGTCGATCACAACGCCGTGAGTGCCCCTCTGTTCCAGAGGGATCGCGCAACCGCATCGCAGCACGCACGCCGCCACCGGTGATCGCCGATCGGGGAAGACCGGCGATCATTCGGCCGGGAAAAATGCCGGGCCGACCACGCGCACCGGCCGCTCGCCGGCCTCGATCGAAAGGTGCTGGGCCGCACCTGGGGCTTCGGCATCGATCCCGGCGACGGCCGCAACCGTGCCGAGATCCGGCTTCGCCGTCGGCAGCGGAATAATGGCGTTGCGCATGTTGGCGGGCGTCACGGTCCTGGCTCGCAGTTCGGTGACCCGCTGGTAGTAGCGCTTGACGTCGCATGCCTTGAAATTCGCATCATCGCGATATCTGAAGGCTGCCGGCAGCTCGGTATAGGGTTTGCGCGTGTCGAGCGCGGTCATCTGGTCGGTTTCGAGGCTGGCGTCGCTCAACGTGTAGAGGTCGACGCTGGGGTCATCGCAGATGTAACGGCATTGATCGACCGTCTCCTTAAGATCGCCACTGGCGGCGAACTGCGACTTTGGCGCCGGGAAGAAATACCCGTCCGACAGACGCACGCAAAACAGCATCGCATTGCCGGCGAACGTGGTGGTCGCCGATTGGGTGCTGGGCGCGGCGCGCACAGGCCGTTGCTTTGCTGAAGGCGCACAGCCAAGCGCGACGAGGCGCGCCTGCAGGCCCGCTGTGTCGCGGCCCGAATTCCCGGCGGCAGCGATCCGGCGCTGCACATCCGAGCGGCTCCTGGCGAGATCGGCGCAGGCGTTGAAGAGACCACCAAGCGAACTTTTCGCCGTGCACTGGCGCTGTCTCTCGATAGTCTGGATGGCTGCAAGTTGCCGGCGCAACGGGGCAAGCTCCGGGCTTGCCCCGCCGCTGCGGCCAGCCGAAAGCAACTGGCTTCTGATCGCGCCGCAGCTGTCCGCGTAGGACGAAAGCGTACCGAACAAAACTGCCGCCAGTGAAATAAATGCGATCACCATGGAAGGCCAGAAACGGATCATCGGGACAACTTGGTCCTTTTTGCGGAGAACCTGGAATTTAGAGCCCATGACTTCAGCAAGCTTCAGCTACATGAGTAATTTCTAATAATCTAAAGAGTTTCAACCTGAAGGACCTATTGTCTATTGTACTACGTTACCTCATGTAAATTCGATATTACATTTTTATTTCAAGATTGAGACGAACCTCGAAAGAAAGCGCAAGCCTGACCGTGGCCGAGGATTTGCAACGCAACGGACCGAGATCAATGCGCCATTATCGCCAGGCGTTCGAAACCTTTGCCGGGCCTTCCGCGTTGAAGGACCAAAGGGAGATTGCAGATGTCGATCCACTTCACCGTCTCGGACCTGACAAGAAACCTGTTTCACTCGCTGGGGCTGGACCAGCGCGCGCCAAGGCCACTCAATCCCGAGCAGAGCCTGTTGCTGGAATGCTATCTGGCCGGCCAGGTTCCTGAATCAGCCTGGAGCGACTACGTCTTCGAGACGCCCGATCTTGCCCGGCATGCCGAGGCAAGGCGCAGTCACCACTGAGCGGCAGCGCCTATTTTGGAGAAGCGAATTGCAATGTGAACACGTTGCCGGCGATCCCTTGCGCCAGCTTCGCTGAGAAGGTCAGGGGCAGACAATTCTGCAGGGCGGTTGTCGCGGCGTCGACAAACGATTTCTTCGCCATGGCACCGCCTTCCACCTTGATGGCTGTCGGCCTCGGTGGGCCGATTAGCGTGCCGTCCCGCTTGAAGCTGAAGCTCAAGGTGACGCTGGCGGTTCCGGCATCCGCCGGCGGTGTCCAGCATGCCTGAATGGCGGTCCCGACATCGTTCATTGTGTTCAGTTCAGCCGCATTTGAAGGATGAACAGCACTCGCAGCATCACACCCACAACCGCAACCCGCTTCGCAACGCTTTTCATCGCCAGCCCTCATTTCGCGCCTGACCGACAATCCATGCCGGACTGCCGAAATGGATGGTAGGGTCAACGCCGGCGATGACAATATCTCTCCGCAAAAGTTGACGCCAAAAAAGCGACAGCGGCCGAGGCTTGCGTGGCCTGATCGCTGCTCGATCGCGCCCGGCGATAGAGCAATTCCAGGAAAAGTGTGAAACGGTTTTCCCGGGGAAAGCGCATGGCGCTTCCCTTGGGAATTGCGTTGAACAAAGAGACCGCGTGCGAAAGCAAAAAGGCCGGCATTGCGCCGACCTTTCCTATCGCTACGACGTTCTGCGCCAGTACATCCGTGGTCGCGGGCCGAAAGCGAATTGCCCCGCAGTAGACAGGGCTTTGGTTAACGCATCCTTAACCTCAGGCCTTGGCCTGCGACTTCACATGCGCGATATAGCCGCGCACGTCGCCGGCCGGCTCGCTATAGGCCTTGCCGAGCGTCTTCTCGATCGCCGCCACATAGTCCTTCGCCCATCGGGGCAAGGAATAGTCGACGACGGCCAGGAATTCGAGCGTCGCCGCCAGCCGGATATCGGCGATCGAAGGATGCTTGCCGCCGATGAACGGCTTGCCGTCCCTGAAGAAGCTGTGGAAGACCTCCAGCGGCTCGGCGATCGCGGCCATCGCCGCCTTCTGGGCCTCCGACTTCCTGTCGGGGTGCGCGTCGCTGTGGCCGACCTCGCCGGCATAATGCGGGAAGCCGAGCGCCGGGTAGGTGGCGCGCGCCACATAGGGGTAGAGCGTGCCGATCAGGTAGAACATGGCGCTGTCGACCATCGCCCGCTTGGCCGGCGCCTTCGGATAGAATTTCTCCAGTCCGTGCTTGTTGGCGAGATACTGCATGATGGCGCAGCTTTCCCACAGCACGCCTCTGGGGAGGCTCTTGTCCTCGATCATCGGTGTCAAATGGGCCGGGTTTCGCGCCATGAACTCCGGCGAACGGGTGTGGCCCCAGGCATCCGTCTCGGCATGGTCGAAACCGGCCGCGCGCGCAAACACCCGCACGGTCATGTTGTTGACGCTGGGCTTCAGCATGCTGAGCTTCAGCGCCGGCTTCTTGGCCGGCTTGGCCTTGGCCCTGGGCGCGGCTTTTCCCGTCGCCTTCACCGCAGGCCTAACGGCCGCCTTGGCTTTTGGCTTTGCCGCAGCTTTCGCCGCCGGCTTGGCGGCAGCTTTGGCCGCGGATTCCCCGGCAGTCTTCGTCGCTGTCTTGGCCATCTTATTCCTCCCTCTGGTCTGTTCAGTATGGGTTCTTCGCTGCCCGGTCCTCCGACAAGGTTGCGCGGGAACGCTCGACGAGCGCCTGGATCGCATCGGCGAGATGCACTTCGGCGATGTTGTAGTCGCCGCGCACGACCCGCAGCCTGTGCGCTTCCATCAGCACATCGGCATGGGTGAAGCCCGCTGGCGGTTCGAAGCGGTAGGACGCCAACTCGACCAGCAGGCCGAGCGGATCCTCGAAATAGATCGAATCCATGAAACCGCGATCCTTCACGCCGCTGTGCTTGATGCCGCGCTCGTCGAGCCGGGCGACCGCCTGCAGGAAGGTGACGCGCGACACCGAGAAGGCGATGTGGTGGACACAACCCGGATCGGTCGGCGTGCGCCGCTTCTCTGGTGTGCAGCTCTCGTCGGTGAAGATGGTGATCAGCCGGCCGTCGCCGGGATCGAAATAGAGGTGGCTTTCCCTCGGCTTGTCGAGATTGGGCTGTTCGAAGATGAACGGCATGCCGAGCACGCCTTCCCAGAAATCGATCGAGGTCTGGCGCCCGGCGCCGACCAGCGTGATGTGATGGACGCCCTGCGATTGCAGCTTCTGCATTGGTCTCCCTCCCGAGGCATCGACTGCCCGTCCGGATCTTGCCGGCACCCGGCGTTCTGCGCGCCGCTGGAGCCGTGCCCGAGGACCCATGACGCGATGCTAATGCAATCGGCGCCGCTGCGCCAGAAGCCACGAACGCGGCCAGGAATCGGAAGATTGGTGGAGAGATCTAGGAGATTCGTGGCCTAGGATCGAAAGTGAATTGCCTCAAAGCACGCTAGTCGAGAAATCTGATCCTCGTGAAAGACATCATCTCTCCCATGACGTTGCCGCTGTCATCGACCTGCTGCCCTTGCCCGACTGTAACCGTCACGCGTTTTCCCTTGTAGCGGGACGGCATCACGGTTTGCTCGTTCCAGCTTTCGCACTCGGGGGCGGAACACAGGCCGACCTGCTCGGCCTTCTTGCGGTCGACGATGGTCAGGTAACAATTGTCGCCGCATTCGAAACCTCGAATGGTGCCCGTGATCTTCCTATCTTTGGAGAAGGACGGACCACACTGGGCAACCAGGGACACGGAGACGAGGAGCGCCAAGGCCAGTTGTTTCATGCAGCCAACTTGCTGCAACATGCCGTGCGGCGCAAGCATCACATGGCAGGTACGCCCAAGGGGTCTCAAATCCTTATTCCTGCGCCCCAGTCGCTAAAGACAATTACGCGACGCCTCCGTTTATTGCCAAGTGACTCTTTACGTGTAGACTAGATCGTCCAACATTCTGGAGAAAAATCGTGGCTGAAGCCCTCTTACCTTATCTGCCGTCTCCAGGATCAATAACTAACGCCTTCGAGAAACTAAAAAGCGCCGCTACGCCAGAACGTGTAACGGGTGATTTTGTTGCAACTAAGCTGCAACTCAAGGGTGGAAGCGGTGCATCGATGCTGTCATTCCTCAAGAAGATTGGATTTGTGGGAAAAGATGGATCGCCAACCGATATCTACCGACGGTTTCGCGGAGGCGCTTCAAAGAAGGCTGCGGCTGATGCCATACGGTTTGGCTACAAGGCGCTGACGGACGCGAATGAATATTTTTACGACCTTAGTGACAAGGATCTCTTGGCGTTAATTCTACAAGTCACTGGGGCCTCTGCTGAAAGTCCTGTTCCAAAGTTGACTATGTACACACTAAAGAATCTTAAGATTTTCGCAGATTTTGAGACGGGCGACGATTCAGCACATGAAATTGCGGTTAATACTGCAAAGATGCCCCTAGCAGAGGCCGGCGGCAGTCGCGCAGCCGGCCTCGGTTTGAATCTTTCGTACACCATTAATTTGAACTTGCCAGCCACATCCGACCAAGCTGTCTTTAATGCTATTTTTAAGAGTCTAAAAGAGCACTTGTTGGCAAACAATGATTAAGTCGGCTCTTCACGAGATTAAAGCTTTTGGTATGTCCAACCAGATGCTAGTCGAGGACCTATCGAAGATCGAGAAATTCTATGCAATAGAGTTGGGACACACAACTAAATCGGACGAGCCAGGGGACGATATTTACTATCCGCAATTTGACATGGCGGTACGAGCTGAAGCCGCCCAGATGGGTCGGCACTATGCGGTGTTCTATTCGCTAGAGAAGTCGATACGGCAGCTAGTCTCGAAGGTGATCGAAGATGCTCATGGCTCGCCTTCGTGGTGGAGTTCGGCACGAGTACCACCTGCAATACAGACCGAGGTCGCCAACAGAATCCAGAAGGAAATTGACGCTGGCGTGACGCGGCGCTCCGAAGACGAACTGGATTATACGACCTTTGGTGAGCTGTCGGGCCTCATCACCGTAAACTGGGATATTTTTGGAGGTGCGATCTTCAATAGCAAGAAGGCTGTCGAGAAGGTCATGGCTAGTTTGAACGCTCTCAGAAATCCAATTGCGCACTGCTCTCCGCTAGCCGAGGACGAAGTTGTACGATTGCAACTAACCGTGCGTGATTGGTTCCGAATTATGAGCTAACTCAGGAAACCTCGCGAACCGCAATCGCCCACTCTTGTTGCACATTTCGACCCATTCCCCGACGAACGGAAGGCAACGCAGGATAGCCAAGCGCTTGAAAATCCTTGGTACGCCCAAGGGGAATCGAACCCCTGTTCCCGCCGTGAGAGGGCGGTGTCCTGACCGCTAGACGATGGGCGCGTTCAAGAACCGGCGATATAGGCTGAGCGCTGGGAAAAAGCAACTGGGGTTAGGCCGCTTTCCCTTGCCGAGGAAAAGCCGGCCGTCAGCCTATCGTTTCGGCTCGATCAGATCCCAGAGATTGCCATGCAGATCGGCGAAAACAGCCACCGTGCCATAGGGCTCGAAGCGCGGTGCTTCGCGGAATTCGACGCCCTTCTCCAGCATCGCCGCGTGGTCGCGGGCGAAGTCGTCGGTTTCCAGGAACAGGAAGACACGCCCGCCGGTCTGGTTGCCGATGCTTTTGCTCTGTGCCTCGTCGGAAGCCTCGGCCAGAAGCAGCCTGGCGCCCTGCCCGTTGGCCGGCGCCACTGTGACCCAGCGCTTGCCGCCGCCGAGATCGACATTTTCGACGAGCAGGAACCCCAGCCTCTCGACATACCAGGCGATCGCCTCGTCATAGTTGGCGACGACCAGGGCGACCGTGGCGACGCGACGATGCTCGGCGAACCCGCTCATCCCTGAGGCTTGCTCATTGGCCTGCTGCCGTTCATCGTTGCGGCTCGGTCACTTGTTGCGGATCGCAAAGCGGCCGATCAGGCGTCGCTCGGTGATGTCGTAGACGAAGATCGTGCGGCTGCCGTCGGCAAGCTCGGCATCGATCGAGACACGATTGCCGGACAGCGACTGGCTGACCACCTTGGCCCCGACCGGCAGCACGATGTCGCCGCTGACCGGTTCGCCGGCGGGTGTCTGGATATCGCCGGCCAGCGGCGGGTTCGCCGGCGGTGCATTGCGCGCTTTGTAGACAAGGGCGCCGATCACCACCATAAGGGCGAGGAACAGCAGGCCGAGATTGATCCCGACGAAGCGGACGAGTTTCCTGCGCACCTTTTCGACCTCGGGGTCGAGCGGCTTATCCTGGTCTTCTTCGGCGATCGGGCTGGCCATGGCAAAACAGTTCCGGAACGGTTTTTCAATGAGCGCTCATAGCGAAGAGGCCCCCGAATTGATAGAGGCGGTACCGACCGTGCTGGTGGCGGGCGCGGATGCGGCCGGCCTGCGCCTCGACCAGTGGCTGGCCGCAAGCCTTGGACCGGACATATCACGCAGCCGCGTGCAGATGCTGATCAGGCAGGGCGCGGTCTCGGTCGACGGCAAGCCTGTCGACGAGACCAAGCGCAAGATGGCGCCGGGCGAAAGCGTGTCGGTTACCATGCCGGAGCCGGAGCCGGCGGAGCCGCAGGGCGAGAACATCGCGCTAGACGTGCTCTATGAGGACGACGAGCTGATCGTCATCAACAAACCGGCCGGGCTTGTCGTGCACCCCGGCGCCGGCAACTGGACCGGTACGCTGGTCAACGCGCTGATCCATCATTGCGGCGACAGCCTTTCCGGCATCGGCGGCGTCCGGCGGCCAGGCATCGTCCACCGCCTCGACAAGGAGACCAGCGGCGTCATGGTGGTCGCCAAGACCGACCGCGCCCACAAGTCACTGTCCGAGGCTTTCGCCGATCACGGCCTGACCGGCGATCTCGAACGTGCCTATCTGGCGCTGGTCTGGGGGATACCGCAGAGGCCGACCGGAAGGGTCGACGCGCCGCTCGGCCGCGCCGCCGACCGGGTGCGCCGTGCCGTGGTGCCGGAAGGACGCGACGACGCCCGCCATGCGGTCACCCACTTCGCCGTGCAGGAGCGTTTCGGCGAGAGCCAAAAGGAGTTCGCCACGGCCAGCTTGGTCGAATGCCGGCTGGAGACCGGCCGCACCCACCAGATCCGGGTCCACATGGCACATATCGGCCATCCGGTGATCGGCGACCCCGATTATGGCCAGGCCTTCCGCACCAAGGGCAACCGGCTGCCCGAACCCTTGAAAAGTCAGGTCAAGGCATTTCCCCGGCAAGCTTTGCATGCCTGGCTCCTTGCATTTCGCCACCCCACTACCCATCTAACGATGAGGTTCGAGGCGCCGTTACCGAGGGACATGGAGGAACTCGTCAGCGGCTTCCGCAAGCTCTGAACTCGCCATCAAAAAACCTGACTGACATTGTTCACTTCACCATGACACACTGTTTCGTGTTGAACAAATGCCTGTCTTTTCTGGTTTTGTTCCTGTATAAGATCTGATGTCGCGGGCGAGCCTTTTGGTGCTCGCGTCACATGCCCGCCGCGTTTCGGGGGCATCACTCCAATAGAGAGGGGGCGCTATCATGGCCCAGTCACTACCCAGTATCGTTTCCGGCGAAGGCGGCCTCAGCCGCTACCTGGAAGAAATCCGCCGCTTTCCCATGCTGCAGCCGCAGGAAGAGTACATGCTCGCCAAGCGTTACGCCGAGCATGAAGACACCTCCGCTGCGCACAAGCTCGTCACCAGCCACCTCAGACTCGTCGCCAAGATCGCCATGGGCTATCGCGGCTATGGCCTGCCGATCGGTGAAGTGATCTCGGAAGGCAATGTCGGCCTGATGCAGGCCG
Organism: Mesorhizobium sp. M0870; assembly: GCF_040319775.1. Classification (NCBI taxonomy): domain Bacteria; kingdom Pseudomonadati; phylum Pseudomonadota; class Alphaproteobacteria; order Hyphomicrobiales; family Phyllobacteriaceae; genus Mesorhizobium; species Mesorhizobium sp. M0870. The sequence continues at coordinate 100,190 of NZ_JAMYOI010000020.1, forward strand.
TCAAGAAATTTGAACCCGAGCGTGGCTTCCGCCTCGCGACCTATGCCATGTGGTGGATCAAGGCCTCGATCCAGGAGTACATCCTGCGCTCGTGGAGCCTGGTCAAGATGGGCACGACCGCCAATCAGAAGCGCCTGTTCTTCAACCTGCGCAAGGTGAAGGGCAAGATCCAGGCGCTGGACGACGGCGACTTGAAGCCCGACCAGATCGCCGAGATCGCCACCAGGCTGAACGTTTCCGAAGCCGAGGTGGTGTCGATGAACCGCCGCCTGTCGGGCGACGCCTCGCTCAATGCCCCGATCCGGGCGAGCGAAGGTGAGTCCGGCGAGTGGCAGGACTGGCTGGTCGACGACCACGAAAGCCAGGAAGAGATGCTGATCGAGCAGGACGAGCTGGAAAACCGGCGCGGCATGCTGTCGGGCGCTCTTGCCGTGCTTAACGAGCGCGAGCGGCGCATCTTCGAGGCCCGTCGCCTCGCCGAGGAGCCGCTGACGCTGGAAGAGCTGTCGTCCGAGTTCGACATCAGCCGCGAGCGCGTGCGCCAGATCGAGGTGCGCGCCTTCGAGAAGGTGCAGGATGCGGTCAAGGCCGCCGCCAAGCGCCAGATCCAGGCGCTGCGCACCATCGAGGCACAGCCGGCGGCGTAAGGTTAGCTTCGGTTACAAAAATCAAAGCGGCGTCAGGAAACTGGCGCCGCCTTTTTTGTAGCGGACTGCAATGGTGGTTGGCGAAAGCGAAGGCGACATCCGATCTCCCCCCTTGCGGGGGAGATGTCCGGCAGGACAGAGGCGGGTGTGAAGGATCGCTACTTTTCGGCGTCAGTCACCCAACCGAAAGACTGAAGGCACAACCACAATTAGCTGACAGGTTGGCGGGACAGCACCCCCCTCTGCCCTGCCGGGCATCTCCCCCGCAAGGGGGAGATTGGCAACGTCGCCAACAGCCCCTCAAAGCCCATCCAGCGGAAACTTCAGGTACCGCCGGCCATTGGCTTCGGGTTCGGGCAGCCTTCCGCCATTCATGTTGACCTGCAGCGCATGCAGGATCAGCCTTGGCATCGGCAGCATCCTGTCGCGCGCCTCGCGCAGGGCGATAAACTCGACCTCGCTGCGGGCAGCGGCGAGATGGATGTTGGTCGCCTTCTGTATGGCGACCGTGCTCTCCCACAAAGGCTCGCGGCCGCCGGCCTGATAGTCATGGCCGACGAACACCCGCGTCTCGTCCGGCAACGCCAGAATGTCCTGGATCGAGCGCCAGAGCCGCGCGGCACTGCCGCCGGGAAAGTCCGTCCTCGCTGTGCCGCTGTCGGGCATGAACAGCGTGTCGTGGACGAAGGCGGCATCGCCGATCACATAGGTGACCGAGGCCAGCGTATGGCCAGGCGAGAACAGCACCTTGACCGGAAGCGTGCCGACCTTGAAGGTTTCGCCTTCACCAAACAGCCTGTCCCACTGCGAACCGTCGGCGGGAAAATCCGGCCAGTTGTAGATCGCTTTCCACAAATTCTGAACGTCGACGACCCTGTCGCCGATCGCCGTCGGCGCGCCGGTCTTCTCCCTCAGATAGTGTGCCGCCGAGAAATGGTCGGCGTGCGGGTGCGTGTCGAGGATCCATTCGACGCTCAGTCCCTGCTCGCTGATGAAGTCGAGCAGGACATCGGCATTCGTCGTTGCCGTAGCACCGGATTTCTCGTCGAAATCAAGGATCGGATCGATGATGGCGCATCGCTTCGCCGCCTGGTCGGCGACGACATACTGGATGGCCCCGGTCGGCTTGTCATAGAAGCCGCTGACCTGCGGCTTGGCCAAAGCTACGTCCAATTCCGGCTTCCCCAACTCTCGGTCGCCAGGAATGATTTTCTCTGACGACACCCGAGAGGAGCATGGTTGTCCGCTCGGGTGCGGCAGTCAAGTATCACTTGGCTCGCAAGGGCGAGAAGGCCAAAGATCGTTCCGAAGCGCCTGGGATCAGGCCGATGGCTGCTTGGTCTTCCGCAGATAGGGCAAAATGGTCTCGTAGGCGCCGAAGCGCTTGATCGCGTCTTCGTTGGAGACAGCAGCGGTGATGATAACGTCCTCGCCCTGCTTCCAATTCGCCGGTGTCGCCACCTGGTGCTTGGCGGTGAGCTGCATGGAATCGACCGCGCGCAGGATCTCATCGAAATTGCGCCCCGTGGTCATCGGGTAAGTCAGCACCAGCTTGATCTTCTTGTCAGGTCCGATGACGTAGACCGAGCGCACCGTGGCATTGTCGGCCGGCGTACGGCCCTCCGACGTCTCGCCGGCACCGCCCGGCAGCATGTCGTAGAGCTTGGCGACCTTGAGGTCCTTGTCGCCGATCAGCGGGTAGTTCACCGAATGACCGGTCGCCGTCTTGATGTCGTCCTGCCACTTGCCGTGACTTTCGACCGGATCGACCGAAATGCCGATGATCTTGACATTACGCTTCTTGAACTCGCCTTCGAGCCCCGCCATCGTGCCAAGCTCGGTCGTGCAGACCGGCGTGAAATTCTTCGGGTGACTGAACAGGATCGCCCAACCGTCACCGATCCAGTCATGGAATTTGATCGTCCCTTGCGTGGTCTCGGCGGTAAAATCCGGCGCAATGTCGTTGATACGAAGGCTCATGGTACATCTCCCCTGTAAACGGAACCGTCGGCAGCGAGGAACAGCACGCGGCAATCACGCCGACATCAAGCTGTCCCGCCCGGCATCGTTGCATCTTAGCGCAAAAATCGTGGCTGCAAGATAATATGAAACTCTTGTCGGCGGCAGGCGAGCATTTTTATGCTGCCGAATACGCTGCGCGCGTATGAGAGCCTGTTGGGCTGGACAGGAAAGGTTCCTGCCTCAGGTTTTGTTGACCGCCAGCGTCACAGCCAGGTCTTCCATGCGCTGTGCCAGCGCGCCGAGCGCGTTGTTCAGCACGCTATCGCTTTTGTCGGCCTTGGTCAGAGCCTCGTCGCGGGTCTTGCGCAGGGTCAGCACTTCGCTTTCCATGCCCTTGACGCGTTTCTGCAACTCCGAGAGTTCATCCATCACCATGATGCCGGCCATCACGGTCAGTCGCTGATCGCCGATCTCGCCGAACGAGTCCTTCAGGTGTGAAACATAGCGGTCGAAGCGTTCGGCAAGGTCGATCAGATGCTCTTCCTGGCCCTCGTCGCAGGCCATGCGATACTGCTTGCCGTCGATTGAAACCGTGACCTGTGCCATCGGGGCCAGCTCCTATCTGTCCAACACGGCGCGGATGGTTTCCATGGCGGTCACCAAACGTCGCGAGACTTCCTTGTTGGCATCTTCCAGCCGTTCGGCGCGCGCTTCGGAATTATCGAGTTCCTGCGCCAGCCGCGAGCGGTCGGCATTCATCCGCTGCACCTCGGCCTCGGCTTCGGAGTAGTCGCGTTCATGCTCGAGCTTGGCCGCGACGGCGTTTTCCAGCCCCTCGATGGCCTTGCCCAGCCTCGCGATGACTTCCTTGAGTGTGGCTTCCCCGGTCATGGCCTTCGTCCTGTGCCCTGCCCATCACCGAATCGTTCACGTTCAGAACGCGTTATCCCTGAAACATTAGGCACCGGGTGAAGGCAACGTCAACAAAGCTCTCGCGACTGTCCCCCGCTAACGCTAATGTAGGTCCGCCGCCGGCATCACAAGACCGGCAAATGTGCACCCGATTTGTTGACTAAAAGCCCGCGCCTGCTATGTGTCGCGCACCCTTTTCAAGGGCTCTCCCAAGCCCCCCAAACCCCCACTTCTGGAGGAACCATGACGTCGCGTGAACAACATGACCGGATGGCCAATGCGATCCGCTTTCTCTCCATGGACGCCGTCGAGAAGGCAAATTCCGGCCATCCAGGCCTGCCCATGGGCTGCGCCGATATCGCCACGGTGCTGTTCACGCGCTTCCTGAAATATGATCCCAAGGCCCCGCACTGGGCCGACCGCGACCGTTTCATCCTGTCGGCCGGCCATGGCTCAATGCTGCTCTATTCGCTGCTGCATCTGACCGGCTACGAAGACATGACCCTCGACCAGATCAAGCACTTCCGTCAGTTGGGCTCGAAGACCGCCGGCCATCCCGAATATGGCCATGCCGCCGGCATAGAGACGACGACGGGCCCGCTCGGCCAGGGTCTCGCCAATTCGGTCGGCTTCGCGCTCGGCGAGCGCCTCATGAACGCCGCCTTCGGCAACGATCTCGTCGATCATTACACCTATGTGCTGGCCGGCGACGGCTGCCTGATGGAAGGTGTTTCCCAGGAAGCCATCGCGCTTGCCGGCCATCTCAAGCTCAACAGGCTGATCGTCTTCTGGGACAACAACGACATCTCGATCGACGGCCCGGTCTCGCTGTCCGACAACACCGATCAGGTCGCCCGCTTCCAGGCCTCCGGCTGGAATGCCAGCCACATCGACGGCACCGATCCGGAAGCCATCGCTTATGCCATCGAAGCTGCCCGCCATTCCGACAAGCCGACGATGATCGCCTGCAAGACGACCATCGGCTTCGGCGCGCCAACCAAGGCTGGCACCAACAAGGCGCACGGCTCCCCCCTGGGCGCCGACGAAATCGCCGGCGCGCGCAAGTTCTTCAACTGGGATTCGCCGCCCTTCGAGATTCCAGCCGACATCCTTGACGCCTGGCGCACCGCCGGCAAGGCCGGCGTCAAGGCGCGTACAGACTGGGAAGGCCGCCTGGCCAAGGCCGATGCCAAGCTGAAGGCCGAGTTCGAGCGCCGCATCAGCGGCAAGCTGCCGTCCAATTTCGACGCCATCATCGCTGATTACAAGAAGAAGCTGTCGGCCGACAAGCCGAAGGTCGCCACCCGCAAGTCTTCCGAGATGGCGCTGGAAGTCATCAACGGCGCCGTGCCCGAGACCATCGGCGGCTCCGCCGACCTGACCGGCTCCAACAACACCAAGACCAGCCAGACCAAGAACATCACGTCGGACGACTATGGCCAACGCTATGTCCACTACGGCATCCGCGAGCATGGCATGGCGGCTGCGATCAACGGCCTGACGCTGCATGGCGGCCTCATCGCCTATGGCGGCACCTTCATGTGCTTCTCCGACTATGCCCGGCCGTCGATGCGGCTGGCCTCACTGATGGGCATCCGCTCGATCTTCGTCATGACCCATGATTCCATCGGTCTGGGCGAAGACGGCCCGACCCACCAGCCGGTCGAGCATCTGGCCGCATTGCGCGCCATTCCCAACCACAATGTCTTCCGCCCGGCCGACGCTGTGGAAACCGCCGAATGCTGGCAGATCGCCCTCGAGTCGGAAAAGACGCCGTCGACGCTGGCGCTGACACGCCAGAACCTGCCGACGGTACGCAACGAATTCGTTGCTGAGAATCTCAGCAGCCAGGGCGCCTACGAGCTGGCAGCCGCCAGCGGTGAAGCGGCGGTGACGATCTTCGCCACCGGCTCCGAGGTCGAGATCGCGCTCGGCGCCCGCGACCTGCTGGAAAAGCACGGCCATCCCACCCGCGTCGTCTCGGTGCCCTGCTTCGAACTGTTCGACCAGCAGAGCGACGACTACCGCAAGAAAACGATCGGCAACGCGCCAATCAAGATGGCGATCGAAGCCGGCATACGCCAGGGCTGGGATCATCTGATCGGCTCCGACGGCATCTTCGTCGGTATGACAGGCTTCGGCGCCTCGGGCACTATCGAGCAACTCTATCCGCATTTCGGCATCACCGCCGAAGCCGCGGCCAAGGCGGCGGAAGCCCGCCTGCATAACAAATAGGTTCAAGGTTCGGCGAAATCGCGTAAGGCGGCCTCGCCGGGCTGGACCAACTAAATCGATTTAAATCCACGTCGCTGCGGCTGGATTCTTTCCGCTTCCGCCGCTATGAAACTGCGGACCCATCGTCTGCCCTCCAACTCCCAGGGAGAGAATAATGACCGTCAGAGTTGCCATCAACGGATTCGGCCGCATCGGCCGCAACATCCTGCGCGCCATCCATGAATCCGGCCGCAAGGATATCGACGTCGTCGCCGTCAACGACCTCGGCCCGGTCGAGACCAACGCGCACCTCTTGCGCTATGACAGCGTGCATGGCCGCTTCCCGCATGAAGTCTCGGTTTCCGGCGACCAGATCACCGTCGGCAAGGAGACGTTCAAGGTCACCGCGATCAAGGATCCGACCCAGCTGCCGTGGAAGGAACTCGGCATCGACATCGCGCTCGAATGCACCGGCATCTTCACCGCCCGTGACAAGGCAGCGGCACACCTGACCGCCGGCGCCAAGCGCGTCATCGTCTCGGCTCCGGCCGAAGGCGCCGACCTTACCGTTGTCTACGGCATCAACCACGACCAGCTGACCAAGGACCACATCGTCATCTCGAATGCCTCCTGCACCACCAACTGCCTGGCCCCGCTGGCAGCCGTGCTGCACGAGACGGTCGGCATCGAAAAAGGCATGATGACGACGATCCATTCCTACACCGGCGACCAGCCGACGCTGGATACCATGCACAAGGATCTCTACCGCGCCCGCGCCGCTGCCCTGTCGCAAATCCCGACCTCGACCGGCGCGGCCAAGGCGATCGGGCTGGTGCTGCCCGACCTGAAGGGCAAGCTCGACGGCATCTCGATCCGCGTGCCGACCCCGAACGTCTCGGTCGTCGACTTCAAGTTCATCGCCAAGCGTTCGACCACGGTGCAGGAGATCAACGACGCGGTGATCGCCGCCTCCAACGGCAAGCTGAAGGGCATTCTCGGCGTCACCCATCACCCGAACGTGTCGATCGACTTCAATCACGATCCGCGCTCCTCGATCGTTGCGCTCGACCAGACCAAGGTGATGGACGGCAACTTCGTTTCGGTGCTGTCCTGGTACGACAATGAATGGGGGTTCTCCAACCGCATGGGCGACACCGCGGTCGCTTTCGGCAAGACCATCGCCTGATCGCAAAGCTTTCTTTTCGAGACCTGAAACGCCCGGCTTTGTCCGGGCGTTTTTCATGAGGGCGGCTTGCGCCTTTCCAAATTGTGTCCTGGACGCCAAAACATCCAAAAATCAGCGGCATAGGCCAAAAAGCCACCCTGCCGCCTTGCACTGGTCACGTCTTCGCCCCACTCTCTCGCAAAGCAGGAGACAGACGAATTTGAGGGGCTGATTTCAGGATGGAGCATGCGATCTATCTCGTCACGCTGGTCGGCACAGCGCTTGTCGTCGCCGCCGCGTTTTCGAGCCTGATCGCCTTCCGCTTCGGCGCCCCTCTTCTGCTCCTGTTTCTCTGCATTGGCCTCGCCACCGGCACCGACGGACTCGGTATCCAGTTCGACAACGCCCGCATCGCTTATTTTGCCGGCTCACTGGCGCTGGCCGTCATCCTGTTCGATTCCGGTTTCGGCACGCCGCTCAACGCCTTGCGGCAGGCTGCAGGCCCGGCGTTGTCGCTGGCGACCTTCGGCGTAATTCTGACCACCGGCCTGTTCGGCGCCGCCGCCCATTATCTGCTCGATCTCACCTGGCTGGAATCCTTCCTGCTCGGGGCTGCCGTCGCCTCCACAGATGCGGCGGCCGTGTTCTTCCTGTTGCGAGCCGGCGAGATCAATCTGCGCGAACGCGTGCGCTCGACGCTGGAGGTGGAATCCGGCACCAACGACCCGATCGCCATCTTCCTGACCATCACGCTGGTAGAGATCATCGCCGCCCACGCCAACCCCGAGACCAATGTTCTGGTCACCAGCCTGTTCCTCGGCTTCCTCCTCAATATGGGCCTCGGTGCAATCGTAGGCGTGCTGGGCGGTCTCGCCATCGTGCGCCTCGTCGACCGGCTCAATCTCGACCACGGCCTGCTGCCGATCTTCGTGCTGACCTTGTCGCTGATGGTGTTTGCAGCAGCCGGCGCCATTGGCGGCTCAGGCTTCCTGGCGGTGTATATCGCCGGCCTTATCGCCGGCAATTCCGACATCCGAGCCGTCACCATCCTCAAGCGTTTCCAGGACGGCATGTCGTGGCTGGCGCAGATCATCATGTTCCTCATCCTCGGCCTGTTCGCGACGCCGTCGCAGTTTCCGGCGATCATGGTGCCGGCGGTGCTGCTCGGCCTATTCCTGATGTTCGTGGCGCGGCCAGTCGCCGTCTGGCTCTGCCTGATCCCGTTCCGTCTGCCGCGCCCCGAAGTCGCCTTCATCTCGTGGGTCGGCCTGCGCGGCGCGGTGTCGATCCTGCTCGCCATCACCCCGCTGCTCGGCGGGCTGGAAAACGGCCGTGTCATCTTCAACAGCGCCTTCATCATCGTGCTCGTGTCGCTGGTCATCCAGGGCTGGACGGTCGGACCGCTGGCGCGCCGCCTCGGCCTGATCGTGCCGGCACGGCTCGGACCGCTGGACAAGGTCGAGCTGGAACTGCCGGGCTCGGCCCATCACGAGCTTCTCGCCTATCGGGTCGCACACGGCAGCCCGGTGGCGCGCGGCGAGCGCATCCCGCGCTGGGCACGGCCCTCGCTGGTGCTGCGCGACGGCCGCTCGATGCGCTTCCAGGACATGGGCCGGCTCGCCGCCGGCGACCAGGTCTATATTTTCGTGCCGGACCGCTATCCGCGCCTGCTCGACAAGCTGTTCGCCAGCCGTGCCGTGGTCGATCCCGAGGATGCCGATTTCTTCGGTGCGTTCGCGGTCGACCCCGCGCGCTCAGCCGCCGAACTGGAAGCGGCCTATACGCCGGGCCTGACCGAAGCGGAGCAAAAGCTCACCGTTGGCGCGCTGGTCACGGCGCGGCTCGGCGGCCATGCCGAATATGCCGACCGCGTCCTGCTCGGCCCGATAGAACTGATCGTCCGCGACGTCGACGACAAGGGCAAGATCATAGGCCTCGGTCTGTCTTTCGAGCCGACCGCGCCGGTGGCGCGGGTGCCGGTCTTCCTCAGTGCCGGCGAAATCGGCGATCGGCTTTCCGCCTTCATCCGCAACTGGCGCAAGCCGACCGAGACGCAGGAGGCCGAGGCGCGGACGGACGAAAAACCGGCCCCGGAGCCAGCGCCGGAAAAGGCAGCAACCGAAAGCTGACAAACCGCTATTGAGCGCTGCCATTCATCCGCCCCGCCGGCGCAAGATCGTACCCACTTCAAAATTTCGGTTCGAGCGCGCCCTAAGCCTTGCATCGTCACCGATGCGGGGTATGGTCCCCCGGTTTTTCGCGAAAGGAACCCGCATGGCCGCCTTCAAGACACTCGACGATATCGGCAACATCAGCGGCAAGCGCGTGCTGGTGCGCGTCGACCTCAACGTGCCTGTCGCCGACGGCAAGGTCACCGATGCCACCCGCATCGAACGCATCGCACCGACTATCGCCGAGCTATCGGCCAAGGGCGCCAAGGTCATCCTGCTCGCCCATTTTGGCCGCCCCAAGAATGGCCCCTCGCCCGAATTCTCGCTGGAGCCTATCGCCAGGGCGACAGCCGACGTGCTCGGCCGTCCCGTCGGTTTCGCCTCGGATTGCGTCGGCGACACGGCCGGAAGCGCTGTCGCCGCCATGAACAAGGGCGACGTGCTGCTGCTCGAAAACACCCGCTTCTACAAGGCCGAGGAGAAGAACGAGCCGGCCTTCACGGAAAAACTCGCCGCCAATGGCGATATCTTCGTCAACGACGCCTTCTCGGCCGCGCACCGCGCGCATTCTTCGACGGAGGGGCTGGCGCATCTGTTGCCGGCTTTTGCCGGCCGCACCATGCAAGCCGAGCTTGAGGCGCTGGAGAAGGGCTTGGGAAAACCGGTTCGTCCGGTCGTCGCCATTGTCGGCGGCGCCAAGGTCTCGACCAAGATCGATCTGTTGATGAACCTGGTGAAGAAGGTTGATGCCCTCGTCATCGGTGGCGGGATGGCCAACACCTTTCTTGCCGCGCGTGGCACCAATGTCGGCAAATCGCTGTGCGAGCATGATCTCGCCGCGACCGCCAAGCAGATCATGATCGAGGCGGCCGAGGCCGGCTGCGCCATCATCCTGCCGGTCGACGGCGTCGTCGCCAGGGAGTTCAAGGCGGGCGCGGCCTGCGAGACCGTCGCTATATCGGATGTGCCGGCCGACGGCATGATCCTCGATGTCGGCGCCAAAACCGTGACGGCCATCGGCGAATGGATCGACCGCGCCGCGACACTGGTCTGGAACGGCCCGCTCGGCGCCTTCGAGATCGCGCCCTTCGATCATGCGACGGTGGCAGCTGCCAAGCACGCGGCGTCGCGCACCAAGGCCGGCAAGCTGGTCTCGGTCGCCGGCGGTGGCGATACGGTGGCGGCGCTCAACCATGCCGGCGTCGCCGACGACTTCACCTATGTCTCGACCGCCGGCGGCGCTTTCCTGGAATGGATGGAAGGCAAGCCGCTGCCCGGCGTCGACGTCTTGAAGCGCTGAGGCTCCGAGGCGATCAACACTCGGAGAGCGAACAAGGCCGCCCGAGGCTTTCAATCGATTCGAGCTTTCCGATGCCATTCCTTTGGCGGTAGACTTCCGTTAAGCGCGGAACAACCGTTTCAGGAGAAGCCACAATGAGCGAACGTCTCGAAGACATTGCCGCTGCGATCGTCGCCGATGGCAAGGGCCTGCTGGCCGCCGACGAAAGTTCGGGCACCATCAAGAAGCGCTTCGACGTCATTGGCGTCGAATCGACAGCCGACAGCCGCCGCGATTACCGCGAGATGATGTTCCGCACCAGGGAGGCAATGACCCGCTACATCTCCGGCGTCATCCTCTATGACGAGACGATCCGCCAGAAGGCCGCCGACGGCACGCCGCTGGTCGACATCATCAAGGCGGCCGGCGCCATCCCCGGCATCAAGGTCGATGCAGGCGCCAAGCCGCTGGCCAGGTTTCCCGGCGACACCATCACCGAAGGCCTCGATGGCCTGCGCGAGCGCCTTGCCGACTACTACAAGCTCGGCGCCCGCTTCGCCAAATGGCGCGCGGTGATCGACATCGATGTCGCCAAAGGCGTGCCTTCGGGGACCTCGATCGGCTCCAACGCCCATGCGCTCGCCCGCTATGCCGCTCTTTGCCAGGAAGCCGGCATCGTGCCGATCGTCGAACCGGAGGTGCTGATGGATGGCGCCCACGACATCGACACATGCTACGAGATCAGCAAGGTGATTTTGCTCAAGCTCTATAGCGAACTCTACGCGGCGCGCGTCGTGCTGGAAGGTACTATCCTGAAACCGAACATGGTGCTGGCCGGCAGGAAATCAGGCAAGGTGAGTGGCCCTGAAGAAGTCGCGGAAAAGACTATAAAGCTGTTCCGCGAAACCGTACCGGCAGCGGTGCCGGGCATCGCCTTCCTCTCCGGCGGCCAGGAGGACGAGGAGGCGACCGCTAACCTCAACGCCATCAACGCCATCGGGCCGCACCCGTGGAAGCTGACCTTCTCCTATGGTCGCGCGCTGCAGGCCGCGCCACAGAAAGCCTGGAGCGGCAAGGCCTCGAACGTCGCCGTCGGTCAGGCTGCCTTCACCCATCGCGCCCACATGAACCATCTGGCAGCGCTCGGAAAATGGAAGGCGAGCCTGGAACAGGCCGCCTGACCACAGTCCTTTCTTCCTCCTTCGAACCCGGGCCGATGCGCCCGGGTTTTTTGTTTGTGACTTGCCGGGCTTGGGGCGGAGCCTCTCCGTCCTTATTTCCTCTCGGGCGATGTCGGGTTGTGCTCATCCCGAACGTCCTTGGAATGACACTTCAGGGAGAGGTTCATGCATCGCAACAAGGTCGTTTCGCGCGAAGACTGGTTCCAGGCGCACAAGGCGCATCTGGCGCGCGAGAAGGAACTGACGCGGCTCCGCGAGCGGATCGCGGCTGAGCGGCGTGAATTGCCCTGGCTGAAGATCCGGAAGGACTATGTCTTCGAGACCGGGCAAGGGCCGAAGAGACTGGCCGACCTGTTTGCCGGCAACAGCCAGCTGATCGTCTATCACTTCATGTTCGGGCCGGGCTGCGTCAATCATTGCGAGGGCTGCTCATTCCTTGCCGACCATATCGACGGCGCCAATCAGCATCTGCGGCATCACGACGTGTCGCTGGTCGTGGTTTCGCGCGCCCCACTGGCGGAACTTCTGCCTTACAAGCAGCGCATGGGCTGGAAGTTCGACTGGGTGTCGTCCTATGCCTCGGATTTCAACTTCGACATGCAGGTCTCCTTCACCGACAAGCAGATCGCCGCCGGCGACACCACCTACAATTTCGAGACCCGTCCACGGACATCGAAGGAGCTTCCCGGCACCAGCGTTTTCTACCGGGACGAGACCGGCGACATCTTGCTCACCTTCATGTCGCGCGCCCGCGGCGGCGAGGCGCAGATCGGCGCCTACGACTATCTCGACATGACGCCGAAGGGCCGCAACGAGAACGGCCCCTATCACGGACTGATGGATTGGGTGCGGCTGCACGATGAATATCAGGGCAAGCAAGCGGGGCAGGCGAGTTGCTGCGATTGAAGAGCGTTCCCGTCGACCAAAACATGCGCTAAGGCTGCCGCTGATCGTTTTACGGTACTGCTATGCGCTTCCCGGCCCTACTCACCTGGCTCGCCTTCCCGGTCTATATTTGGCAAGGCCTCGGCGTGCGACGCCGCACCACGCGCATGCTGCCGGCGCAAGGGCCGGTCATGCACGAAATACCAGGCAAGGCGCCGGCGATCTCGCTTCTGGTGCTGGGCGATTCCTCCGCCGCGTCGGTCGGCATCGGCAATTCGGAAGACGGGCTTGCCGCGCAACTCGCCGTGCTGATTTCACAAAGCACAGGCCGCGCCGTGCGCTGGCGGGCGGCCGGCTTCAATTCGGCAACGTCGGGCCAGATCCGCGACCATGTCCTGCCCAATCTGTCGGCCGATCCGTGGACGCATATCGTGCTGGCCATCGGCACCAACGACGCCAAGAATTTTCACTCCGTGCCGCGCTTCAAGAAGGAGTTCGGTGGCCTGCTCTACGGCCTGCGCGCCAAATGGCCGGAAGCACGCGTGGTATGGTCGCCGGTGCTGGAGTTCACCCGGGCGCCGGCCATGCCGCCGCTGCTCGGAAAAATTCTTGAGATTCGCGCCACCGACATGAACCGGATGGGCGAACGCCTTTGCCTGGAGCGCGGCGCGGTGCCGGCGCCGCGCCTGCCGATCACCAATCCGGAAGCCGGCTTTGCCTCGGACGGCTTTCACGCCTCGGAAGCAGGCTACCGGGCTTGGGCCGAGCATCTGGTTGGCCCGGTGCTTGGCAATGGGGCACCGACGACAAGTGCCGTCCTACGTCAAATGCCCGAGCACGGCCGCCAGTGAAATCGCGGCCATGGCGAGCAGTGCCAGCTTCCAGAAATCGCCGCGTCGCTTGAGGCCTGGCCAGCCGAGCGGCTTGATCAGTTGAATGACCATGAAACCGACGATGACAAGGGCGAGGAATTTCGTCATGCCGCCTTTGACCAGCAACGCGCCCGGCTGTCAAAGCACGTCGTTCATTGCCTGAGAAAGAACGACGCCGCGATCCTAGGTCGGAACGCGGCGCCCGTCTGCAACTGGGAAAACGATCTACTTCAGCGGCTTGAGGCCAGCCTCGATCGAAGCCCGCTTCGGTTCGAGGAATGGCGGCAAGGCGAGGCTTTCCCCCAGTGTTTCCAGCGGCTCGTCGGCGGTGAACCCCGGCCCGTCGGTTGCGATCTCGAACAGGATGCCATTCGGCTCGCGGAAGTAGAGCGAACGGAAATAATAGCGCTCGACCTCGCCGCTCGACGGCAGCCGGAACTCGGCCAGCCGCGCCGTCCATTGATGCAGCGTCTCCTGGTCCGGCGCCCTGAAGGCGACATGGTGAACCGCACCCGCGCCTTGCCGCGCCGGCGCCAGTCCCGGCTGCACCAGGACATGCAACTCCGCCGCCGGCCCGCCCTCTCCCATTTCGAAGACGTGAACCTGCCCCTCCGGCGAGACATAGTCGCGCGCCTTGCGCATGTTCATCACTTTGGTCACCACCGCTTCGGTGTTGGTGATGTCGGGAACGCTGATGACGATCGGCCCGAGCCCGCGTATCTGGTGCTCGACCGGTACCGGGCTTTGCGCCCAGGGATGGCTGCCGCCCTTGCCGCCATCGCGGACCAGGCGCAGACGCTGGCCCTCGGGATCTTCGAAGTCCAACGACGCATAACCGCCGATGTCGGCGACCTCTCCTGTTGCCAGGCCTTCATCGGTCAAGTGTTGCTTCCACCAGGCAAGGCTCTCCCGGCTGCCGACCCTGAGGCTGGTCCGCACGATGCTGTGCGTGCCGCGCCGCTCGCGGCCGACCGGCCAGTCGAAGAAGGTAAGGTCGGTGCCCGGCGTCGCTTCGCCGTCGGCATAGAAGAGGTGGTAGGCCGAGGTGTCGTCCTGGTTTACGGTCTTCTTGACCAGCCGCAGACCCAGCACCTTGGTGTAGAAATGAAGATTGCCAGGCGCATTGGCGGTGATGGCGGTCAGATGGTGGATACCTGTCAGTTGCAAGCTCATCGTCGTCTCCCTGCTGTTGGGGAAGAATTTTCTCCCTTCATATCAGACCTGCGGTCACCTCGCTGAAGGCCTCGTATTCCGACAGTCCGTCGCCGGACGCTGAACAGCGGCGCCGAAAACAACGTCGTCGCCATGAACAATCGGACGTCGCAAACCTGCCTTGAGGCACCGCTCGATGCGGCGAGAAGCGATGCCTTGCCTGCGGCGCGCGCACCGGCCGCAACTATTGTCTCGCGCCCTGACATCCTCCTGACAGACTGCTGTCAGGAGGGGTATGCGATAGTGCCTCTACACAGAGAGAGGAGACTTAGCCATGAACGGTTACACCATTCTGCGCGGCATGCAGCACTATGTCGGCAAGATCCGGACGATGCGCAACGAGATCCGCACCCAGCGGTTCATGAACTCGCTGCCGGCGGACATTCGCAAGGATATCGGCTGGCCCGACATGTACGCCGACCGTGGCTCTCGCGGCAATTGAAGCCAATTTTTCGACCCGGCGATTGGATGTGGGCGCGTCAACGCCCAGATAACAAGCAGGGTAACAGGTCGACACGCGGAGCGCGCTTATGCCCGAACAAAAGACAATCGGTTTCCTTTTCATCGAAGGCTTCGCTGACTGGGAGTATGGGCTGCTGGCGGCCTCGGCGGTCGAATGGTTCGGCGCCCGTGCCGTGTCGCTGACGCCTGATGGCAAGCAGGTGACGGGCATTAGCGGCTTTCGGCTGATCCCCGATCGCGCAACAGGCGCCGGCGAGAATGCCGATCTCTATGCCATTGCCGTCATTGGTTCCGACCGGTGGACGGGCAAGGCACCGCCTGATGTAGGCGACCTGCTTGCCGCCATTGCATCGCGCGGCGGCGTGGTCGGCGGCATCTGCGCCGGCACGCTGGCGCTGGCCCGAGCCGGCCTTTTCGAGAAGGCCAGGCATACCAGCAATGGCCGCGAGTGGATCAAGGGTCATGAAGCCGGTTATGCCGGTGCCGAGAACTACGAGGATGTGCCGCATGCCGTAGCCGACGGCAACATCGTTTCCGCACCGGGCTCGGCACCAGGCACCTTCGCACTCGCCTTTCTGAAGGCGCTCTACCCCGAAAGAGGCAGCGATCTCGCACAGATGCGGACGCTGTTCGCCAAGGAGTACGCTGAAGCCTCCTGACAGTATGCTGTCAGGAGGGGCGTGCAATGGTGCCAGCTTCGGACACTGCGCATTGGCGTTAAAGGACGATCGATGAAGAGTTGGAACGACAGACTGAGCACACCAGGCATCAACGGCGTGAGGCCGACGCCGCGCACGATGGCCGGTGTCGTCGAAGGCCAGCCTATGCTGGTGCCGACGGCGCGCCAGGTCGATGATTTCATCCGCTCGATTCCCGAAGGCGTCGAGATGGATATGCGTGCGCTGCGTACAGCACTTGCCATAGAGCATGGCGCCGAAGTGACATGCCCGGTCACCATAGGCTATCATCTGCGCACTGTTGCCGAAGCCGCCAACGAGGACCTCCAGCGCGGTATGACGCTGAGTGGCGTGGCACCATTCTGGCGCGTGCTCGATGCGAAAACACCGACGACGAAGAAACTGTCCTTCGGCGCGGAGTTCGTCGCCGCGCAGCGCAAGCGCGAAGGGCTGAAGCCATGATACATGCCGCCCAAAAGTGTTCTGCGGTTTTGGGATAGCGGCATGCGCGAAAACACGATGCATGCCACCCAGAGGTGGACCGGTTTCGGGCGACATGCATAGAGACAACGCCGAGGGACCATACGATGCGCCGCGCCGACAGGCTCTTCCAGATCGTGCAGCATCTGCGCGGTGGCCGACTGGTCACTGCCCAGAAGCTCGGCACGTGGCTCGAAGTTTCCGAGCGAACCATCTATCGCGACATTGCCGATTTGCAGTCGACCGGAGTGCCGATCGACGGCGAGGCCGGCGTTGGCTATATGATGAGGGAGGGTTTCGACCTTCCGCCGCTGATGTTCACGCGTGACGAGATCGTCGCGCTGGTCGCCGGCGCCCGCATGGTGCGCGCCTTTGGCGGTGCCGCCATGGCGAGGGCCGCCGACGAGGCGCTGGTCAAGATCGGCGCCGTATTGCCCGATGCCGAGAAAGACCGCATCGCCCGCACTGAGATCCACACACCGATGTGGGTGGTCAGCGACGCTGCTCGCGAGGCGATTGACCTGATCGAGCGCGCGGTCGAAAAACGGCAGGTGCTGACCATCGACTATTCCGACGAGGCCGGCCGCGGCACCGCCCGCGATATCCGCCCGCTCGGCCTGTGGTTTTGGGGCAAGGTGTGGACGCTGGTCGCCTGGTGCGAGATGCGCGACGATTTTCGCGCCTTCCGCATCGATCGCATCGCCTCCGTGGTCATCGCTGGCCGCATCTTCAAGCCCGAGCGCGGCAAGCAGCTTGCCGACTTCTACCGCGCGGTGGAGCGCAGCGAAGATTATGGCATGGCGCCGGATCGCGCGGCGCGCAGCTGAGTTGTTGACCCAATAAAAAGCCCGCTCGAAGCGGTAATGCAGTTCACTTAGGCACCTTCAGTGTTCTGACAGGATATTTGGCTGGTAGCTTTTTGACGACACGGGGGCATGATCGCCCCCGTGTTTTTGGGAGGATGAGGTCTCCCAGCCGTTGTCTTAATCGGATGAGGTGTGCGGGTAGTTTTGCTGGC
>NZ_JAMYOI010000021.1:0-116228 GCF_040319775.1 Mesorhizobium sp. M0870
GATTGCTCCGCAAGCCCGGCCTCGCCATGGGCGCGATACCGCGCGATCAACTTGTGACCACAGGTTCGGCCAATCCCGAAACGACGACAAAGCGCACTGACATTGCTGCCATCCTGCACCGCAAAACGCACAAACTCCAACTTCCCATCCATCACGCTGGTGTTCCCAAATGACATCGCGAACCTCCCGGCGCAAAGCACGCCAAACTGTTCGCGATGTCCTCGCACACCTGTTCGCGATGTCTCCGGTCCAAACACCCCCTTGCGGGGGAGATGCCCGGCAGGGCAGAGGGGGGTGTGAAGGATCGCCAGCCTACGGAATGACGGAAGGCCGTTCAGCCCTTCGACTGTTGGATCAGCCCATAGAGATTGGTGCAGCGGGCGCCGGAGCGGCAATAGGCGAAGACCGGGCCGTCGAGTTCGTCGAGCGCTTCGGCCTGATCCCCGACATTCTCGGCGGTGATCTGGCCGCTGATGACGGGGATGTAACGGAAGGCAAGCCCTGCGGCTTCGACCGCTGCCTTGACGGTGTCGGCAGAAGGCTGGCCGGGCTGTTCGTCATCGGGCCGGTTGCAGATGACGCTCTTGAAGCCGGCTTCCTTGATGGCGGCGACGTCCTCAGGCTGGATCTGGCCCGAAACCGAATAGTCCTCGCTGATTTCGCGGTATTCCATGGCAGCATCCTCGCAAACTGGTCAGGCGGCAGTCTTGCCACTCCCCGACATGGGCGGCAATCCATACCGAAGGAATTCTCTGCCAAATAGACACTGCGTGCCGGAAAATCCAACCGGGCCGATGCGGCCCGGCTGGACAATCCTTCATACTCAGCTGCCGAGAATGGCGCCTTTGATCTGACGGATGTTGTTGTGCATCATGTCGATATAGGTCGCAGCCGGGCCGTCGGGCTGCGACAGCGCATCCGAATAGAGCGTGCCGCCGACCTTGATGCCGGTTTCGCTGGCGATCTGTTCGATCAGGCGCGGGTTGGTGATGTTCTCGACGAAGATCGCAGCCGCCTTGTCCTGCTTCACCTGATTGACCAGTTTGGCGACGTCTGCGGCGGATGGCTCGGAGTCGGTCGAGATGCCTTGCGGGGCGAGGAAGGTCAGGCCATACGCGTGTTCGAAATAGCCGAAGGCGTCATGCGAGGTGATGACGACGCGCTTGCTCTCCGGGATCGAGGCAATCGCAGTTTTCACTTCACCTTCGACCGCGTCGAGCTTCCTCGTGTAGGCGGCGGCATTGGTCTGGTAGCTGACGCAGCCGTCCGCATCCGCCGCGCAGAAAGCCTCGGCGATGTTCTTCACGTAGATCCTGGCGTTGGCGACCGACTGGAAGGCGTGCGGATCGGTGACCGTCTTGCCGCCGCCGGTGCCGGCACCTTCGGCCGCGTCGGCGTCGGCGAATTCAGGCTTGAAATCGATCGGCGTCACGCCCTTGGTCAAGGTAATGATAGACGCCTTGGTGGCGCTGGCATCGACCAGCCGCTGCAGGAAACCTTCGAAATGCAGGCCGTTGACCAGCACGATGTCGGCCTTGGCCATGGCCACAGCATCGGCCGGGCTCGGCTCGTAGACATGGGCGTCGCCATCCGGCCCGACAATGGTGGTGACGTCGATGCGGTCGCCGCCGACATTTTTGGCGAAATCGGCAATGACGGTGAAGCTGGCGACCACTTTCAGCGGTGCCGCCAAGGCCGACGATGCGCCAAAGGCGGTTAATGTTATAACGCTCATAGCCAAGGCGGCATAGATCGATTTCAGCATAGACGGGTCTCCTTCTAGGGGCGGGATCAGGCCGTTCTGTGACGGTGATGGATGATGCGCGCGCGCAGAATGCCGCGCGTGCCAAACAGGATCGAGGCGAAATAGACGACGCCGGCCGACAGGATGATGGCCGGGCCGGACGGCAGTGACGCGTGATAGGACAAAAGCAGCCCGGCGACGCAGGACGCGAAGCCGATCAGCACCGCCAGCACGCACATCGGCTCGACGCGAACTGTCCAGAAGCGGGCGGCTGCGGCCGGCAGCATCATCAGCCCAACCGACAGAAGCGTGCCGAGTGCCTGGAAGCCGCCGACAAGGTTGAGCACGACAAGGCCGAGGAAGATGAAATGCACCGGACTGCCGAGCCGGCTGACCGAGCGCAGGAACAGCGGGTCGAGGCATTCGGCGACCAGCGCCCGCCAGAAGATGGCGAGGCTGACCAGCGTCACCGCGACGATGCCGCCGATCAGCGTCAGGGCCTCATCGTTGAGCGCCAGCACGGTGCCGAACAGCACGTGCATGAGATCGACGCTGGAACCGCGGATTGACACCATCAGCACGCCGATGGCGAGCGAAATCAGATAGAACGCCGCCATCGAAGCGTCCTCGCGCTGGATGGTGAAGCGCGAGACGGCGCCGGCGCCGAGCGCGACGATGACGCCGGCGATCAGGCCGCCGATGGTCATCGGCAGGATCTCCAGCCCATAGAACAGGAAGCCGGCGGCCGCGCCGGGCAGGATGGCGTGCGCCATCGCGTCGCCCGACAGGCTCATGCGCCGCAGCATCAGGAAGACGCCGATAGGGCAGGCGCCGAGCGACAGCATCAGCGAACCGATCAAAGCCCGCTGCATGAAGCCGAAATCGGCGAAGGGCGCGATGACAAGGCCGTAAAGCATGTCCATCAGGCAGCCCTCGGTCCGACGCCGTGTCGATGGTCATGGTGATCGGGGCCATGGTCATCGTGACCATGAGCGTCCTCGCCCGGCTCGCACCAGGGCGCATTTTCTTCCCAGGCCTCGTGAAAGCGGCGGGCGCGCAACAGGTTTTCCGGCTTCAGCGTTTCCCTGGTTTCGCCCCAGGCGATCGGCTGGCGGGCGAGAAGCAGCGTTTCGGGGAAATTCTGCCGCACCAGGTCCAGATCGTGCACGACAACCATGATGGTGCGTTCCTCGCCATGCCAGTGCTTGATTAGGGCAATGAGGTCGCCGACCGTCTTGGCGTCGACGGCATTGAAGGGTTCGTCGAGCAGGATGAGGTCGGCGTCCTGCAGCAGGACACGCGCAAACAGCGTGCGCTGCAACTGGCCGCCCGACAGCGTGTCGATCGGCCGCTTCTCGAAACCGCCGAGGCCAACCGCCATCAGCGCCTTGCTGACGTCTTCGCGATCTTCCCTGGTGTAGCGGCCAAGCAGGCCGCGCCGTGGCCACAGGCCGAGCGAAACCAGATCCACCACCCGTGCCGGAAAGGAGCGGTCGAGCTCCGATTGCTGCGGCAGATAGGCGGCACGTACACCGGGCGCGCGGATAACCTCGCCGGCCATTGGCTTCAGGACGCCGACAATGCCTTTCATCAGCGTCGATTTGCCGGAGCCGTTGGCGCCGACCACAGCGGTCAGCGAGCCCTTGCGGATGGTGCCGTCGAGATGATGGATCGCCGGGTGGCTGCCGTAGCCAAGCGTCAGGTCGCGGAATGTCAGGCAGGTATTTGTCATTCTGCGATCCGTAGGCGGCGAAATCCGGCTGCTGGCAGCGGCCGATTGGATATGTGATGTTATTACATTAGTCAACAAGCCAATCCGGCGCAATTGCGGCCGCAGGGTTAACTTGCCGTGTTTGCACATCCATATGCCATTGGCCCAAGGGGATTCGACCTGACGATCTTGCCCGAAGCCGGCGGCGACTCTAAAGAAGCGCAACCGCCACAGGAAGGAACCATCCAATGAGCATTCGTCGCATCGATGTCGGCCCGCGCATGAGCCAGATCGTCATTCACGGAGATACCGTCTATCTGGCCGGCCAGGTCGGCCAGCCAACCGGCAACGTCGCATCGCAGACCAAGGATATCCTGGCAGCTATCGACGAACTGCTGGCCAAGGCCGGTTCCGACAAGACCAAGATCCTGCAGGCGATCATCTGGCTGGCCGACATGAGCACCTTTGCCGAGATGAACGCTGAGTGGGACAAGTGGGTGCCGCAAGGCAACACGCCGGCCCGCGCCACCGGCGAAGCAAAGCTCGCCACCCCGGATTATCTGGTCGAGATTATTATTACCGCGGCGATTTGATCGGCGGCCTTCTACCTCCCCCTTGTGGGGAGGTCGGACCGAAGGTCCGGGTGGGGGTCGGCGCCGCTGCCCTCCGCTATGGCTCCGGGCGTTCGGTGTTCGAAAAGCCAAATCGTTGGCTTTTCGCCAGCCTGCGGCTGGACACGCCTCACCCCTGCGACGGCCTGAACCTTGCCACCAGCGTGTGGCTCTCGGCTGCGTAGGTAAAGCGTACATGGGTGACCGGATGTTCGGCGCTCCATGTCCGCCGCTCGACCACCAGGCAAGGCGCACCGGTTTCTATGTCGAGTGCCGCGGCGATATGCCTGTCGGCTGCGACAGCGCGAATCCGGTGCTCGGCTTCGCTCCACGGCACGCGGCCGATCAGCCATGGCCCTGGTGCGATGGCCACGAATTCCTCGTCCGCTGCCTCGGGCACGGCGGTGAGGTTGATCAGCCGCTGTTCATGCGCGAACGGCCGCTCGCCGGCGAAATGCCCGCATTCCAGCGCCAGAACCGGTCCGGCCAAGCCCAATTCCAGCGAGGCGCGGTCCCCGGCGCTGCTGCGCCTTTTGTGTCGCATCACGCGCTCGTAGCGATAGGGCAGACCGAGCGCTTCGACCTCGATGCGGATATCGTGGATTTCCAGCACCGCCGCTTGCGACTGCGGCCGGCGCACAAAGCTGCCTGAGCGGCGGCGGCGTTCGATCAGCCCGGCCTTGGCAAGCTGTGACAGCGCCTTGTTCACCGTCATGCGCGAGCAATTGTATTGCACGCTCAATTCGTGCTCGAACGGGATGCGATGGCCGGGCGCCCAGGCCCCGGACGTGATCTTCTCGCTAATGTCGGTCAGGATGCGCTGGTGCAGCGAGCCGCCACCTTCCGCTACCACTGTGTCGGCCATGCTCATGCCGAAAGCGCCGTCATCACGCTGCGAAACCGCCCGGCGATGGCCTCTCGCTTCACATGCCTGCCGCCGCTGACCTGTTTGAGCCCATGCACCCAGACGCAGTCGACCTTGCTGCCATTGGCGAAGATCCAGGCGTCGAGAATTGCGTCGCCGGTCTTGCCGGCCAGCGAGGGATTTTTGGGATCGAGCGAGACGAGATCGGCCGAGGCGCCGGCGGCGATCGCGGAAGCACCGGCGCCAAGCGCGACGCTGCCACCGTCGAGTGCGGCGTCGAACAGCGCGCGGCCAGTCGAGCCGCCGGCGACCGCCAGCACATTACGGGCGCGGCGGGCGAGGCGCTGCGAATATTCGAGCTGGCGCAACTCGTCCGGGAGGCCGATGAGCACGTTGGAATCGGAGCCGACCCCGAAGCGGCCGCCATGGTCTCTGAACAGTGGCGCTGCAAAAGTGCCGTCGCCGAGATTGGCCTCGGTGATCGGGCAAAGGCCGGCGATGGCGCCACTCCTGGCCATGGCAACGGTTTCAGCATCGGTCATGTGCGTGGCGTGGATCAGGCACCAGCGCTTGTCGACCTTGGCATGCCCAAGCAGAAATTCGACCGGCCGCGCGCCCGACCAGGCAAGGCAATCCTCGACCTCTTTCACCTGCTCGGCAATGTGGATGTGGATAGGCCCATCCGGTGCTATGGCAGTCACCTCAATCAGTTCTTCCGGTGTCGCGGCGCGCAAACTGTGCGGAGCGACGCCGACGACAGCCTGATTCAGTGCACGAACCGATTCGCGGCATTTCTCAACAAGCCGCGAGAACCGATTCACATCGTTGATGAATCGCCGCTGGCCTTCGTTTGGCACGGCACCGCCGAAAGACGAGTGCGCATAAAACACCGGCAACAGCGTCAGGCCGATGCCCGTCTCGCCGGCCGCGGCCGCAATGCGTTCGGCCATCTCGGCGAGGTTGGCATAGGGTTTTCCATCGCGGTCGTGATGCAGATAGTGAAATTCGCCGACGCGGGAAAAACCGGCCTCCAGCAACTCGACATAGAGCTGCGCTGCAACCGCCTCGACCTGATTGGGCGTCATCGACAGGGCGAAGCGGTACATCACCTCTCGCCAGCTCCAGAAACTGTCGGCGGAGGGGCCGCGAAGCTCGGCAAGGCCGGCCATGCCGCGCTGGAAGGCGTGGCTGTGCAAATTGGGCATGCCGGGCAACAGGATCGCGTGGCGTTCGTCGTCGGCTGTCGCAGCGGCACCAGGCTGAACGGCTGTAATGCGTCCCCCGGCCAGGGTGATCCGCACATTATCGCGCCAGCCATTGGGAAGGAGCGCCTGTTCCGCAAAGATTGCTGCCACTTTTCTCTCCGGTTCTCTGTCTCTCATGCGATGATGGCACTTGCAGTGCGTTTCGATATGTATATACATAATCGTTATCGATTGAAACGGAAAAGATGATGGCTGGACAGAGCAAAAGCCGGGCAGGGGATCTTCGTCTGTGGCGCAATGCGCGGCTCGCGACCATGGCCGAAGGGTCTGCCGGACTTGGCATCGTCGAACACGGCGCGGTCGCTTCGCGTGACGGCCGCATTGTCTATGCCGGCCCCGAGTCGGAGCTGCCCCCAACACTTGCCCAGGGCGTCGAGACGATCGATTGCGAGGGCCGCTGGATCACACCCGGCCTGATCGACTGCCACACCCATCTGGTCCATGCCGGCAACCGCGCCAACGAATTCGAGATGCGGCTGGCCGGCTCCACCTATGAAGAGGTCGCCCGGGCCGGCGGCGGCATTGTCTCCTCGGTCAAGTCGCTGCGCGCCGCCAGCGAAGACGAACTGGTCACTCAATCGCTGCCGCGCCTCGATGCGCTGATCGCCGAAGGCGTGACCACCGTCGAGATCAAGTCCGGCTATGGCCTCGACCTCGAAAACGAGAAGAAGTCGCTGCGTGCCGCCCGCCAACTGGGCGAGCAACGGCCGGTGACGATCCGCACGACCTTCCTCGGCGCTCACGCGCTGCCGCCGGAAGCCAAGGGCGACAAGGACGCTTTTATCGATCTGGTCGCCAATGAGATTCTTCCTTCGGTTGCCGCCGAGGGGCTGGCCGATGCCGTCGACGGTTTCTGCGAGGGCATCGCCTTTTCGCCGGAACAGATGGCGCGCGTCTTCGATGCGGCCAAAGCGGCCGGCCTGCCGGTCAAGCTCCATGCCGACCAGCTGTCCAACCTGCATGGCGCCGAACTCGCCGCCCGCTATGGTGCGCTGTCGGCCGATCATCTCGAATACACCGATGAGGCAGGTGCGGCGGCGATGGCCAAGGCCGGAACCGTGGCGACGATCCTGCCCGGCGCCTATTATTTCATTCGCGAAACCAAGAAGCCGCCGATCGGCCTGTTTCGCCAGCACGGCGTCAAGATGGCTGTCGCCACCGATAACAACCCCGGCACCTCGCCGCTGACCTCGCTGCTTCTGACCATGAACATGGCCGCGACCCTGTTCGGCCTGACCGTCGATGAATGCCTTGCCGGCGTCACCCGCGAGGCGGCCCGCGCGCTTGGTTTGCTGGGAGAAATCGGCACGCTGGAAGCCGGAAAATCCGCCGACCTGGCGATCTGGGACATCGAGCGCCCCGCCGAACTCGTCTACCGCATGGGCTTCAACCCGCTGCATGCCCGCATCTGGAGAGGACAATGACCGAACTGACCCTGAAGCCCGGCAATGCGACGCTGGCCGACTGGCACGCCATCTATCGTGGCGCCGTGCCCAAGCTGGACAACGCCTGCCGGCCAAAGATCAAGGCGAGCGCCGAGGCCGTCGCCAGGATCGTCGCCAAGGGCGAACCGGTCTATGGCATCAACACCGGTTTCGGCAAACTGGCCAGCGTCCGCATCCCGGCCGAGGATCTCGAGACCTTGCAGCGCAACATCGTTCTGTCGCACGCCGCCGGCGTCGGCGAGCCGATGCCGGTTGCTGTCTGCAGGCTGATGATGGCGCTGAAGCTCGCCAGCCTGGCGCAGGGCGCGTCCGGCGTGAGGCCGCAAACCATCGAATTGCTGGAAGCAATGCTGGCCAACGACGTCATCCCGGTGGTGCCGGCGCAGGGTTCGGTCGGCGCCTCCGGGGACCTTGCCCCGCTGTCGCACATGACGGCGGTGATGATCGGCGTCGGCGAATGTTTTACCCCGCATGGCCGTTTCCCGGCCAAGGTCGCCTTCGTCTCACATGGACTGGAGCCGGTGACACTGGGCGCCAAGGAAGGCCTGGCGCTGCTCAACGGCACCCAGTTTTCGACCGCCTATGCGCTGGCCGCCTTGTTCGAGGCCGAAGTGCTCTATCAATCGGCGCTGGTCGCTGGTGCCCTATCGACCGACGCGGCAAAAGGTTCTGACGCCCCCTTCGATCCGCGCATCCATGTGCTGAGAAAGCATCCCGGCCAGATCGAGACGGCCGACGCCCTGCGCAATCTGATGGCCGGCAGCGCCATCCGTGAATCGCATCGGGTTGGCGACGAACGCGTGCAGGATCCCTATTGCCTGCGCTGCCAGCCGCAGGTCATGGGCGCCGCACTCACCGTGCTGCGCCAGGCGGCCGACACGCTGGGCACCGAAGCCAATGGCGTCACCGACAATCCGCTGATCTTCGCCGAGGATGACACCGCGCTTTCCGGCGGCAATTTTCACGCCGAACCGGTGGCCTTCGCCGCCGACATGATCGCGCTCGCGGTCTGCGAGATCGGCTCGCTGTCGGAACGCCGCATTGCCATGCTTGTCGATCCGGCACTTTCGGGCATGCCGGCCTTCCTGACGCCGAAGCCCGGTCTGAACTCCGGCTTCATGATCCCGCAGGTGACGGCGGCGGCGCTTGTCTCGGAAAACAAGCAGAAAGCCTATCCGGCCAGCGTCGATTCGATTCCCACATCGGCCAACCAGGAAGACCATGTTTCGATGGCCGCGCACGGTGCGCGCCGGCTGATCGGCATGGTCGAGAACGCCACCGCGGTGATCGGCATCGAACTGCTGGCCGCGGCCCAAGGCTGCGATTTCCATGCGCCGCTGGCCTCGAGTGACGCTCTGGAGGCAGTGCGCAAGCTGGTCCGGGCCGAAGTGCCACATCTCGACAATGACCGCCATTTCCACCCCGATATGGAAAAAGCCATCGCCATGGTGCGCAGCGGTGCGGCCATCGAGGCCGCCGGCGGCGTGGCTCTGCCGTCGATTTCCGGAGCGATGTGATGGCAAGCGCGCCCTGGCTGACGGTCACGCCCGGCACAGCCCCGTTGCTGGTGTCGCTACCGCACACCGGCATCGACCTGGCCGGCCTTGAGAATCGGCTGGTCTCGCCCTGGCTCGGCCGCCGCGATTGCGATTGGTGGATCGACAATCTCTATGACTTTGCCGCCGGCCTCGGGGCGACGGTGGTGCACACCGCGATCTCGCGCACCGTCATCGACGTCAACCGCGATCCCTCCGGCGCCTCGCTTTACCCCGGCCAGGCGACGACCGGCCTTTGCCCGACCGAGACTTTCGATGGCGATCCGCTCTATCGCGAGGGCGAAGAACCGGGGCCGTCGGAGATCGACGAGCGTCGCGAGAAATTCTTCGTGCCCTACCATGCCGCCCTGCAGGTCGAGATCGACCGGTTGCGTGGCTTGCACGAAAAGATCGTCCTCTATGACTGCCACTCGATCCGTTCAGTGCTGCCGCGCCTGTTTGAAGGCACGCTGCCGGTTTTCAATCTCGGCACCAATGACGGTAGGAGCGCCGATCCGACGCTGCAGGCGATGGTCGGCCAGATCATGGCCGAAACCGGTGAAACCTCTGTCATCAACGGCCGCTTCAAAGGCGGCTGGATCACACGCCATTTCGGCCAGCCGCAGCAAGGTGTGCATGCGCTGCAGATGGAACTCTCCAACCGCGGCTATATGCGCGAGCCCGATGGCAAGGGTACGCCGGACAATTGGCCGGTGCCTTACGATGCAGAGTTCGCAGCACCGATCCGCGCCA
Organism: Mesorhizobium sp. M0870; assembly: GCF_040319775.1. NCBI lineage: Bacteria > Pseudomonadati > Pseudomonadota > Alphaproteobacteria > Hyphomicrobiales > Phyllobacteriaceae > Mesorhizobium > Mesorhizobium sp. M0870. Next base: position 9,930 of record NZ_JAMYOI010000021.1, read on the forward strand.
CCCTGCGGAAAATCCTCGAGACCGCGACATCCTGGGCGCGCGTCTGACATCAGGTCCTTTATGGAGTGACGCCATGAACAATCCTCGCCACAACATCCGCGAAGTCCGCAGCCCGCGCGGCACCGAAATCAGCGCGCGCTCCTGGCTGACGGAAGCGCCGCTGCGCATGCTGATGAACAATCTCGACCCGGATGTTGCAGAAAATCCCAACGAGCTGGTCGTCTATGGCGGCATCGGCCGGGCGGCGCGCACCTGGAACGACTTTGACCGCATCGTCGCCTCCCTGAGGACGCTGGCCGATGACGAGACTTTGCTGGTCCAGTCCGGCAAGCCGGTCGGCGTGTTCCGCACCCATCCCGACGCCCCACGCGTGCTGATCGCCAATTCCAATTTGGTGCCGCACTGGGCGAATTGGGAAAAGTTCAACGAGCTCGATAAGAAGGGCTTGATGATGTACGGCCAGATGACGGCCGGCTCGTGGATCTACATCGGCACGCAAGGCATCGTGCAGGGCACCTACGAGACCTTCGTCGAGGCCGGCCGCCAGCACTATGGCGGCAATCTCCGGGGAAAATGGATCCTGACCGGCGGTCTCGGCGGCATGGGTGGCGCCCAGCCGCTCGCCGCCGTCATGGCCGGCGCCTGCTGCCTGGCGATCGAATGCAATCCGGACTCGATCGATTTCCGCCTGCGCACCCGCTACGTCGACGAGCGCGCCGACACGCTCGACGAGGCGCTGGAAAAGATCGAACGCTGGACCAAGGCCGGCGAGGCGAAGTCGGTCGGCCTGCTTGGCAATACGGCCGACATCGTGCCGGAGATGTTCAGGCGTGGCATTCGCCCCGATATGGTCACCGACCAGACCTCGGCGCATGATCCCATCAACGGCTACCTGCCGAAGGGCTGGACGATGGCCGAGTGGCGCGAGAAGCGCGTCAGCGACCCCAAGGCGGTCGAGAAGGCAGCCCGCGCCTCCATGCGCGAACATGTCGAGGCGATGGTGGCGCTCTGGAACGCTGGGGTGCCGACGCTCGACTACGGCAACAACATCCGCCAGGTGGCCAAGGAGGAGGGGTTCGAGAACGCTTTCGCCTTCCCCGGTTTCGTGCCGGCCTATATCCGTCCGCTGTTTTGCCGTGGCATCGGGCCGTTCCGCTGGGCAGCTCTGTCGGGCGATCCGGAAGATATCTACAAGACCGATGCCAAGGTGCGCGAACTGACACCTGGCAACACCCACCTCCACAACTGGTTGGACATGGCGCGCGAGCGCATCGCCTTCCAGGGTCTGCCGGCGCGCATCTGCTGGGTCGGCCTCGGCGACCGGCATCGGCTCGGGCTCGCCTTCAACGAAATGGTGGCCAAGGGCGAGTTGAAGGCGCCTGTCGTCATCGGTCGCGATCACCTCGATTCCGGCTCGGTCGCCTCGCCGAACCGCGAAACGGAATCGATGAAGGACGGCTCGGACGCGGTATCCGACTGGCCGCTGCTCAACGCATTGCTCAACACGGCGTCCGGCGCCACCTGGGTGTCGCTGCACCATGGCGGCGGCGTCGGCATGGGTTTCTCGCAGCACGCCGGCATGGTGATCGTCGCCGACGGCACGCGCGAAGCGGCCAGGCGCCTGGAGCGGGTGCTTTGGAACGACCCGGCGACCGGTGTCATGCGCCACGCCGATGCCGGCTACGAGATCGCCGTCGAATGCGCCAAGGAGCACCAGCTCAATTTGCCCGGCATTCTCGGCTGATTGGCTGAGCCGATGCGCATCCTGCGGGCAGCCGAATACCGGTCGATGCCGTGGAAGAACGGCGGCGGCGTGACGACGGAAATCGCCGTTTCGCCTGGGGGTGCCGGGCTCGACGATTTCGACTGGCGCGTGTCGATGGCGCGCGTCGAATTGAGCGGTCCTTTCTCGCAATTTGCCGGGATCGATCGCACCCTTGCCGTGCTCGAAGGCGAGGGCATCGTCCTCGAGATCGCCGGCCACCCGCCGACATCCATAAACAGGACGACTGCCCTGTTTTCTTTCCCTGCCGACGTGCAGACCTCGGCCGCGCTGATCGGCGGACCGATCACTGATCTCAATGTCATGACCCGCCGAAGCCGGATGACGCATTCGGTCGAACGCCTGGTGATTTCGGCCCCCGTGGAAATCCGGACTGAAGCCGGCACAACGCTCATCCTGTGCTTGAACGGCGACGTCAGCGTGCCCGCCGCTGAACCGGTTCGCCTCGGACCGCTCGATACGCTGCGGTCCGGTCCGGTCAGCACCGGCCTGCTTGTCCAGCCCGCCCATGAGGCAACGCTGTTCGTGATCCGGATCTGCGCCGTCGCCGGCAACGATTAACGCTTGTTTCCAAACATGATCGCGGTACCGGCGAAATATAGCGTAAGCTGCTGGCGGCATCACGAAAAAGCCTGAATCCTCTCCGCCGATCTGGCTTGGTGGGAAGTAGGGTGCTTGTCTTTGAGTCTTGCTGAGAGATGACGCCCTGTCGCGGTGCGGAAACAAACTTTCGGCAAGTGGGGTTTATGCAACCAATTGCATTTGAACCGGTTTTAGGGCCATTGCCGTGGCGGTGACGCCGCTCAGTGCCCGCTTACGGAATTTTCAATGAATATTCAGACGAATCCTGCCCAAATCGAGAAGACAAGCGCAAGCTTCCCGGCCATTACCGAAGAGCCGATCCGTTCCAATTACCTGCCCGAAGAGCGCCTTCGGCTGCTTGGCGAAAGCCTGGCAAAAGGCGACCTCACGGACCTGTTCGGCCTGACGCCCTTTGATTTTCAGGCCCGTATCCGGGACAGCGCCAAGAAGATTTTGGAAGTTTACCGGTCGACCAATGCTGCGCAGGCGAGGGGCGAGACGATCACGCCGGCGGCACAATGGCTGCTCGACAACAATTACCTGGTCGAAGAGACCATTTTCCAGGTCAAGCGCGACCTGCCGCGCCGGTTCTATCGTCAGTTGCCGACGCTGAAACTGCCTGACAACGGCACTGTGCCGCGCGCGCTGGCGCTGGCCTGGACCTATGTGGCGCATTCGGACAGTTCCGTTTCGGCGACGATGTTCAAGTCCATCGTCCAGGGTTTCCAGTCGGTCGAGCCGCTGAAGATCGGCGAACTCTGGGCGCTGCCTTCGCTGTTGCGCTTCGTCCTGATCGAAAATCTCCGCCGGCTGGCCGTCAGGGTCAATCGCACCCGCCAGATGCGCCAGATCGCCAACGATGTGGCCGACAAGGTCCTGGCCACCGACGACAGCGCCGACCGGCAGTCGATCCTGTCCAACTTCAGCGCCCACGCGCAGGACACCACCTTCGCCACCCAGCTGCTCTATCGCTTGCGCGATGGATCGCAGAATGCCGGCAAGGCTCTGGAATGGCTGGAAGGCGAGCTCGAAAAGACCGGCTCCGATGCCGAGGAAATCATCATTTCCGAACATCACACGCTGTCCAGCGGCAATGTGACAACGGGCAACATCATCCGCGGCCTGCGCCTCATCAACGACGTCGACTGGACGGTGTGGTTCGAAGGCGTCAGCCGCATCGACACCGTGCTGCGCGAGCGCACCGATTTCGCCGCGCTCGACTTTTTTTCGCGCGATCAGTACCGGACCGCGATCGAGGAATTGGCGCGCCGCTCGAACCTTTCGGAATATCGCGTTGCCGAGAAGGCCATCGAGCTGGCCGGCCACGCTGCTAGTGATGGCGATGGCGACGTCGTTTTAACCGGGTCCGCCCACACCGATGTCGGCTTCTTTCTCGTCGGCCCACGCCGGCTAGAGCTGGAGAAGGCGATCGGCTACCGGCCCACCATCAGCCAGACGGTCAAGCGTGCCTTCCGCAAGACCGGGTGGCTCGGCATCGTCGTACCCGTGTTTGCGCTGACGGCCCTGCTTCTCGTCCTCTCCGGCAACGCGCTTGCCAATCTCGGCCTGTCGGTGCCCTCGATCGTCCTCATGCTGGCGCTTTTTGCCGTGCCGGCCAGCGAGGGCGCGCTCGCCTTCTTCAACACGGTCGTATCGCTGTTCCTGAAACCGACGCGCCTCGTCGGCTACGATTACCGACACGGCGTGCCGCCCGAGGCGCGCACGTTGGTGGTGGTGCCGTCGCTGATCGGCTCGCGCGACGATGTCGAGGAAAACATCCGCAACATCGAGGTGCATCATCTCGCCAACACGGCCGATGAAATCCATTTCGCGCTGCTGTCGGACTGGCCAGACTCGAAGACCGAGATCGATGCGGCGGACACCGAAATCCTCGAATTCGCCCGTACCGAAATCGCCCGTCTCAACGCCCGCTATCCCTCCGAAGGCGCGCCGCGTTTCTACATCCTGCACCGGCGCCGGCTCTTCAACGCGGCGCAAGGGGCCTGGATGGGCTGGGAGCGCAAGCGCGGCAAGCTGCACGAGCTCGATCTTCTGCTGCGCGGCGACAGCGACACCACGTTCCTGCCGCTCGACGTGCCACTGCCGGAGAACGTCGTCCATGTGATGACGCTCGATGCCGACACGCGCACCACCCGTGACGCGGTCGCCACCCTCGTGGGCAAGCTCTGCCACCCGCTCAACCGGCCGCATTTCGATGCCAGCAAGCGCGTCGTCACGGCCGGCTATGCGATCCTGCAGCCGCGCATCACCGCGTCGCTGACATCAGGCGACGATGCGTCGTTCTTCCAGCGGGTGTTTTCGGCAAATCGCGGCCTCGACCCTTATGTCTTTGCCGTGTCCGATCTCTATCAGGACGTCTTCGGCGACGGGTCCTTCACCGGCAAGGGCCTCTATCATGTCGACGCCTTCGAGGCCGCGCTGCAGGGCCGCATCGAGGAAAACACCATCCTCAGCCACGATCTGCTGGAAGGCGCGCTCGCGCGCGCGGCGCTGGTCACCGACGTCGAACTGGTCGAGGACTATCCGACCCGATATTCGGTCGACGCCTCGCGCCACCATCGCTGGGCGCGCGGCGACTGGCAGCTGCTCGGCTTCATGCTCGATCCGCGCTCCGGCGTGCCGGCGCTGTCGCGCTGGAAGATGATCGACAATCTGCGCCGCTCGCTGACGCCGATCTTCTGGGTGATGGCGGCGATCGCCGGCTGGACGCTGCTGCCCTTCACGCAGGCCGCGCAATGGCAGGCCCTGCTGATCCTCAGCCTGTTCATGGCGCCGACATTCGACATCGTCAACGCCATCCTGCCCAAGAGCGGCGACCAGACGCCGCGCGGCCATTTCTCGGCCCTGGCGCGCGACGTCGCTTTCGGCACCGCTATGGTGGCGCTGAAAATCGTGCTGATGGCGCACAACGCCTGGATGATGGGCGATGCCATCGTGCGTACCCTCTACCGGCTGTTCGTCAGCCGCCAGAACCTTTTGGAATGGCGCACCGCCTCGCAGGCGCATAAGGCGGGCGACAACGATGTCGGGTCGTATTACGGCATGATGTATGGCGCCGTGATCATCGGCTTCGTCGGCCTTGCCATTCCGGTGCTGGCCGATTCGACCGGCGCCTTCGTCGCCTTCTTCTTCGCCCTGTTCTGGATTGGCTCGCCGGCCATCGCCAGCTGGATCAGCCGTTCGGCTGAAACCGAGGATCGGCTGCGCATATCGCAGGCCGACATCCACACGTTGCGCACGGTGGCGCGGCGCACGTGGCACTATTTCGAAAGCTTCGTGACGGCAGAACACCACCATCTGCCGCCCGATAATTTCCAGGAAAGCCCGGCGCCGGTGGTGGCGCCACGCACCTCGCCGACCAATATCGGCGTCTACCTGCTGTCCGTCGTCTCCGCCCGCGACTTCGGCTGGATCAGCCTGTCCGACGCCATCACCCGCATCGACGCCACCATGGCGACGATCGAGGGCATGCCGCGTGAGCGCGGTCACCTCTTCAACTGGTACGACACGACGACACTGAAGCCGCTCTATCCGCTTTACATCTCGGCTGTCGACAGCGGCAATCTCGCTGGCCATCTGGTGGCGGTGGCGGCGGCCTGCGCCGAATGGGCCGAAGCGCCCTCCGTCCATCTCCAGGGCGATTTCGAAGGCATTCTCGACACGGTCACCATCCTCAGCGAAAGCCTCGATGATTTGCCCGACGACCGCCGTCAGTTGCGCCCGCTGCGCCAGCGTCTCGCGGACCGTCTCGACGGCATGCGGCGCGCTGTCGACACCATCAAGGCGCAGCCCGAAATGGCGTCGATCCGCACCATCAACCTGGCTGTGCTGGCCGGCGAGATCCGCAAATTGGCCACCGCCATCCATACCGAGGCCGTGTCGCCCCAGAGCGACGTCATCGTCGACTGGGCGGCAAGGCTGGAAGCCACCTGCGAAGCGCACGTCCATGACGCGCACAGCGACGACAATGCCGTCGAGGCGCTGCGTGCCAAGCTGCTCACCTTGCGCGAGCGCACGCGCCGCTACGCCTTCGAGATGGATTTCTCCTTCCTGATGCGGCCGGAGCGCAAGCTGTTGTCGATCGGTTACCGGGTCGAGGAGCACCAGCTCGACGAAAGCTGCTACGACCTTCTGGCTTCCGAAGCGCGGCTGACCAGCCTGTTCGCCATCGCCAAGGGCGACCTGCCGACCGAGCACTGGTTCCGGCTTGGCCGGCCGATCGTCGAAATCGGTTTCCAGGGCGCCCTGATGTCCTGGTCCGGCTCGATGTTCGAATACCTGATGCCGCCGCTGGTGATGAAGGAGCCGCAGGGCTCGATCCTCAACCAGACCAGCAAGCTGATCATCAAGCGCCAGATCCAGTACGGCCGCCAGAAGAACGTGCCGTGGGGCATTTCGGAGGCCGCCTACAATGCGCGCGACCGCGAACTGACCTACCAATACACCAATTTCGGCGTTCCAGGTCTCGGGCTGAAGCGCGGCCTTGGCCAGAACACGGTGATCGCGCCTTACGCCACCATACTGGCGGCCCAGTTCAATCCGCGTGAAGCCGTGCTGAATCTCGCCCGATTGCGGGAGATCGGGGCGCTCGGCCGCCACGGTTACTACGATGCCGTCGATTTCACGCCGCAGCGCGTGCCGGAAGGCACGGATCATGTCGTCGTCCAGAACTACATGGCCCACCATTCGGGCATGTCGATCGCGGCGGTTGCCGACGCCATCTTCGAAGGCCGCATGCGCGACCGCTTCCACAGCGACCCGGTCATCGAATCGGCCGAACTCTTGCTGCAGGAGAGGGCGCCGCGCGACATCCCGACCGCGACCGTCAGGACCGAGGCCGACGAACGCTCCAAGGACGAGACCGAAGTCGACAGCCCCGACACCCGCATCGTGCTCAATCCGCTGCAGTCGCTGCGGTCGACCAACGTCATGTCGAACGGCCGCTATTCGGTGATGGTCACCGCGACCGGCTCGGGCTACAGCCGCTGGGGCGATCTCTCCGTCACACGCTGGCAACCGGATCCGACCGAGGACCGGCTCGGCTCCTACATCTTCCTGCGTGACGCAGGCTCAGGTGACTGGTGGTCGGCTACAGCCGAACCGAAGCGCGCCGCCGAGGAAAAGGCGCAGACCTTGTTCTCCGACGACAAGGCGAGCTTCGTCAAATCGGTGGGCACGTTGCGCTCCGAGGTCGAATGCATCGTCATCTCGGAAGGCAATGGCGAGGGCCGTCGGGTCACGCTCTACAATGACGGTCCGTCCGACCGTCACATTGAAGTGACCTCCTTTGCCGAACTGGTGCTCGGCCTGGAGGCGTCCGACAACGCGCATCCGGCCTTCTCGAAGATGTTCGTGGAAACCGAAATCTCTGCGAACAACGCGGCGATCTTCGCCACGCGGCGCAAGCGCGAGACCAGCGAGCCCGATATCGCCATGGTGCATTTCGTCACCGATCCGTCCGGATCGGCGCGCGATGCCGAGGCCGAGACCGACAGGCGCGCCTTCATCGGCCGTGGCCGTACCATCGTCGACGCAGCCGCTTTCGACCCGGGCGCCAGGCTGGGCGGCCATTCAGGCTTTACGCTCGATCCCGTCGCGTCGCTGCGCCGCCAGGTGCGCGTGCCGGCCAACAAGAAGATATCGCTGACCTTCTGGACCGTCGTCGGCGCTGGCCGCACCGAGCTGGACGAAGCCATCGCCCGCCTCGACCATCCGGAGAGCTTTGCCCGCCAGGCCATGCTTGCCTGGACGCGCAGCCAGGTGCAGACCCGCCATATGGGCCTCAGCCTGACCGATGCCGCCAATGTGCAGAAGCTGGCGCGATACCTGATCTATCCGGATCCGTTCCTGCGTCTTCCCGCTGAATCCATCGCCACGGGGCTGGGCAAGCAGTCGAGCCTGTGGCCGACAAGCATTTCCGGCGATTTCCCGATCTTCCTGGTCAGGATCGGCGATGTCGCCGATCTCGAAATCGTTGCCCAGGCGCTGCGTTTCCAGGAATATATGCGCACCCGCGGCATGATGATCGACTTCGTCGTCGTCAACGAGCAGGCGTCCTCCTATGTCCAGGACCTGCAACGGGCGGTCGAGACGCTGTGCGAAAACAGCCGCCTGCGCGGCAAGGAGCTCGGACCGCGCCAGCACATTTTCGCGGTGCGCCGCGACCTCATGGACGAGACCACCTACAAGACGCTGCTCGCTGTCGCCCGGGTGGTCCTGCACACGCGCAACGGCACTATCTTCGACCAGATCGAGCGCGCCGAGGCCGCGGCTCTGCAGGCGCGGGACGCCCTGGCAGCATTGCCGATTCCGCGTGAATTGCCGTCGCCGACACCCACGACGCATGCTCCTGCCTCGCAGGCGGTGGCAAATGTCAGCGCCGATGGCAGCGGGCTCAGCCAGTGGAACGGCTTTGGCGGTTTCGACGGCGACGGGCGGCACTATGTCGTGCGCCTGGCCGGCCGGCGCACGACGCCGCAGCCGTGGATCAACGTCGTCTCCAACGCCTCGTTCGGCTTCCATACCTCGGCCGAGGGCGCCGCCTTCACCTGGAGCCGAAACAGCCGCGACTACCAGTTGACGCCGTGGTCGAATGATCCGGTCTCGAACCGGCCGGGCGAGGGCTTCTATATCTACGATCAGGCGAGCGGCAAGGCATTCTCGCCGCTCGCCGCCATGGTGCGCGATCCCTCGATGACCTACGAGGCCTGGCATGGCCAGGGTTTCTCGACCTTCCGCTCGAAGCGCGGACCATTGTCGATGGATCTCACCCATGTCGTCGATCCGGTCGATCCGCTGAAGATCTCACGGCTGCGCATCCAGAATTCCGGCTCGGTGCCGGCGCGGCTGCGTGTCTATGCCTATGCCGAATGGGTGCTCGGCGGGCACCGGTCGCGCACGGCGGCAACCATCGTCCCGTCGCGGGATGCCGCCAGCGGCGCGCTGCTGGCACAAAACCCCTACGGGCTGGATTTCGGCGAGCGCGTTGCTTTCCTCGCGGCCGACGGTGGCGTCCATTCGGTGACAACAGACCGATCGGAGTTCCTGGGCCGGCATGGTTCCAGCGAGCTACCCCAGGCGGTGCTGAGTGGTGCGGCGCTGTCTGGCCGTGTCGAGGCTGGTGACGATCCGTGCGCGGCGATTGCCCGCGATGTCGAGATTCCGGCTGGCGGCGACGTGACGCTGCTCTGGCTGCTCGGCGACGCCGAGTCCGCCGAGGAGGCTAGCGCGCTGGTGCAAGAGCACCGGGTCAAGGATTTCGACCAGCGGCTGGCCGACAATGAGCGCGAATGGCGCGGCTTTCTCGACACCATCCAGGTCGAGACGCCTGACAAGGCGCTCGACGCCATGGTCAATCACTGGCTGCCCTATCAGAGCCTGGCCTGCCGCATCCGTGCCCGCTCCGCCTTCTATCAGGCCAGCGGTGCCTTCGGCTTCCGCGACCAGTTGCAGGATACGCTGGCGCTGCTGGCGCATGACCCGCAACTGGCGCGCGACCAAATCCTCAACGCGGCGCGGCGGCAGTTCCCCGAAGGCGACGTGCAGCACTGGTGGCTGCCGCGCACGGGTGCTGGCGTGCGTACGTTGATCTCCGACGACGTGGTCTGGCTTGCCCACGCCACGGCGCGCTATTTGCTGGTCACCGGCGATGCCACCATCCTGAAGGAGCAATTGGCCTTCATCGATGGACAGCCGCTGGGCGAGGGCGAGCACGATGCCTTCTTCACCCCGGAAATCTCGAAGAAGACAGCGTCGCTCTACGACCATTGCGCGCGTGCGCTCGATCTCGCCATCAAGCGCAGCAGCCCCGCGGGCCTGCCGCTGATCCTCGGCGGCGACTGGAACGACGGCATGAATCGCGTTGGCGAGCAGGGCAAGGGCGAGAGCGTCTGGCTCGGCTGGTTCCTGCTGAAGACGCTGGGCGACTTCGCCCCCGTCGCCAAGGCCGAGGGCGACGCCAAGCGAGCACAGGCCTGGGCAAAGCATGCCGATGTTCTGAAGCGGGCGCTTGAGAGCACCGCATGGGACGGCGAATGGTACCGGCGCGGCAGTTTCGACGACGGCACCCCTTTGGGGTCTCGCAACTCGCAGGAGTGCAAGATCGACTCGATCGCCCAGTCCTGGAGCGTGCTTTCGGGAGAGGGCGATCCGGCACGGTCGACGACCGCGATGGAGCAAGCAACGAAGCTGCTCGTCGACGACAAGCTGAAGATCGTCAAGCTGTTCACGCCGCCCTTCTCGAAGACGGAGAAGGACCCGGGTTACATCAAGAGCTATCCGCCCGGTGTGCGCGAGAATGGCGGCCAGTACACCCATGCCGCCACATGGTTCGTCATCGCGCTTGCCGAGATGGGACAGGTCGACGAGGCCTATCGCTGTTTCTCGATGCTGAACCCCGTCAACCATGCGACCGACGAGGCCACGGCCGAGCACTATCGTGTCGAGCCCTATGTCGTGGCGGCCGATATCTATGCCGGCGACGACAATGCCGGCAACGGCAAGGGCGGCCGTGGGGGCTGGACCTGGTACACCGGCTCTGCCGGCTGGCTCTACAGGGCTGCGGTCGAGGGCATTCTGGGCATCGAACGGCGCGGCAAACGTGTCCAGTTCAAGCCGAAGCTGCCGAGCCACTGGAATGGGTACTCGGCAAATCTCAAAATGCTGGGAGCGGAACTCAGGGTTCGCGTCATCCGCGACAATAAGGCCAAGGCCGTGTCGCTGGAGGTGAATGGGACAAAGACCAAGGTTTCGGCAGTCGAACTGAAGGACGGCGAAGTTGCCGAGGTGGTCATCCGGATCCCGGCTTAATGCAATGTTGCTCAAAAACTATGCGCTCGAGCCTGGGATCCGGGGCGCGACTTTTGCCGCCACGGCGGGATGAGAGGCCGTCCCGCCTGGCGTTGCCGCCTGCCGATTGAAGGACATGCCACCGAGGAGTGCATGAAATCAAAGGCTTGAGGCGTCCGACAGGGGCGCCACGAGCAGTGAGAGTTTGGCCTCCCTTCACCTGGAAGGGCGCCCTGCAGCTTTGTTTCGCTCTATACTTCGCAAAAGGCGATTGCGGCCTTAGTCATCCGCCCGACATTGTTGCTGATTAAAATTATGGCAGCACCTGCCAACTGCCATGATTTCGCCGCATGCCTGACATTTTACCTGTCTTCTCAAACCGTTAGGTGATCACGGCAGATTTCGGAACGTCGCCATCTTTTGTTCGCTCTAAGGGAACTGAAGGGGTACACGGCCATTGTTTTGCGACGTATCAACCGGTACGAATAAAATGATGCAGTGCACAATAAACAGCGTGGCGGAGTAACTGGGGTGACCCTTCTGCAAATCTACTGGCGAGCTCTCGGTTATCTGGCCGCGGACAGGAAACGCGTTGCGTTGATCTGTTCGGCCAACGTGGCTCTCGCCATCGTAGCGCTTCTCGAGCCGATTATGTTCGGTCGCGTCATCGGCGCCATCGCCGAGCGTGGCTCTGTCTTCACCACGCTGGTCATGTGGGCCGGTCTCGGCGCCTTCAACATCGTTGCTTTCGTCATGGTGGCGCGCGGCGCTGACCGCTTCGCCCATGCTCGGCGCAGCGAAGTGCTGTGCCAGTCCTTCGAGCGTGTGATCACCATGCCGCTCGCCTGGCACCATCAGCACGGCACCTCCAATGCGCTGCACACGATGCTGCGCGCCGTCGAAACCCTGTTCAGCCTTTGGCTCGAATTCATGCGCCAGCATCTGTCCACGGCTGTCGCCCTCGTGCTGCTGGTTCCGACCGCGATCAGCATGGACCTGCGCATGTCGCTGGTGCTGCTTGGCCTCGGGCTGCTTTATGTCGGCATCGGCCGGATGGTCATGCGCCGCACCAAGGCGGGCCAGGCTGCGGTCGAGCGTCACTACCACAAGGTGTTCGCGCATGTGACCGACTCGGTCAGCAACGTTGCGGTGCTGCAGAGCTACAATCGCCTTGGCCACGAGGCCGATACGCTGCGCCGCTACGTCAAGAACCTGCTCGACGCGCAGAACCCCGTGCTCGACTGGTGGGCGCTGGCCAATGCCTTGCACCGTCTGTCATCGGCAATCTCGATGCTGATCGTGTTGTCGATCGGCTCCTATCTCGTCACTCATGGTCAGTTGGGTGTCGGCGACGTCATTGCCTTCACCGGTTTTGCCACGATGCTGATCGCTCGCCTCGACCAGATGTCGGCTTTCGCGAACCAGATTTCGGAGGCCCGTGCCAAACTTGAGGATTTCTACCACCTCGAGGACTCCGCGGCTGATGCCGCCGAGCCGGACGGCTTGCGCGATCTTGCCAACGTCACCGGCCATGTCCGCTTCGAGAATGTCGGCTTTGAGTTCGCCAATTCCGGCCAAGGCATCGACGACGTGTCCTTCGAGGTGCAGGCGGGCCAGACCGTCGCCATCGTAGGCCCGACGGGCGCCGGCAAGACCACGCTCATCAACCTGCTGCAGCGTGTCTTCTCGCCGTCCCATGGCCGTATCCTGATCGACGGCATCGACACCCGCACCGTGACCCGCAAGTCGGTGCGCCATTCGATCGCCACCGTATTCCAGGATGCCGGCCTGCTCAACCGCTCGATCGAGGACAACATCCGTGTTGGCCGCGCCGATGCAAGCAATGACGAGATCCATGCCGCCGCCAATGCGGCTGCCGCACAGGACTTCATCCTGTCCAAGAGCAATGGCTACGACACGGTGGTTGGCGAACGTGGCGGCCAGCTTTCGGGCGGCGAGCGTCAGCGCATCGCCATTGCCCGCGCCGTGCTGAAGGACGCACCGATCCTGGTGCTCGACGAGGCGACCAGCGCGCTCGACGTCGAGACCGAGGACCGCGTCAAGGAAGCGATCGACGAGTTGCGCCGCGACCGCACGACCTTCATCATCGCCCACCGCCTGACCACCGTTCGCGACGCCGATCTGGTCGTGTTCATGGACAAGGGCAGGGTGGTCGAGATGGGCGGCTTCACCGAGCTGTCGCTGCGCAATGGCCGCTTTGCCAGCCTGCTGCGCGCCGGCGGCCTGCTCAACGACGAGGAGGTTCGCCGCCTCAGCCGCACCGTGCTGCAACAGCAGGAAGCAGCCGCCTGAGCTTCTTTCTCCGACCTCCCCTTGTGGGAGGTCGGACCATAGGTCCAGGTGAGAGTACAGGCACGACCGCCCCAATTGCGTCTGCGACACCACCGCTCGATTGCCCCGAACGCCGTGGCGGTTTATGTAGAACCGCATGAGCGACACGACTTCACGCCTGACCGGCTGGATGGATCTCGCCAACCCGACGCGCTTCGTCGGGCTGGCGGACAAGGTCGTGCCATGGCTGGCCACGATCGCCACACTCATCCTCGCCGTCGGGCTCTATATGAGCTTCGCCGCGCCTGAGGATTTCCAGCAGGGCATAACCGTCCGCATCATGTACATCCACGTGCCTTTCGCCTGGCTGGCCATGATGTGCTACACGCTGATGGCGGTCTCGGCGCTGGGCACGCTTGTCTGGCGGCACCCGCTGGCAGATGTCGCGCTGAAATCCGCAGCGCCCATCGGCGCCGTCTTCACCGCGCTGGCGCTGATCACCGGTTCGATCTGGGGCAAGCCGATGTGGGGCACCTGGTGGGTCTGGGATGCCCGGCTGACCTCGGTCTTCGTGCTGTTCCTGATGTATCTCGGCATCATCGCGCTGACCCGCGCGCTCGACGATGCCAGCCGCGCCGCCTGGGCCGCCGCCATCATCACGCTGGTCGGCTTCATCAACATCCCGATCATCAAGTTCTCGGTCGACTGGTGGAACACGCTGCATCAGCCGGCTTCGGTGTTCCGCATGGGCGGTTCGACCATCGACTCCAGCCTGCTATGGCCGCTTCTGGTGATGGCGCTCGGCTTTACCGTGCTGTTCTTCGCGCTGCACCTGATGGCGATGCGCACCGAAATCCGCCGCCGCAGGGTGATTGTCATGCGCAGGGTTGCGGCACGGCAGGCCGACAAGCGCGATTTGACGATGCGCTGATCTTGCCTCGGCGCCGAATGATGAGCGCGGCGGTCGTGATATGCCTCTAAGTGTTATTAGCAGTTTCTGCTATGTTGCTGCATTGCAACAGGGGTTTCCAAAGGGCCGGACTTTGGCCTGTTGTCCTTGACGTTGTCCTCCCCTCAAGCCAAGGTTTCTTGGGTTTACGTGTTGCGAGGGGATTCTGTCGTGAAATTACGTCTTTTGGCCGGTGCGTCGGTGATTGCCTTGGGTCTCGGCTGGAGTTCCGCACACGCGGCCGATGCGGTCGTCGATGTTCCGAGGGCCGAGGACCTCTGGTATGTCACGCTGTTTGGCGGTGCCAGCTTTCCCAATCATGTGAAAACGGATTTCTACGGCTACGGTTATTCGGTTGATCTTAAGACCGGGTTCGTGATCGGCGGCGCTGTCGGTCGGCGGATCAATGATACGTTCCGTGTCGAAGGCGAACTGTCCTATGCGCGCTACAAGGCAAGTGGGTATAGCTACAGCGGCCCCTTTGACGCGGATTCCGGTCCCGCTTCCGGCAATTTGTCGGCCACTTATCTTCTCGCCAATGTCTGGGCCGATGTCGCGCATTTCGGCGATGCCAAGCTCTATGTCGGCGGCGGCATCGGCGCCGCCTACGTTACCGCAGACACGACTTTCAACGGTAACGACTATGGCTATGGGTCTGGCGGCTGGGGCTTCGCTGGCCAGGTGGGCGCCGGTGTTACTTACGCCGTAACGCAGAATGTCGACCTCGACTTCGGCTACCGGTTCAAGGCCGTGACAAGCGTGGATCTAGAAGATAATGATGGCGGCGGCATATACGAGAATGCCAAGCTGTATTCCCACAATCTCCAGCTGGGCGTTACGCTGAAGTTCTGATTGGTTCGTCGTAAGCGGCGAGAACGAGAGGGGACGGATGCCGCTCTTGCCGCGCCGGCAACCCTTCGGCCTTCCGGCAACAGGTCACGACTTGCTCCCGATCGCCGGCGAGCCGGCGGAACGGACATTGCAGCGCGGCATCGACTTGCAGCGGCGCAAGCGTTTTCGCGAGGCCGAGTTCTGCTACCAGACGGTGCTTCGCACGCAGCCCAAAAATGCCATGGCGCTGAATTTGATGGGCACTCTGGCCATCGAGGCCGAGCATCATGACGCCGCCATTGCCTATATGGAAAGGGCGGTCAAGCTCGAGCCGGACAATGCCATCTTCCGCAACAACCTCGGCAACGCCTACAATGTCACCGGCGACATCGAGCGCGCCCGCAAACATCTAAAGAAGGCGATCGCGCTTGACGGCCGGCTCATCGAAGCCCTGTGCAATCTCGGCCGGTCTTACCGTAGTCAGCTCGAGGGCGACGTCGCCGAAGGTTTCTATCGCCGGGCGCTGGCGGTCGACAGCCAATCGCTGACGGCCCTTGTTGGCATGGGCGATCTGCTTACCGATATCGGCCGGCAGGCCGAGGCGGTCGAATGTTTTGGCCGCGCGCTTGCCATCGACCCGAGCCATGTCGAGGCGCTGGCCGGAATGGCGCTGGCGCGCAAGGCGGTCAAGGACGATCCCGCGCTGCCTCTAATACGGGCTCGCCTGGAATTGCCCATGACAACCGATCGCGAGCGGGTGGTGCTGCACCATGCCGCTGGCAAGATGCTCAACGATCAGCGCGAGTATCGCCTGGCAATCCGCCATTTCGCGCAGGCCAAGGCAATTTCCGGCAATGACTTCGACATTGACCGGCACACCCAGCTTTACGACAGCTTCATCGACACTTTCGATGCCGACTTCTTCGCGGCGCGGCCGAAATTAGGAAATCCGTCGAGACGCCCGGTCTTCATCGTCGGTATGCCACGGTCGGGAACGACGCTGACCGAGCAGATATGCGCCAGTCATCGTGATATCCATGGCGCCGGCGAACTGTCGACCATTCGCTCGTTGGCCGGTGAACTCGGGTTCGACAAACTCGATCCGGCTGTCTTCACCAAGGCCATTGCGGCGCTCACTCCGGCCAAGGCGAAAGAGCTTGGCTCGAAATATCTTGACGATCTCAACAAGCGCAACAGCAAGGCGCGGCTGGTCGTCGACAAGATGCCGCATAATTTCGAAATGCTGGCCTTCATCAGCCTCATCTTGCCAAATGCCCGCATCATCCATTGCCGGCGCGACCCGATGGATAATTGCGCGTCCTGTTTCATGCATAATTTCTCCGAGGCGCACGGCTACAATGCCGATTTGACCAAGCTTGGGCTGTATTACCGGCAATACGATCGCTTGATGCGCCGTTGGGCCGAGGTCATTCCCTTGCCCATTCACGACATGCCCTACGAAGAAACGGTGGCCGATTTCGAAAACCGCGCGCGTGGGCTGATTGGATTTCTCGGAGTTGAATGGGACGATGGCTGCCTGCGTTTCAACGAAACCGAGCGCACGGTGCGGACGCCGAGCCGCTGGCAGGTACGCCAGCCGATCTATTCGTCCTCGGTCGAACGTTGGAAACTCTATGGCGATGCCCTCGATCCATTGAAAGCCGCGCTGGGTCCAGTTCTTCAACGCTGAGTGCATCTGGCGTTCGGTTCGGGCGCGTCGGTCTCATCCCATCCTTCCGCGCGCCGCCACCGGGAGCGTTTCCAGCACCTTGTCGCCGTTGACCAGATTGACCTCGTTGAACAGGTTGGTGACGACGCAGCAATGGTCGGGCACGACACGCACGCGCTCGCCGATGCGCAGCCTGCCGTCGCCCGCAAGCGTGACGGTGCCGTGCTCCTCGCTCAGGCCCGTCACCCGCGCTCCCGACACGCCGAGCAACTCGCCGAAATCGGCGAGACCCAGCGTGTCGCTGGACAGCGCCTTGCTGCCGGCATCGAGGATAGCGCGCGTCGCTGTGGGATGGCTGACCACCGTCGACAGCACCGTCAGCGCGCAGTCGTCGAGGCTGCCGACGCCCTTGGCGACCTGATAGCGGTCGAGATAGATGTAGGTGCCTGGACGATACTCCGTGACAACAGATGTATCGCTGGAGCGCCACATATCCGGCGTGCCGCCGCTGGAGATGCGTTCGCAGGCGAGGCCCGACGCGGCCATTGCCTGCTTGGCCTCGGTGAGCCAGACTTCGGCCTCCGCTGCCCGCCCGGCGGCCGGGTAGGTCATCAGTCCGCCGAAGGCGAGGCCACCGGCTCTGTCGATCTGTCTTGCCAGCGCGACCGCTTCATCAGCCGACTGCACGCCGCAGCGGCCCATGCCGGTGTCGCATTCGACCAGCACCGGCAGACGATGACCGGCATCGGTGAAGGTGGTTGCCAGCCCTTCGAGCGTCTCCATGCTGTCCGCTGTCACCGACAGGGTGACGCGCCCATGCAGGCCCAGAAGCCGTTCCAGCTTGGCGCGCCCAAGGATGTTGTAGGGAAGAAAAATATCGGTCAGCCCGGCATCCGCCATCACCTCGGCCTCGCCAATCTTCTGGCAGGTGATGCCGACGGCGCCGGCCGCCACCTGCTTCTTCGCCCAGTAGGGCAATTTGTGCGTCTTGATATGCGGCCTGAGCTTCAGCCCGTTCTTGTCGGCATGCGCCTGGGCGCGGGCAATGTTGGCTTCCGCGCGCGTGGTGTCGATCAGGATGGATGGCGTATCGAGATCGTGAACGGTCGGCATCATCTTTCACCCCATGAGGAATCCGCGGGTTTTATGGCCCTGAAAATCCGTGATGTCACGCGGCCAGCGAAGCGGATCTGTGGTCCATGCGCCTAAGCGCAACGCCGGACAGGCGGCGAGATGGATCGACACCGCATCGACGTTCGGCTATGCGATTTGCCAGACAAATCGATACGAAGGGATCATGATCATGAAGCGCTCCGCCATCAACGACATCATTCGCGAAGCCGACGCTTTCATCCGCTCGTTCGGCTACATCATGCCGCCCTTCGCCTATTGGTCGCCGCAGGAGGCGAAGGCGCGTCAGGTCGACTCGTCGGCCGTATTCACCTCGCGGCTTGGCTGGGACATCACCGATTACGGGCAAGAGAAATTCAGGGAACTCGGCCTGTTCCTGTTCACCGTTCGCAACGGCCGCTACGAGGACATGAAGAAGGGCATGGGCATGCTTTATGCCGAGAAGATCATGATCTCGCGCAAGGACCAGCTGTCGCCGATGCACCGCCACAACATCAAGGCCGAGGACATCATCAACCGTGGCGGCGGCAAGCTGGTGCTGGAACTGTTCATGCATGACCGCGACGGCGGCATCGATCCCAAGGCCGAGGTCTCGGTGCCGGTCGACGGAACCATCCACAGGCTGCCTGCGGGTGGGCTCCTGAAGCTCGACCCGGGCCAGAGCGTCACGCTGCTGCCCGGCGTCTGGCATGCCTTCTGGGCCGAGGGCAAGGACGTGCTGATCGGCGAGGTCTCGACCGTCAATGACGATCTCACCGACAATGTGTTTCGCGAACCGATCGGCCGTTTTTCCAACATCGACGAAGACGTTGCCCCGATCCACCTGCTGGTGTCCGACTATGAGAAGTGGCTGGGGTAGGGGGCGCCGCCCCATGCCTTCGGTGACGCCAGCCCCACGATCGAAAGCGGGTTAGCCGGTAGCGCCTACCTACTGCGATCCTTGTTCGACCGATCCTGCCGCTTCGTCCTTGAAGACGACCTTTGTGCCTTTTTGCACTTCGGAGGCGAGGTCTTCGGCATCCCAGTTGGTCAGCCTGATGCAACCATGCGAGAAGGTCTTTCCGATCTTGCCTGGGTCCGGCGCCCCGTGAATGCCATAACTATCGATGGACAAATCGATCCAGACCGATCCCACCGGATTGTTTGGTCCGGCAGCGATCGTGAAGGGGCGCTTGGTCTTCACCCCCTTGAAGGCAAACTCTGGATCGTAGTGATAGGTTGGGTGGCGCACCACGCGTTTGACCTCTGCCTCGCCACTCGGCGCGGGCTTCTCCTGGCTCCCGATCGAGGCGGGGTACGTCGCAAGCACTTTGCCGGAAGGGTCGAGCACGCGAACCTGGCGAGCGCTCTTGTCGACCTCGACGTTCCCAATGTCTTGCGGCGGATCACCTCGGGCGACAGCTGGCACCAGCAGCTTTTGCCCCGCCTTTCTGAAGCCGATGCCGGGATTGAGCCGTTCAAGCAGCTGCTCGCTGATGTGGAAGCGCTCCGCCATCTTTTCCAAGGCATTGTGATAGGCGAGCCGGGGCAGGCGGGCCATCCTCTCCATGCGCGCCGGAATTCGCCTGGTGAACGGTCCACGCACATCCTTGCGCGTCAACTCGTAGGTCTCAAGCGCGGGGCGCGAGGATGTCGCGACCAGCTTGTCCCATGTCTCGCGGCTAAGCTTGCCGTCGGCAGGCAATCCGTTGGCCGCTTGAAACGCACTGACTGCCCGGGTGAAGTTCTCTGTTTGGCGGCCGTCGATCAGGCCTGGCGAGAAGCGTGCACGATCCAGGAGGATTTGCGCCTTCAGCACGGTCACACTGACGCCTTTCGCTTCGCTGCCGTCAAATTGGGCGTTGTTGACGGTGGCCGCGTCCAGTTTTGCCGCCGCCGTTGCATCGCATGCCATGACGAGCATGGCGGCCGCGGCAAGAACGAGCCTGATCATGGAGGTCACACTCCTGTATGAGCACCTGCTTCTATGACGTCGCACGGCCGATCTGGTTCCATTTCCCTGCATCTGAGTCCGGCTGCCGAGTGCCGATGCGCCGCAGCGAACCCGGACCAGGAGCACCCGGCGGTGGCGCGGGTGCATGTTGATAAGGGTCCGCCATCATCAAGATGGATGGCGACTCTCGTCAGCGCCTGTGTTGGCAATGGGCCAAGGTCCCATTGAGCGCCTGTTTTCATAGGCTCAGTGACCGAGGAGAGCCAGGATGACATTTCCTGCCCAGAAGGACAGAAGACCGGCTCAACCAGCCGAGGATGAGCGCCAGGCACGGCTGGAGAAAACAGCCAGGCTCAAGCAGCTTCGGTCCTATGCTTCCTGGCTTTCGTCCGACCCAAATGCCCAACTTCACGATGAGATCGACTGCTCCGTGCTGATCGAGGAAGGCGTGGAACGACGCGGCATGGAGCCTTGGCTGATCGGCAGGTGACGACCGGGCGGCGGGGATTTCCACCGCCAACGGCGCCGACAATCTGTTGGCTAGCCGATCGGCCGCAACAGTGGCGACAGGCTGACTTCGCGCCAGTGACAGCAGCCTTGCTGCGCGCTCGTCCTGCACAGGCAGGACGAGGTGATCGGCACATCCGCCTTGGCCAGCGCCGCGGCAAGGCTTGTCTGCAATGTCGGCAATTCATCAGTCTCGCCGCGCCGTTTCAGGCATTCCACCAGCCCGTGCAATGCCCAGACATTGTTCGGATGCTGGGCGCAGCGCTGCACCGTGCCGCTCAGACCCAGATCGTCGCGATAGACCTGCTCTGCTTCCTGGGCGTGGCCCTGGTCGAGAAGCAGCGCCGCCAGCGCATGGCGCGGCGGGTGCATCCAGGCCCACGGCTCGGTGTATGACAAATTGTCGTCAAGCTCGACCGCCTGCCGCAAATGGCCATACGCCTCCTCATGCCGGCCCTGGTGGTACGCCAGCTCGCCGTCGAGCAGGGCGGCACCGACAGCCAGTGAGGCTTGCGTCGGATTGCTGAGGAAGCGCCGCTCGGGCGCAATGCCTTTCAGATGCCGATGGAACGCTTCGCGCTCACGCTCGGCTTCAGCAAATTGCCCAAGCGTCGCATGCGCCACACCCTTGGCGTAGTGCTGCATGGCCGCCGTCAGCACATAGAGGCCTGGCTCCGCGGTCGCCGGTTCGTCGATGATCTCCCGCCAGCGGCCGAAGCGCACCTGCACATGCGATTTCATCGCATGGTAGCCTTCCACCGTCTGCGTGAGCTTGGGCCGGCCGGGGATGGCGACCACGTCGCGCGCGACCAGGCTGCGCACCCTGTCGGCGGCCCACAGTGCAGGCTGGTACTGGCCCGACAACATGCAGGTGAACATCATCAGATGCAGATCGTGGCAGCAGCCGAGCAGATAGTAGGTCGGCTCATCGGCATAGGCGAGATAGAGGTCGTTGGCGCGCACCGCCTTTTCGCTGGCACGTTTGGCTTTCTCATACTCGCCGCACAGCACATAGATGTGCCCCGGCATGTGGTTCATATGTCCGGCATCGGGGCACATCTCGCCGAGCAGATCCGCCGAGCGCATGCCGCGCTCCGGCATGGTGGACATTTCCAGCAGATGAATGTGCAGGTGGACGATCGCCGGATGTTGTGCCGCGCCGGCTTCATCGGCAAGCCGGATCGACCGCTCGCAGACATCGAGCGCCTCGACGACATCGGAATTCGGAGCCGGCGCGCCGGTCTTGAGGTTCCACAGCCGCCGCACCGTGCGCATCATCAGCGCTTCGACCAGCAGTGCCATCACATCATGGTCGTCGGGAAAGTCGCTGTACACAAGCCGCATCGCGGCGGCATAGGCGTCACCCCACCGTTCGAATTCCTCGGGGCTCACCCGGTGCGGCTTCTGGAAGCGGGCGGCCAACGCCTCGATCAGCCGCTTCTCGATTTCGTTGGCGGCAACCGCATTGGCCCGCGCAAGCTGGACATGCTCGAAGCAGCGCTTGGCCGCGCTGCCGGCCTCGGCCTCGCCATGCTCCTTCCAGGTCAGATTGTAGAAAGGTCCGGCGGCATAGGCGATGCCCCAATGAACCATCGGACAGTCAGGATCCGTCTCCAGCGCCTTCTGAAAACACTTGATGCCTTCCTCATGGTTGAAGCCGTAGCACCAGTTGAGGCCGATATCGAACCAACGCTGGGTTTCTGCCGAGCGAGTGGAGATGGGGCGGCGGTAGGTGCCGAGGTCGAAGCGGTCCATGTCTTCCATTCAAGTTTGGGCTGTTGTTCTAGATATTGCCACCACTGCTAGCTGGTCCTTAAGCGGCGCTTCATTTTTGCCAGCCGGCTAGCTCTGGCAGGTCGTCGAGCCAACTTTTTTCCGTCATCAAGACATCGCCGGGCTGCGGGTCAGTGGCGTTTTGAATGAGCCAGTCCATCCACTTCCGATAGGCAGCCGGGTCCAACTGAGGCGGCAACACCTTGGCCTTGGCCAGCATGCGTTTGCGGAAACTCACCTGCCTGCGGAGTTTGGTCGTCGTGAATTTGATGGCCTTGCCCTGGTATTCGACCGTCCAGCGCTCATCGCCATGGCTGGTCAGCCTGTCGATGGCGAAACCGACGTCCACCGGCCTATCCCGCCACGGAAGCTCGATGGCATTCTTCCTCAGATCGAGTGCCCATCGCCTGTAGTCGGTTCCGGCACGCTGGGGCGGCAGCACCCCAGCCTGTTCGAGTATCTTCCTGCGGAAGGTCGGCTGCTTCTTGAGCTGGCCTGTCGTCAGCTCGACGCGATGCCCACGGAATTCGACATGCCATCGGATCCTCCCATTGCCGAAATACTTCACCAGCCTGTCGATGACGAACTCGTCATCGGAGAGCGTCAAGCAGCCCTCCTTGATGCTTTCGAAAATGTACTGGCTGTCAGTGAGCATGACGCGGCATTGTGCTGGAACCTTCATGAAGCTTAGCGAGTAGCACGCGCCGGCCGCAACGATCTTTTTCGCTCCGGGAATCTCGACCGGCTCAATTGCGGGCAACTGCGGGTAGCGCCCGTAAAAGCCCGGTACTGTGCGTAACTGACATAGCGATGCAGATGAAAACGATGCCAAATTGGCGTGCTAAATCATCGGTTTGCTTGTGGGATTTTGGCTGGGGAACCTGGATTCGAACCAGGACTAACGGAGTCAGAGTCCGTGGGTCTACCGTTAACCTATTCCCCAGCAGGCGCGGTCATGAACCGTGCGGGCCGAGCGGGCAAGCCGCTGTGAGCGCTGCCTTGTAGCCGCCAGCGGAAAATAGTCAAGCCTGCTCTGTGGTTCAATGGCAGGTTTCGTCAGGTGATTTCAGACACCACTCTTCAGATGCCGGCGCGCGGCCCCCAGTCCAATCCCGCGCCTCAAGGCTCCGTCCGGCTGAACTGCGAGCGTTCGAAGAACAGCACCACCCCCAGGCCCAGAATCAGCGGGATGATCAGGTAGAACAGCCGGAACACCAGCAGCGCCGCCAGCACGCCGACCGGATCCATGTCCGACAGGCCGGCGAGAAACACCACCTCGAACACGCCGAGCCCGCCCGGCGCATGCGAGATCTGTGCGATCGAGAAGGAGACGAGGAAGACGCCGAGAATGACGAAATAACCGGGATTGTGGGCTGCTGGCAGGGCAAAGAAGATGATCGCGGCGGCGGCCAGCAGTTCGATCGGGCCGATCAGCAACTGCCGGGCGACGATCGGCAGCGCCGGATAGTGGAGCTGAAAGCTGGCGATCTTCAGCGGGCGCAGATGCAGCCAGCTGCCGAAGACATAGGCGGCGACGAGCAGCAGCATCGCGATACCGGCCGCTTCCGACAGGCCATGATGAGCGATGCCGGAAAACCGGTCGAGTACCTCTGGCTCGAACACCAGAACGAGGCCAGAGGCGAGAATCGTCGATAGCACGAAGGTGATCCAGCAGATCGCCACCAGCACGCCGACATCCTGACCGGTCAGGCCTCTGGTGCCGTAGGCGCGATAGCGGATGACGGCGCCGGAAAACACCGAACCGCCAATGTTGTGCGACAGCGCATAGGTCGTGAAGGAGCACAGCGTGACGAACAGCCACGACACGCGCTTGCCGATATGCAGGAGCGCGATGTGGTCGTAGCCGGCAAGCGAGGCATAGGCGATGACCGAACACAGCGCGGCAAGGACCCAACCCCGGGTCGGAATGGCCGTGATACCGTCCCAGACGTCGTCGAGTGAAACGCCGCGCAGTTCGTGCCAGAGCAGCAGCAGCGAGAAGATCACGGCGGCGATGCCGACAACCGGCCAGAAATAGCGTCTCCAGTTCATTGCCTGCCAATTCATTGCCGGAATGCCATGCGTTGCGGGTCCGCTTCCTTTTCCGTGGCTGGTGGGAGGCCGGCTGTGCCGGATTCTTCCGCTCATTTCAGAAATGCCTCATCGAAGCCGGCTATTCAACCGCGAACCCTTGTCGCAGCGGTGGCCGGCAAGATTTGTCCGGCGTGAGCGGCCGAAAGAGACGCCGGCAGGCGTAGCGCCGGCATCTGCGGCGTGCGGGTTCATTACGCGGCCGCACCGGAACGGCGGTTTGCGGCCTGCCGGCAAAATTCGGCACGCGGCTCTTGGTGATCGGGCGCGGCGCTGTTAGTCTGGCGGCAACTTAAAACACTGAAGCGCCTGCTGCGTCCATCATAGGTTCGCGCGGCGCCGGAAGGAACGACAGTGGAAGACCACGACACCGGCGCCGGCGCGCCGGAGGTGGGCGTGTCCAGCGCTTCCCAGCGGTCGGCTGGCCCGGGGAATGCAAGCTGGCAGCAACGCCGCCCGACGGAGCTCCGCTCCACGGACGGGCAGGCGGGCGACGCACCCCACAAAGGCAAGCCCAAGAAGCGGCGCAAGCGAAGGCGCGGGCGCAAGGTTTTTGCGCGCGACGAGGCACGTCCCACGGAGAATCGATCGCCGGCGCCGGGCAAAGCCGGTGTCCCGGCGGCGGAGTCCCACAGACCGTCGGAATCGGTGGCCTCGCCCGCCGCTGTAGTGCCACGGCCGGAACAGAGCGCCCGTCGGCCGCCGGTCCAGGAGCTTCCGGTGTTTGCGGCGCTTGACCTCGGCACCAACAATTGCCGGCTGTTGGTCGCCGTGCCGACGCGGCATGGCCAGTTCCGCGTCATCGACGCCTTTTCGCGCATCGTCCGGCTGGGCGAGGGGCTAACCGCCAATGGCCGGCTCGGCCAGCCGGCGATGGACCGCGCGGTCGAGGCGCTGAAAATCTGCGGCGACAAATTGCGCAACCGCAAAATCAGGAAAGCCCGGCTGATCGCCACCGAGGCCTGCCGCACGGCCGAAAACGGCGTCGAGTTCATCGACCGTGTCGAACGCGAGGCCGGCCTGAAGCTTGAGATCATCGACCGCCAGACCGAGGCGCGGCTGGCGGTGTCCGGCTGCGGCTCGCTGGTCGAGCGCGACACCCAAGGCGTCGTCCTGTTCGATATTGGCGGTGGTTCGTCGGAAATCGCGCTCATCGACCTCGCTGGCCGCCGTTCGCCAAGGCTGGCCAATCATATCGTGTCGTGGACGTCGCTGCCGGTCGGCGTCGTCTCGCTGGCCGAGCGCTTTGGCGGCCGCACGGTGACGCGCGAGATCTTCGCCGCTATGGTCGACGACGTTGCCGGCCGGCTGGCCAGCTTCGACGGTCGCGACCGGCTGAGCCATCTCAAGGCCAGCCCGAATTTCCATCTGCTGGGCACGTCCGGAACCGTGACGACGCTGGCCGGCGTTCACCTTGAGCTCGAGCGCTACGATCGCCGCCGTGTCGATGGGCTGTGGATGGACCGCGACAGCGTCGATCGCATGGTCGAAAGACTGGTTGGCTGGGATTTCCAGCAGCGCTGCGCCAACCCTTGCATCGGTGCCGATCGCGCCGATCTGGTGCTGGCCGGCTGTGCTATCCTCGAGGCGATCCGCGCCGTGTGGCCGTCCGAGCGGCTGCGAGTCGCCGATCGTGGCCTGCGCGAAGGTATTTTGAGCGAACTGATGGCCGATGATGGCGTCTGGCGCAACGATGGCCGTGGCAGAGCGTGAGCAGTCGACCCCCACTCCGTCAAGCTTCGCTCGACACCTCTCCCCCGATCGACGGGGGAGAGGAAAGGCGCGAGGACGCCGGCCTCGGCACCCTTCCTCTCCCTCCGGAGGGGGGAGAGGTGGCTCGGCGAAGCCGAGACGGAGTGGGGGAAGCCGTTCACGAAACGCGCAGACGTCGAAAAACGGCCACAACTCGGCGAGCTAGAAAACTCAGACAAGAAATCAAGCAATGACCAAGAAACCGGAAAAACCAGGGTCCGCCAGCATTCGTGTGCTGAAGACGCGGATCAAGAAGAAGAGCGGGCTGAAGGAATCGTCGCGCCGCTGGCTGCAGCGCCACATCAACGATCCCTATGTCCAGCGCTCCAAGGCTGACGGCTATCGCTCGCGCGCGGCCTACAAGCTGATCGAGATCGACGACAAGCATCATCTCCTGAAACCCGGCATGAAGGTCATCGACCTCGGCGCCGCCCCCGGCGGCTGGTGCCAGGTCGCGGCAGCGCGGACGAAATCGACGGCCGACAAGCCGCATGTCATCGGCATCGATTATCTCGAAATGGACGCCGTGCCCGGCGCGCCGGTGCTGTTGATGGATTTCCTCGATCCGCTGGCGCCGCAAAAGCTGGCCGAGGCGTTGGGCGGGGATCCCGATATCGTGCTGTCCGACATGGCGGCACCGACCACCGGCCACAAGCGGACCGACCATATCCGCACCATGCATCTGTGCGAGGTGGCAGCCGATTTCGCGCTGTCGGTGCTGAAGCCGGGCGGGCATTTCCTTGCCAAGACCTTCCAGGGCGGCGCCGAAAACGAACTGCTCTCCATGCTCAAGAAGAACTTCCGCTCCGTGCATCACGTCAAGCCGCCGGCGTCGCGGGATGAATCGGTCGAGCTCTATTTGCTGGCCAAGGATTTTAAAGGGCGAGAGGCCGGTCCGCCGCCAGGCGGATCGGAACGTCCAGTGGACGTTCCGAAGGACTCGAGCGCCCGGAGCCATAGCGAGGGGCCGGAGGACGACGAAACGTAAAGCCAGCCGCATCAATTGCCGGGCGGGCTCACCGTTTCCAGCGTCTTGGGTGTTGTCAGCCGGCCGTGACCGGAGATGGCGTTGCCGGCATCGGGCGCCAGCCGGACGAAGGATAGCGATGCCGCCGCCGAGACCGCTGCAACGATGAAGAAGGCAATGTGGAAGTCGTCCAGCGACAGCGGGCCGCCATGGATTGACGTCGATACTTCCAGGATTCCGCCGGCCAGCGCCACGCCGAGCGCGACCGACAACTGCTGGAAGACCGCGGTAATCGGCGTCGCCTTGCTGGTGTCTTCAGCCGAAACCTCGGCATAGGCGAGCGCATTGACGCCAGTGAAGAACATCGAGCGGATGAAGCCGCCGACGAGCAGCATGGCCAGCATCAAGAGATAGGGTGTGTCGGGTGTGAACAGGCCGTTGATGGCGATCGAGGCCGCGGCGACCAGTGAACCGACAACCAGAACGCGGCGGAAGCCAGCGACGCGGAAGATCAGCGCGGTGACGAATTTCATGCCGATGGCGCCGATTGCAGAGACGAAGGTGATCATGCCGGACTGGAACGGCGTCAGCCCAAAGCCGATCTGGAACATCAGCGGCAGCAGGAACGGCACAGCACCAATGCCGATGCGGAACAGCCCGCCACCAAGCACCGAGGAGCGGAACACCTGGTTGTGGAACAATTCGAGCGCCAGCAGCGGGTTTTTGGCGTGGCGCGCATGCAGCAGATAGAGCGCGCCCGATACGAGGCCGACCGCCACGGTGAGGACACCGACGATTGGCGGCAGATAGGGCAAGCTGACCACCGACAGGCCGAACACCACGCCGGATGCCGCCAGCCCGCTCAGCACGAAGCCGATGAAATCAAGTGGTGGGGTCTGCGCGGGTTCGGTCTCCGGCAGGAAACGCGTCGCCAGCCAGATGCCGATCAGCCCGATCGGCACATTGATCAGGAAAATCCAATGCCAGGTGAAGTAGGTGGTGATGAAGCCGCCGACCGGCGGGCCCACCAACGGTCCGACCAGCGCCGGAACGGTCAGCCAGGACATCGCCGCGACGAGTTCGCTTTTCGGTGTCGCGCGCACCAGCACCAGCCGCCCGACCGGCGTCATCATGGCGCCGCCGATGCCTTGCAGGAAGCGCGACACCACGAAAGCCGGCAGCGAACCGGAGAGGGCGCAAGCGATCGACCCGACGATGAAGACCGCGATCGCGGCGCGAAAGATATTCTTGGCGCCGAAACGGTCTGCCGTCCAGCCGCTGATCGGAATGAAGATCGCCAGCGATACCAGATAGGCGGTCAGCGCCAGCTTGAGCGCGATCGGGCTGGTGTGGATGTCGACGGCGATCGCCGGCAGCGATGTCGCGATGACGGTCGAATCCATGTTTTCCATGAAAAGGGCGACCGCCAGTATAAGCGGAATGGTGCGGTTCAAGGAACGCGTCCAGACTTGAATGTTGCGTTGCCGGTTGCATGTCGGCCTTGAGGCGGGCGGTTACCATGCCTTCGCCGGCATGTCGCATTAATTTGCTGTCACTTTTGTGCGACCGGCAACCACAGGTCGCATCCTTCGCCGAAAAGTCACCTTTCCGGGAGCGTGAAATCATCGGCTTTTCATCGGCGCTCGGACGTGGTACCAGCCAGCGCCAATCCTGAAAGGGAAGAAACGAGTCGGCGCTGTCCATTCCGGTCCAGCGCTTTTTTGTATTCCCCCACCGCGTTTATATCGAGGGACTGGCCATGGCAAAAATCATCGAAACGTCTACCGGCGCATTGGCGCTGACCTTTGACGACGTGCTGCTGCAGCCCGGCCATTCCGAGGTCATGCCCGGCGAGACCGATGTCCGCACCCGCATCGCCGGTGACATCGACCTCAACGTGCCGATCCTCTCTGCGGCGATGGACACCGTCACCGAGGCGCGGCTCGCCATCGCCATGGCCCAAGCCGGCGGCATTGGCGTCATCCACCGTAATTTCTCGCCGGCCGAACAGGCCGAGCAGGTGCGGCAGGTCAAGAAATTCGAATCCGGCATGGTGGTCAATCCCGTCACCATCGGCCCCGACGCGACGCTCGCCGACGCGCTTGGCCTGATGCGCAGCTATTCGATCTCGGGCATTCCGGTGGTGGAGAACGGCGGCAGCGGCGGCCACAAGATCGGACGGCTGGTCGGTATCCTGACCAATCGCGACGTGCGCTTTGCGTCCGATCCGGCGCAGAAGGTCCATGAGCTGATGACCCGTGACAACCTGATCACAGTCAAGGAGAACGTCGACCAGGACGAGGCCAAGCGGCTTCTGCATCAGCACCGCATCGAAAAGCTGGTGGTCGTCGACAGGCAGGGCAATTGCGTCGGATTGATCACCGTCAAGGACATCGAGAAGTCGCAGCTCAACCCGCACGCCAGCAAGGACTCGCAGGGCCGCTTGCGCGCCGCCGCCGCCACCAGCGTTGGCGATGACGGTTTCGAACGCGCCGAGCGCCTCATCGATGCCGGCGTCGACCTTCTGGTGATCGATACCGCGCATGGCCACTCGCAACGCGTGCTCGACGCTGTCACGCGGGCGAAAAAACTATCCAACTCGGTCCGCATCCTGGCCGGCAACGTCGCCACCGCCGCGGGCACGCAGGCGCTGATCGACGCCGGTGCCGACGCCGTCAAGGTCGGCATCGGTCCGGGCTCCATCTGCACCACCCGCATCGTTGCCGGCGTCGGCGTGCCGCAGCTTTCCGCCATCATGTCGGCTGTCGAGACGGCGCACAAATCCGGCGTCTCGGTGATCGCCGATGGCGGCATCAAATATTCCGGCGATCTTGCCAAGGCGCTGGCCGCCGGCGCCAGTGCCGCCATGATCGGCTCGCTGCTGGCTGGAACCGACGAAAGCCCGGGCGAGGTCTATCTGCACCAGGGCCGCTCCTTCAAGGCCTATCGCGGCATGGGCTCGGTCGGCGCCATGGCCCGTGGCTCGGCCGATCGCTACTTCCAGGCCGAGGTGCGCGACACGCTGAAACTGGTCCCGGAAGGCATCGAAGGGCAGGTTCCCTACAAAGGACCTGTGTCCGGCGTGCTGCACCAGCTTGCGGGCGGCTTGAAAGCCGCTATGGGTTATGTTGGTGGCCGTGATCTTGCCGATTTCCGCGAGCGCGCCACTTTTGTGCGCATATCCAATGCCGGACTTCGTGAAAGCCACGCCCATGACGTCACGATTACCCGCGAAAGCCCGAACTATCCCGGCGGAGCCTGACCAGTACGGGCTCGGGCGGAACCTGACGGCAACGATCCTGCGGCTATCGCGCCACGCAGGCGCGCTCTGTTTCCTGTCAGGGGTGGTTTTCATCGCCATGACGGCGCTGGAATTCTTCTATTTCCGCCAGTTGAGCGGCGGCTTGCCGTCACTCGACATGCGCATTTTAGGGTTTACGCCGGACGAAGGCATGGCCTGGCTGACGGCGCTCGGCCGGCGCGGCGGCGAGATCATTCTCGTCTGGCATTATCTGACCTTCGATCTGTTGTTCCCGGCGCTGTTGTCGGTCACGCTGGTCAGCCTCATCCTGGCCACCGGCCGGCGATTGAAGGCTTTCCGCGTGCTGCCGGCGCAGCTGCAGTCGATTTTCGCGTTGGTCCTGGTGCTTCCCTACACGCTTGCACATTACGTTCAGAACTTTGCGGTGGCGCGGCTTCTGTCCGATTTCCTGTCGGCCAACCCGGACTCGCTGTCTTTCGCCTCGGCGCTCACCGTCACCAAATTCGCGCTTTTCGCCATACCGGTGATCGTCATTGCGGCCTTCTGGCTTGCAGGCCAGAAACGCCAGGCCTGATGCCGCACGCGAAGCCCAACCGGGCAGGGGGCACTTGATGAACCAGACCACGATCTTCTGGCCCGTTCTCGCGCATGTGCTGCTGATCTACATCGTATACTGCGTCCTGGGTCGCCGCAGATACGGCGCAGTCAGGTCAGGCGAGGCGAAACCCGGTCAGTTCAAGGTGCGTTCGACCGAGCCGGCCTCCAGCGTCACCGTTGCCGCCAATCTCACCAACCAGTTCGAACTGCCGGTGCTGTTCTATGTGCTGTGCCTGACGCTGCACCTGACCAACGGCGTCAACTATCTGACCCTGGCGCTGATGTGGATTTTCGTCGCGTCGCGCTATTTCCATGCCTGGGTTCACCTGACCAGCAACAATCTGCTGCTGCGCAGCCGGTCATTCTTCGTCAGTGCGGTGATTCTTCTGCTGGGATGGATCTGGTTCGCGCTGCACCTGCTCGGCGCGGTCTGAGCAGAGCAGCTCTCCCTTCCCCATTTGCGGGAGAAGGAAAGAACGCTCGTCTACAGATCGAACACCGCTATCTTGCGTTTGTCGAACTTGATGCCGATCTCGCCGCGCACCAGCTTGAGCGCGGCCTCGCCGAACACCGCGCGGCGCCAGCCCTGCAGGGCCGGTACGTCGGCTTCCTCGCCCTCGGCGGCGATACGGTCGATGTCGTCGCTGGAGGCCAGCACCTTCGAGGCGACGCCTTCCTTTTCGGCGACGATCCGCAGCAGCACCTTCAACAGTTCCGCCGCGGCGCTCGAGCCCTCGGGCGGCTGGAAACTCTTTGGCAATTTCGGCATCTGCTCCTTGGGCAAGGCAAGTGCGGTGTTGACCGCGCCGAGCAGCGCCGTTGCCGCCGACGAGCGCTCCCAGCCCTTCGGTGTCGTGCGCAGCTTGCCGAGGGCTGCCGTGTCGCGCGGCGCCTGCTGCGCCACCTCGTAGATCGCGTCGTCCTTGAGCACGCGGCCGCGCGGGACGTCGCGTTCGCGCGCCTCGCGCTCACGCCACGCCGCAACGCCCTGCACGATCGCCAATTCCTGCGGTTTGCGCAGCCGCATCTTCAGCCGCTTCCAGGCGTCCTCGGGATGCGGGTCATAGGTCTCGCGCGAGGTCAGCACCTCCATTTCCTCATTGAGCCAATGGGCGCGGTTTTCCCGCTCCAATTCGGCGCTGAGGTGCTGATAGACCTCGATCAGGTGGGTGACGTCGGCCAGCGCGTAGTCGAGCTGCTTGTCGGAAAGCGGCCGGTGGCGCCAGTCGGTGAAGCGCGACGACTTGTCGAGCCGCGCGCCGGTAATGCGCTGCACGAGTTGATCGTAGGAAACGCTGTCGCCGAAGCCGCAGACCATTGCCGCCACTTGCGTGTCGAACACCGGATGCGGAACCAGATCGCCGAGGTGGACGATGATTTCGATGTCCTGCCGCGCGGCGTGGAAGACTTTGACCACCGCTTCATTGGCCATCAGCTTGAAGAACGGCTTCAGGTCGATGTCTGACGACAGCGGATCGATCAGCGCCGTCACGCCGGGTGCAGCCATTTGGATCAGACAAAGGATCGGCCAAAAGGTCGTTTCCCGAATGAATTCGGTGTCGACGGTGACGAAATCCGACTTTTCGAAAGCGGCGAGAACGGTCTCGAGTTCTTTCTGGGTGGTGATGACGTTCATCAAATCGCTTTTGGCAGGAGTAAGGTCTTCCTAGATTTCAGCCGGCGGGGCTTTCGTCAAGCTTTGGCGCCATCGTCACGACCCAGCCGGCCCGTCGGAATCGCCGTT
Organism: Mesorhizobium sp. M0870; assembly: GCF_040319775.1. Classification (NCBI taxonomy): domain Bacteria; kingdom Pseudomonadati; phylum Pseudomonadota; class Alphaproteobacteria; order Hyphomicrobiales; family Phyllobacteriaceae; genus Mesorhizobium; species Mesorhizobium sp. M0870. The sequence continues at coordinate 42,601 of NZ_JAMYOI010000021.1, forward strand.
TCTCTTGGCCAATCGTGCGAAAACCGTCGAGGTGCGCAACAGCGCGGTGAAGCGGCTGCGCCTGCCTGCCGGCACGCTTGACCGGGCCTGCATCCGGTAGAGGATGACGGCGATGAAGATCGCATAGACCACCGCGCTGAATACAAACAGGGCGCCCGGTCCGAAATATTGCATCGCCGTCGAGGCGGCGAACGGCCCGCCAATCGCGCCGAAGGAATAGAACAGCATCAGCGCCGCGTTGATCAGCACGAACTCGCCCGTGTCGGCGCGGTCGTTGGAATGCGCCGCCGACAGCGAATAGAGCGGCATGGCGAAACAGCCGAAGATGAAGATGAAGATGAAGTTGAGCGCCGGATTGCTGCCGGCGATGAACACCAGCGCCAGCGCCGAGAACATCGCGCAGCACGTCGTCATCAGCAGCACCCGGCGCCGGTCCCAGCGGTCGGAGAGGTAACCCAGCGGATACTGGATGATGGCGCCGCCGAAAATGCCGACGCTGACGAAGGTGACGACATCGGCGACCGACATGCCGATCTGCTCGGCATAGACCGGCGACAGGGTGCGAAAGGCGCTGTTGGTGACGCCGACGGCGATGCAGCCGAAGCAGCCCAGCGGCGAAATCCGCCAGACGCGCGCCAGGTCGAGCTTGACCTCTTCGGGTGGCGCCGGGTTGGAGCGGTCGCCGAGCGACACCGGCACCAGCGACAAGGTGATCATCATCGACATGATGGCGAAGATGGCGAAACCGCCAGCGCCGAAGACCGGGATCAGGAACTGCGCTGATGTCACCGAACCGATGTCGACCATCCGGTAGATCGCCAGCACGCGTGCCCGGTCGTGATTGCCGACGCCGGAATTCAGCCAGCTTTCGACGATGGTGAACAGCCCGGCGAAACAGAAGCCGCCGGCAAGGCGCACCGCGCACCACATCACCGGATCGATGACCAGCACCAGAAGCAAGGTGCCGACCGAGGCGATTGCCGCCAGCGCCGAAAACGCCCTGATATGGCCGACCGCCTTCATGATGCGGGTGATGGCCAGGCAGCCGAGCAGGAAGCCGGCGAAGTAGAAGGTGCCCATCAGGCCGATGTCGGAAGCCGAAAACCCTTCCTGCGCGCCGCGCAGCGCGATCAGCGTGCTCTGCAGCCCATTGCCGCCGAGCAAAATGCCGGCGGCGAGAAGGAGCGGGATCATCGGGCGGATGGAGGACATGAAGAGGCGATCACGTGTCGGTGATCCCTTCTTGAACCATCACCCTGGCCAACGCCAGCAGCAATTCCCTGCGCAACAGGGATGATCGCTGTATTCGCCTGGATTCGTTTCCGCGTTTTGCTTGGTCAGCGCTCAAGGCTGCCTTCGACGTGACTGCCGATCGTCGGGCCACAGGCTGAGCCGCTCGGCTGCTCCCGTTGCGATGCCTATTCCTGCGAGGACTGCCACCAGCCCGACAATCAGGTTTGCGCTTACCTGTTCGCCCAGGAAGACGACACCGAAGATCGATGCCGTCACCGGATTAACCGCAACGGAGACGGCAACCAGTGTCGGCGACGCGCGCCCGAGCGCGAATGCCCAGAGGAAGAAAATGAAGGCGCCGCAAATTATGGCCAGATATGCGCTCGCGATCCACTGAGGTGCGCTGAGAGTGGCAAGTCGCGCGCAGCCTCCGTTCGAAACCACCAGGACCGATAGGCAGACCGCGCCCACGCCCATCCCAAACGCCACGAACGGGATTGGCGCGGTGCGGGATAGAAATGGTCTCGACCAGACGTTGTAGAGCGCCATGCAGAAAGCGGCTGCGACCATGAGGAGATCTCCGCGCCAGGCATCTGGGGGAGCAGTCGTCAGGCTCGTGCCGAGCGCTACGGCCACCCCTGCCATTGCGATCAGGACACCGACGATCTTGCGGATGGTCGGCGGCTCGATCCTCAGAACTGCCGCGGCAAGCATTGTGAGCAGAGGCAGTGTCGAAAGCGCAAGCGCAACTCGCGCGGCCGTCGTGTAGACAAGGGCTCCATTGAAGAGCACCGGAAACAGCCCGAAGAACAGAAGACCCAATGCACCAGTGCCGAGCCAGTCGCTCTTCGGCGGCCACCTGTCTCGTCGCCAGAGAGCTACGGCGGCCAAAACCAGAAAGCCGCCGCCGAACCGGACCGCACCGATAGCGAGAGGATCGAGCGTGCCCGCGAGATATCGCGTTGCGCCCACGGCGGTGCCCCCAAAAGCGCTGGAGAGAATCGCGGCGAGCACTCCTGTGATTTCCATGGTTCCTGACCTAGCCAACTCTGAACCACGGATATCGGGCAGGCGGGCCATAAGGAATCGAATAAGCTCAATGAGTTTGATAACATTCCACTATGAGCATCCCGAATCTCGATCCGGACCTTCTGCGGGCCTTCGTCGTCGTTGCCGAGCGCCTCTCGTTCACGCGAGCCGCCGAGCAGCTCAACAGAACGCAGGCGGCCGTCAGCTTGCAGGTGAAACGTCTTGAGGAGCGCATCGAGACCATCTTGTTCCGACGCTCGACAGCCCGCGTTGAACTCACCGCCGCCGGAGAGGGCTTTCTGATCGATGCCCGCCGCATTCTTGCTCTCAATGAGCAGGCGATTGCGCGTGTTTCCGGTCAGCAGGTGGCCGGACAGGTTCGTATCGGGGTCATGGAAGATTATGGCACCAAGATCCTGCCGCGCCTCCTTGCCGGCATCGCCGAGCGATTTCCGTTGGTGCAGGTCGAAATGGAGATTGGTCTCACCGCCCGGCTCCTGAAACGACTTGGGTCGTCGTTCGACGCCGTCATCGCCATGCACCCGGAAGGCACGACCGAGGGGGATTTGATATGCCGCGAAAGGGCGATTTGGGCGGCGGCGGCGACGCGGGCTGTCGAGGAGCTCGATCCGCTGCCCGTAGCTCTGTCGAGCCCCGATTGCCTGTTTCGCTCCTGGGCCATTGAGGCGCTCAACAAGGCAGGCCGGCCATGGCGATTGGCCTATGTCAGCCCGAGCCTCTCAGCCACGGAGGCAATTGTCGAACAGGGCCTGGCGGTCACCGTGGTCAAAGGCAGCATGCTTGCGCCTGGCCTGCGAGATGTCCATCCCGGCCGGCATGTGCCCCCGCTGCCGGGGGCGGAAATTCGCCTTCATCATGCCGCAACGTCGTCCGCCAGCGCTGCATTGGTCGTCGAGCACCTTGCCCAGCGTCTTCGGCTATCGGCACTGGGCTCATAGGTCGCCTGGGAAAGCGGAACCAAGATACCAACACGGGCCGCTTGCCTTGACAAATCCGGCCTCCCATGCGCTTTTCGCGCAAATTTTCAGGGCCGGGCCGTGATGCCTCGGCCGGCAACTAGAGCACCCCGGACTTTACCAATGACAATGCACCGTTACCGCAGCCATACCTGTGCCCAGTTGAGGAAGAGCGACGTCGGCTCGACCGTTCGCCTGTCGGGCTGGGTGCATCGCGTGCGCGATCATGGCGGCCTGCTCTTCATCGACCTGCGCGACAATTATGGCTTGACCCAGATCGTCGCCGATCCGGATTCGCCTGCCTTCAAGGTTGCCGAGACCGTGCGCGGCGAGTGGGTCATTCGGGTCGACGGCGAGGTCAAGGCGCGCTTGCCCGAGACCACCAACGCCAATTTGCCGACCGGCGAGATCGAGATATTCGCCCGCGAGATCGAGGTGCTGTCGGCGGCCAAGGAATTGCCGCTGCCGGTGTTCGGCGAGCCCGACTATCCCGAGGATATCAGGCTGAAATACCGTTTTCTCGACCTGCGCCGCGAGACGCTGCACAAGAACATCATTGCGCGGACAAAAATCATCGCGGAAATGCGCAAGCGCATGGGCGATGTCGGCTTCACCGAATTCTCGACGCCGATCCTCACCGCCTCGTCGCCGGAAGGCGCGCGCGACTTCCTGGTGCCGTCGCGCATCCACCCCGGCACCTTCTACGCGCTGCCGCAGGCGCCGCAGCAGTACAAGCAGCTGATCATGGTGTCGGGCTTCGACCGCTATTTCCAGATCGCGCCCTGCTTCCGCGACGAGGATCCGCGCGCCGATCGTCTGCCCGGCGAATTCTACCAGCTCGACCTCGAAATGAGCTTCGTCGAACAGGACGACGTGCTGTCGACCATGGAGCCGGTCATGCGCGGGGTCTTCGAGACCTTCGCCAACGGCAAGCCGGTGACGCAGAAATTCCAGCGCATCCCCTATGATGTCGCCATGCGCAAGTACGGTTCCGACAAGCCGGACCTGCGCAACCCGATCGAGATGCAGGCCGTTTCCGACCATTTTCGCGATTCCGGCTTCAAGGTGTTCGCCAACATCCTGGCCAACGATCCGAAGGCCGAAGTATGGGGCATTCCGGCCAAGACCGGCGGCAGCCGCGCCTTCTGCGACCGCATGAATTCCTGGGCGCAGGGCGAGGGCCAGCCGGGGCTGGGCTATATCTTCTGGCGCAAGGAGGGCGACAAGCTCGAAGGCGCCGGCCCGCTCGCCAAGAACATCGGCGAGGAGCGCACCGAGGCGATCCGCCTTCAACTCGGCCTTGCCGATGGCGACGCCGCCTTCTTCGTTGCAGGCGATCCGAAGAAATTCGTCTCCTTTGCGGGTGCCGCGCGCACGCGCGCCGGCGAGGAACTGAACCTTGTCGATCGCGAGCGTTTCGAACTGTGCTGGATCGTCGACTTCCCGTTCTTCGAGTGGAACGAGGAAGAGAAGAAGATCGACTTCGCCCACAACCCGTTCTCGATGCCGCAAGGTGGCATCGATGCGCTGAATGGCGAGGACCTGCTCGGCATCAAGGCGTTCCAGTACGATATGGTCTGCAACGGGTTCGAGATCGCCAGCGGCGGTATCCGCAACCATCTGCCCGAAACCATGGTCAAGGCGTTCGAGACGGTCGGGCTGGATCGCGCCACGGTCGAGGAGCGCTTCGGCGGCCTCTATCGTGCCTTCCAGTATGGCGCGCCGCCGCATGGCGGCATGGCCGCCGGTGTCGACCGCGTCGTCATGCTGCTGCTCGGCGCCAAGAACCTGCGTGAGATCACCATGTTCCCGATGAACCAGCAGGCCTACGATCTGTTGATGAACGCACCGTCGGAAGCGAGCCCGCAGCAGCTTCGCGAGCTGGCGCTGCGCGTTGCCGTGCCCAAGAAGGACGCCTGATCGCGCTTCGGGCGATGCCTTAAAGAACCGCCCGAACCGATTCTTTCGATTCGCTGATCCCGACAAAAAAAGCCCGGCATGCCGGGCTTTTCGCATATTGAGATCGCTTCGATCAGTCTTCGTTGGCCTTGACGGTGACGCCGAGCGTCTTCGGCAGGTCGAGCGGGTTGGACATGGCGCCCGCCATGATCAGTGCGAACGGCACGGATGCCGGCGGCTCGGCCGAGATTTCGAGGCTCTTCGGATCGTCGAGGAATTTGCTGACCGCGGCCGTAACCTGCGCCGTCAGTTCCGGATTGTTGAGCTGCGCCATGCCGAACGGCACGATCGCCTTGGCCTGGTTGGCGATGTCCTTGCCGGACATGCCTTGCTGCTTGCCGACATAGTCCAGAACCTTGTTGGTCAGCGAATCGTCGTCGAAGCGGATCGAGGCGCTGTTGAACGAAAGCTGCTGCAACAGGCCGAGCATGGCCATGCCTTGCGCCGAATTGTCGGCGCCTTCAGGCTGTGCCGCCATCTTCTTCTGCATTTCCTGCAGCGACTTGATAAAATCCAGCGTGTAGCCGCCGAGATTGAAGGTCATGCCGAGCGTGCCGGCATTCTCGACCGAGATGTCGTATTTCGACAGTTCCATCTTGCCGTCCGTGGGCTGCCAGGTGCCGGCCATTTCGAGATTGCCCGCGATGTTCTGGTAGCCGAGCGCGTTGATGACTTCCTTGGACTTGGGATCGTCCACCAGCGTCAGGTCGGCGTTGAATTTCTCCGTGGTGGCGGTGAATTCCATTGCCTTGCCGTCCGCCGGCGGCGTGATTTCGATGGCAAGCCCGTCCATCGAGAAGGCGGTCTTGTCGGCGACCTTGACGGTCATGTTCGAGAGTTCGGCGGACTTGTACATCATCAGCGAGCCGAGCGGGCCGGTGGCGCCGTCGGCCGGAACTGTCATGTCATGGATGACGAAGGGGCTGAGGTCGAGGGTGACGCCGTCCTTGCTGTGTGTGAAGGCAGCCGTCGATACGGTGGCGATGTCATAGCCGCCATTTGCCTCGGTCACACCTTCGAGTTTGACGTCGCCGATGGGAAGCGCTTCCTTCTCCGCCGCCGGTTTGATGGCAACGCCCTGCAGCACCATGCTGGTGTTGTCGCCGGTCACGCCGGTCCAGGTGATGTCGACACCTTGTGCGACAAGCGCGGCCTTCAGCCGGTCGGCCACTGCCGTATCCTGTGCGAGGGCCGCATTCAGCGGCAGCGTGAGCAAGAAGGTCGAAAGGGCTAATTTCCTAAGAGTTGAGCGTTTGATTGTCATCGCAAGGTCCCTGAGAGTGTCCTGAAATTGTTTTTCAATTATTTGCGCCATCACCATTCCGTGACGAACTGGACCGGAAAAAGGCGTGTCCCGGCACAATGGTCAAAAATCGCGGTGAAAGGCAAACCTGATCCCGCCGTCTTTGCGCAAACCGGTGAATTTGTCATGAAGAGCCGATAGCCGGATACTCGTCACGCTTGGCCATAGAACCCGCATGTAACAGCCTGATGTTGGCCGACATCCCCCGCGGTGCGGTTTCATGTTGCAGAAGGGCCGGTATCTCTGTCGGGCTCTTGCCGCGAATCACCCGCTCGGCTAGTCCGAGCCCATGGGAAAAAGGCTTTTGCCGCCTGAAAATGGCGGTGGCGATCATATCGAGCCGGTCGATCTGAAGAAGGCGCTGGAAGAGCGCTATCTCGCCTATGCGCTGTCGACCATCATGCACCGGGCGCTGCCCGACGTGCGCGACGGACTGAAGCCGGTCCATCGCCGCATCATGCACGCCATGCGCCTGCTGCGGCTCAACCCCGACCAGGGCTTTGCCAAATGCGCCCGCATCGTCGGCGAGGTGATGGGCAAGTTCCACCCGCATGGCGACCAGTCGATCTATGACGCGCTGGTGCGGTTGGCGCAGGATTTTTCGATGCGCTATCCCCTGGTCGACGGGCAGGGCAATTTCGGCAACATCGACGGTGATAACGCCGCCGCCATGCGCTACACCGAAGCGCGCATGACCGATGTGGCGACCGAACTGTTGTCCGGCATCACCGAGGATGCCGTCGATTATCGGCCGACCTACAATGAAGAAGACGAGGAGCCGGTGGTTTTGCCCGGCGCCTTTCCGAATCTGCTGGCCAACGGCTCGTCCGGCATCGCGGTGGGCATGGCGACATCGATCCCGCCCCACAACGCCGCGGAGCTTTGCGATGCCGCACTTCACCTGATCGAAAACCGGGACGCGCCGGTGGCGAAGCTGATGGACTTTGTCCAGGGGCCGGATTTCCCGACCGGCGGTATCATCGTCGACAGCCGCGCCTCGATCCTCGAAGCCTACGAAACCGGCCGCGGTGGCTTTCGCGTGCGCTCGAAGTGGTTCCAGGAGGACCAGGGCAGGGGTACCTGGAGCATCGTCGTCACCGAAATTCCCTATGGCGTGCAGAAGGCGCGGCTGATCGAGAAGATCGCCGAGCTGCTGATGGCGCGCAAGCTGCCGCTGCTCGAGGACATCAGGGACGAAAGCGCCGAGGACATCCGCGTCGTGCTGGTGCCGAAGAGCCGTTCGGTCGACCCCGGCATCCTGATGGAATCGCTGTTCAAGCTCACCGAACTCGAAAGCCGCTTCCCGCTCAACATGAATGTGCTGTCGCGCGGTAAGGTGCCCAATGTGCTGTCGCTGAAGGGCGTGCTGCAGGAATGGCTCGAGCATCGCCGCGACGTTTTGGTCCGCCGCTCGAAACACCGCCTCGGTGAGATCGAACGGCGCCTGGAAATCCTTGCCGGTTACCTGATCGCCTACCTCAACATCGACGAGGTGATCAGGATCATCCGCGAGGAGGATGAGCCAAAGCAGGTCATGATGGCCCGTTGGTCGCTCACCGACACCCAGGCCGAAGCCATCCTCAACATGCGGCTGCGCGCTTTGCGCAAGCTGGAAGAATTCGAGATCCGCAAGGAATTCGACGGACTGAGCGCCGAGAAGAAGCAGATCGAGGCACTGCTTGCTTCGAACGAGAAGCAGTGGGCGACGATCAAATGGGAAGTCACCAACATCCGCGACAAGTTCGGTCCGGAGACCGAACTCGGCAAGCGCCGCACCCAGTTCGCCGACGCGCCCGAGCATGATCTGACCGACATCGCACATGCCATGATCGAGCGCGAGCCGGTCACCGTCGTCGTCTCGGAAAAGGGCTGGCTGCGGGCGATGAAGGGGCATCTGGCCGATCTCTCGACGCTGACCTTCAAGGAGGGCGACAGCCTCAAGCTCGCCTTCCATGCCCAGACCACCGACAAGGTGCTGGTCTTCACCACCGGCGGCAAATTCTACACCATCGGCGCCGACCGGCTGCCTGGCGGGCGAGGCCATGGCGAGCCGATCCGCATCATCGTCGACATGGACAATGACCAGGACATCGTCACCGCCTTCGTTCACGACCCAAAGCGCAAGCTGCTGCTGGCCTCGCACGACGCCAACGGTTTCATCGTGCCGGAGGAGGAAGTCGTCGCCAACACCCGCAAGGGCAAGCAGGTGATGAACGTCAAGGCGCCGGACGAAGCCAAGCGCTGCATCCCGGTCACCGGTGACCATCTCGCCATCGTCGGCGAGAACCGAAAGATGCTGGTGTTCGCGCTCGCCGAGATTCCGGAGATGGGCCGCGGCAAGGGCGTGCGCCTGCAGAAATACAAGGATGGCGGCCTTCTCGACCTCAAGCCGTTCACGCTGGAGACCGGCCTATCCTGGCAGGATTCGGCCGACCGCACTTTCATCCGGTCGCGTGAGGAACTGACTGAGTGGATCGGCGCTCGCGCCTCAGCCGGACGCATGGTGCCGAAGGGATTCCCGAGGACGGGGAAATTTGGGTAGCGGCAGTTTTCAGGTTTGAAAATCTCAGGCGCTAGCAATCCTTCACACCCCCCTCTGTCCTGCCGGACATCTCCCCCGCAAGGGGGGAGATCGGAAGCTTCGCCCTTTCTGCCCGCTTTTCCAATGTTGGCGATTTGCGAAAGCCGACATGACAGCCAATCTCCCTCCTTGCGGGGGAGATGTCCGGCAGGACAGAGGGGGATGCTGGCCCGCGGCGACGCCAATGGCGCGCGCAGCTCCATCACCATTTGGACTATCGTCACGATTGCTGCACTATATCAGTGCATAGACAGGAGGGGTGTTTGGGAGAGCCAGGCGTTTGAAGGAAGCAAGAATCCAGAAACCGGAACGGCAGCAGCGCCTGTTCGGCCTGTCGACGCCGCTCAGGTCCGCCGTCATCCCGCCGCTGTCGGCGGCGCGCTGGCTGCTGGTGCTGATCGTCGCCGCCGGCGTTTATTTCTTCCACGGCTTCCTGTTTCCGGTGCTGGCGGCGCTCGTCATCGCTTTCGCCAGCTGGCCGCTTTACCGCCGCCTGCTTGTCGCGGTCAGTGGCAACCGCACCATCGCCGCGACCTTAGCCATCCTCTTCATCCTCGCCTTCCTGGTGATCCCGATCGCGCTCGCCGGCACCTATGCGATCAACGAGGTCCGCGAATGGGTCGCCTGGGCGATCGAGACCAACCGTCATGGCGCGGTGACACCGCACTGGATCGCCACGCTGCCTGTCGTGGGCGAGTGGCTGAACCAGCAGTGGACGACCAATTTCGGCCATCCAGGCGGCATCGGTGAACTGATCCAGCTGGTCAGCGGCGCCAATATCGGCAGCATCTATCGCGGTGTGCTGGCGGCCGGCGGCAGCGCTTTCGGCCTGCTGTTGACGCTTTTGTTCATGATGATCGCGCTGTTCTTCGCCTATCGCGACGGCGAGCATTTTGCCGGCCAGGTCGACCGCCTCGGCGAGCGCATCCTGCCGGCCAGATGGGAGCGGATCTCGCGCGTCGTGCCGGCAACGATCTCTTCGACGGTGACCGGTATGACCGTCATCGCCATCGGCGAAGGCCTGGTGCTCGGCATTGCCTATTGGCTGGCCGGCGTGCCGTCGCCGGTAACCCTCGGCGCCCTGACCGGCGTCATGGCGCTGATCCCCGGCGGTGCACCGCTGTCCTTCACGCTGGTCTCGATCTACCTCGCCGCCAGCGGATCGCCGATGGCCGGGCTGGCGCTGTTCCTGTGGGGCGCGGTCGAGCTGTTCATCGTCGACAAGACATTGCGCCCGAAACTCGTCGGCGGGCCGATAAAACTGCCCTTCCTGCCGACCTTTTTCGGCCTGATCGGCGGCGTCAAGACCATGGGGTTTCTCGGCCTGTTCATCGGCCCGGTGCTGATGGCCCTGCTGGTCGCAATCTGGCGCGAATGGCTGCGCGAGGTCGAACTGGCCGATGACGTCGCTCCCGATGCCGTGGCCGAGATCGAAGGCGGGCCACCACAGATCGAGATTGTCGCCGAGAAAAAGGCCAGAGTCTGATCTTCAGGATCACAACACGGCTCACCTGGCATCGCGTTTGGGGAGTATCCTGCGCATGTTTTTGCGATTCGTTCGGCCAAGAATCATTGAGGGCACGCAGGCGCGCGAAGGTTTTTTTGCCGCTGCCTACGAATTGCGAGGCCAAACGGATGTTGATCAACACACGTTGGATCGGCTGGAAGATAGTCTTGCCTGGTTTCGACAGAACCTTCCGATACCGCACGTTTCAACCTTTCAAGATCGAAAGGTTTTTACCGGAAACAGACGACCCAGGGAATAAGCTGGTTCAAGCCAACAGCAACTGAACATTTGGCAAGGGCTTATGATCTCGCGGCGTTCCTTGCGCAGCATGGGCATCATGTCGAGGTCATGAAGAGTTCCCGTCTAGGATATGTCGTCTACGAGGACGAATACCAGATCGTTGCAGAGCCTTTTTCAGATACTGCAACGCGTTGAGTGCACTGAGGGTCTGGAACGACGGCTGTCCACCCTCTAAGTCGGGTAAGCGACGGCGAGTGCCGCCCGGCGCTTGCGCCCCTCCTGCAGTTGCCACAGCGAATGGGCGATCAGCGTCACGATCAGGATCCCGCCGCCGACCAGGCTGTTGCGCGTCGGCGTTTCGGCAAAGATCATCCACACCCAGACCGGCGCCAGCACCGTTTCGAGCAGGTAGAACATCGCCACTTCAGGCCCCGAAATGTATTTCGGTCCATTGGCGAGGCAGAAGAACGAGATCGGCATGATGACGGCGCCGTTGAGGATGATCCACCATGGCGCCTCCACCCGAAAGCCGGTCCTGGAAACCATGAACGCCGCCAGCCCGAAAGGCAGGATGACGCCGATCAGCGCGGTAAAGCCCATGTCCTTGCCGCTGGCGCGCGAGATGGTGATGGCGCAAGCGATCAGGAAGGCCGAACACAACGCCATCACGTCGCCGAACAGATTTCCGGTGCCGACGGAATCGCCGACGATGATGGCGACGCCGACGATCATCATTGCCAGTGCCGCAAGGGTCAGCGGCCGCGGCCGCTCCTTCAGGAACACCCACGACAGCAGCGCGGCGAACATGGTGGTGAAGGCCAGGATGAAAACCAGGTTGGCGGTCGAAGTGTTGTAGACGCCGGTGATGAAGGCAATCGCGCCGAGCCCGTAGATCGCGGCAACGATCAGACCAGACCAGCCCGGGACAAGCTGCGGCGCATTCTTGCTGAACGAGCGCCAGATGGTCCACATGATCAGTGCCGCGGCCAAGGTGCAGCCGGTGCGCAGCAGCAAGATTGTCCACGCCTCGCCGTGGGCGAGCCGGATCAGCGGGATATCCACGGTCAGCGTCAGCCCGCCAAATGCGGTGAGCAGAAGTCCTTTGGTGTGAGTATCGTGAGATGACATGCAGCGACTTTCACAATGAATTCGGGAGAGGATGGCGGACCGGCGCAATCTCACGCTCTCCGCCAACCAGCGGAAAGACCAGCATCGTCTCGATTGAAAATGTTTAAGCCCGGACTTGGGAAAGACTAATCAGCGCGCGACCGCTTCGTTGGTGTAGCGCTCCCAGCCCTTCGGGCCGAGATGCTCCTGCGGCATGAAGCGCATCTTATAATTCATCTTGCGCGAGCCGTTGACCCAGTAGCCGAGATAGACATGGGGCAGGCCCATCGCCCTGGCGCGGGCGATGTGGTCGAGGATCATGAACGTGCCGAGCGACCGTTCCTCGAAATCGGGATTGAAGTAGGAATAGACCATCGACAGGCCGTCGGCCATCTTGTCGGTGAGCGCCACCGCGATCAGCTCGCCCTGTCCCTTGCCGGTGATGAACGTATCGGGTCCACGCCGCCGATACTCGATCACCTTGGTGTCGACATGGGTATCCTCGACCATCATCGCATAGTCGAGCACCGTCATGTCGGACATGCCGCCACGGCGGTGGCGGGCGTCGAGATAGCTGCGGAACAGGGAATATTGTTCGGTCGAAGGCTCGGCATTGTGCATGTGGCCGACGAGGTCGGAATTGTGCTGCAGCACGCGCTTCATGTTGCGGCTGGCGACGAATTCCTGGGCGAGGATGCGTACCGAAACACAGGCGCGGCAGGTCTCGCAGGCCGGCCTGTAGGCGATATTCTGCGAGCGCCGGAAGCCGCCTTGCGTCAAGAGGTCGTTCATCTCCGCCGCCTTGTCGCCGACCAGGTGCGTGAACACCTTGCGCTCGAACTGGCCGTCGAGATAGGGGCACGGCGAAGGCGCGGTCAGGAAGAACTGCGGCGACTGGGTCGGATGCTGCGTCATCGAGCCTTGGAAACACTCCTTCGAATCGCTCTACCTTTGGCGCGGACGGCGAAAAATTCAACAGGATTGTGTGGGCGTGGTCGACTCGACGCCTTCACATTTACGCTCAATCGGTTGCGACTGCTCTTCAGAGGGCCGTTTCAGCGGTCGGTGCGGCTGACGACCGTGCCAAGCAAAAGATCGTGCAAGGTGCGCTTGCGGTCGGAAAACAGCGTCACCAGCAGGACGAGCGGCGACAGGATGACATTGCCGGCCCAGAACAGCACCGAATGGACGACCGCGGTGAGGCCGTCGATCGGCCTGCCGTCGAGCCGGTCAAGGCGGATGCCCATCATCTTCATGCCCGTGGTGGCCTGGTCGGTGCTGCCCAGCGTGTTCCAGATGTAGAGGATGGCGACGGCCGGTACCAGGATGCCGAACAGCATCCAGCCAAGCCCGAGGGTCAAAAGCCCGAGGAAGAACACCAGAATGGCAAACGGAATGGTAAGCAGCGCGACGATGACATAGTCGATTACGAAAGCCAGAATGCGCTTCGTGCGCACACCGTCATAGGCCCTGACATCGTCGAGCCTGCTGGTGATGATTTCGCTGTCGAGAACGCGCGCGTCCATGTCATTTCCTCGTAACAAGGTCCGACATAGGGTGCGGACCGCTCAGCCATGAAATGGTGAAGGCCTGTGGCGGAATCAAGATCGGGCTTCTTGCGGTGCGCCGGCCTTCAAGGCGCCAGGCGCAATCTGAACCGGTTGAACTTGCGGCGCGGATAGCATTAGCTTGCTGCGGCGCAGCAAAAGCGCACATGGCAGGGGACGGGGCAATATGGACTACGACATGCTGGTCATCGGCAGCGGCCCTTCCGGTCGTCGGGCCGCGGTGCAGTCGGCCAAGCTCGGCAAGTCGGTGCTGGTGGTCGATCGCGGCCGGCGTCTGGGCGGTGTCTCGGTGCATACCGGCACCATCCCGTCGAAAACGCTGCGCGAAACGGTGCTCAACCTTTCGGGTTGGCGTGAGCGCGGCTTCTACGGGCGCGGCTACCGGGTCAAGCAAGACATCTCGGTCGGCGATCTGGTCGAGCGCCTGCACAAGACGCTCGACCATGAGGTCGAGGTGCTGCAGCACCAGTTCATGCGCAACACGGTCAAGAGCGCCCGGGCTGCGGTGAAATTCCTTGGCCCCGACAAGGTCAGCCTGACCACCGACACCGGCGACTACAGCGAGGTCGGTTTTGCCAATGCGCTGATCGCGGTCGGCACCAGGCCGCACCGGCCGCGCGACGTGCCTTTCGACAAGACCCGCATCTTCGACAGTGACGAGATGCTGGAGCTTGATCGCTTGCCGCGCACGCTGACCGTGATCGGCGCCGGCGTCATCGGGGTCGAATATGCCACGATCTTTTCCGCGCTTGACGTGCCGGTAACCTTGGTCGAGCCGCGCAACTCCATCCTCGATTTCGTCGACCGCGAGATCGTCGACGATTTCATTCACCAGATGCGCGATCGTGGCATGACCATCCGGCTGGGCAGCGCGGTGAAGGAAATCCGCTCCAAGCCTGATGTCGCCGAGGTGGAACTGGCCGATGGCCGCACTATCCGTTCCGAGGTCGTGCTCTACGCCGCCGGTCGCACCGGCAATGTCGGCAGCCTGGGCCTCGATGTGGTCGGTATCGACGCCGATTCCAGGGGCCGTATCAAGGTCGATCCGCATACGTTCCAGACCAGAGTGCCGAACATCTACGCCGCCGGCGACGTCATCGGCTTTCCGAGCCTGGCCTCGACGTCGATGGAGCAGGGCAGGGTAGCCGCCTGCCATGCCTTCGGCGTGCCTTTGCCGCCGCCACCGGAAACATTCCCCTATGGCATCTATGCGGTGCCGGAAATCTCGACGGTTGGCCAGTCCGAGGAACAGGTGCGTGAAAGCGGTGCGGCCTATGAGGTCGGCGTGGCGCGCTTTCGCGAAACCTCGCGCGGCCACATCATGGGCGTCAACACCGGTTTCCTGAAGCTGCTCTTTTCGATCGAAACGCGCCGTCTGCTCGGCGCGCACATCATCGGCGAGGGCGCCACCGAACTCATCCACATCGGCCAGGCGGTGATCAATCTCGGCGGCACCGTCGACTTCTTCGTCAACAACACCTTCAACTATCCGACGCTTGCCGAAGCCTACAAGATCGCCGGACTGGATGCCTGGAACAGGATGGGACGGGGGTAGGCAGACTGGTCATGCTGGTGAGTCCGTCAGCCTGCCTGCGCCGCCGATCCCCGCAGCCATTGCCTGACGATTGCCGCGTCAGCGCTGCCGAATTCATGACCTGATGAGACAATCCGGGCGTCGATCTCGGCGCCATGCTGGCTGAGCAATGTCACCAGAGCAGGGGCGAAGGGCGAATAGGTGAGATCCGCGGCGCCGGCGATCATCAGGACGCGCACCTTTGACAAATCCGTCGCCGGCACATCATCGAGCACCGGCATCGGCCGCAGCAGTGCGGCGCGCTCTATAAGAGCCGGATGCAGCAGCATCAGGCTCGAAATCAGATTGGCGCCGTTCGAATAGCCGAGGAACGTCGCGCGTGAGATATCGAGATGGTGGCGTCTGGCCGCGTCGGCGACGAAGCCCGCAAAGGCATCGGTCTCGGTGCGGATGCTGTGCTGTTCGAAGCGCGTCGGCGTGATGCGCCCGAACCAGCGGAAACCATCCTCCTGGACAATGCGGCCACGCACCGTGATCAGCTTGGCCCGCGGTGCGATCTCCCGTGCCAGCGGCACCAATGTCGTCTCGTCGACACCCGATCCATGCAGCAGGAAGAGACATTCGCCGGTTGAATCCGCCGGGCTGTAAAGCCGGTAGCTGAAGGCGAGATCACGCCGCAGCGCACCATCTTGTGAGGTCTCTTCGATCATCGCGCATCCTCTTGATTATATGAGGTTTCGCTCATTTGCCGGCTTCAAAACGCAATATTTTCAAGCTCCGCGAAAGTTGATTGAACCGGGCGCATTACAGTCCGTTTCTCCGCCGATAACATTCCTTCGGGAGGAATCGAAGCGGTGCGCCGGGGGTCGCATTGCGCGGTATGAACAACCAGCTTTGAGGCCTTTTTGTCGATGACCACCCAGATTTCCCCGGACCGCGATGCGCGTGTCCCGGATCGCACTGAGCGCGACACGCGCATAGACGTGCTCCGTGCTCTCGCTTTGCTGACCATCTATGTCGACCATGTGCCAGGTACCGCCTTCGAGTATCTGACCTACAAGAATTTCGGCTTTTCCGATGCGGCGGAAGTCTTCGTACTGATCTCCGGCATCTCGGTCGCACTTGCCTATGGCAGGAAATTCCAACCTGGAAACCGGCTGCTGGCAACGTTGAAGATGTGGCGCCGCGCCGGTGTCCTCTATGCCGCCCACATCGTCACCACCATGGTGGTGATGGCCATCTTCTGCGCGGCGGCAGTGTTCGTCAGGCGGCCGGAGCTTCTGACGATGATCAACATCGAGCCGTTGATCAAGAATACGCCGCAGGTGCTGATCGGCATCGTGACGCTCGGCCACCAACTCGGCTACAACAACATACTGCCCGTCTATGCGGTGCTGCTCTTGCTGACGCCGGTGTTCCTGCTCATTGTCAGCTATCGGCCGGTCTTGGCACTGGTCGCCTCCGGCGCCCTGTGGCTGGTCGCGGGGGTTTATCAAATTGCTCCGCCCAACTATCCCGAGCCCGGCTTCTGGTTTCTCAACCCGCTGTCGTGGCAGTTCCTTTTCAACATCGGCCTGGCAGGTGCATTGCATGCGCGTCGCGGCGGTACCATCCCGGTCAATCGCTGGCTGGTTGGCGCTGCCTTGGCCTACACCGCTGTGGCACTGGTCTGGGTGCACAGCCCGCTTTGGGGGCATATCTCCTGGTTTGGCCTGCCTCCGGTGCTGACCGGCTTCGACAAGACGTTTCTGTCGCTGCCGAGGCTGCTGCATATATTGGCGGTGAGCTACCTGATCGTGGCATTCCCGGCGGTCTCGAACCTGTTTCGCACCGGACGCGATCATCCGCTTGCCATATTGGGCAAACGATCGCTGCCGGTTTTCATTGCCGGCACGGTGCTCGCGATGGCGGCGCAGGTGCTGAAGCTGATCAATCCGGGCGGATTTGCCTATGACAGCCTGTTGATATCGGCCGGCATCGTCATGCAGTTCGCGCTTGCCTACTATCTCGAATGGCTTTCGGGACTTGGCTGGTCCGCCAAAAGCAGGCCGGCTCACGCCGCACCGCCCGTCCATGCTGCATCCTTCGCGATGCCGACCATGGCGACAAGAATGGGCCGTTGAGCTTAGGCGGGCGAGGGGCCGGATGAAGCTCGCACCACGAGTTGGACCGGCAGCGATTGCCGGCTGAATGAGCCATCATTTTCAAGGATCGCCTTGACGGCAAGACGGCCCATCTCGGCGATCGGCTGGACGATCGTGGTCAGCGGCGGACTGGAAACCGCTCCTTCCGGAACACCGTCGAAGCCGACGATCGAAACGTCGCCGGGTACCGTGACGCCACGCTGCCGCAGCCAGTCCAATGCATGCAAGGCCATCCTGTCTGACATAGCCAGGATGGCGGTCGGGGTCTCGGCGCCGGCGAAAATATGATCGAGGCCGGCCCGCACGCTTTCCTCGTCATTGACGGTTTCGTAGATCGGCACACGCTCGACGTCGATGTCGACGCGGGAGAGTTCCGCGAAATAGCCACGCAGGCGGTCGCGCGTCCCGGAATAGAGGGCCTTCTCCATCTGCTCCCTTGTGGTGGGGCCGAAGCCGGAGTCCGCGACGGGCAGGGCAAGCACGGCAAAGCGGCGATGTCCGAGTTCGGTCAGGTGGCGGGCCGCCAGGCCAGCCCCGGCGATGTTGTCGACGCCGATCGCTGCAACGGCGTCGTCGTCGTCCGAATCGAGATCGAGCGCGACAAAGGGGAGTTTGCGTTCACGCGCCAGTTCGACCAGCCTTGAACCGCCATCGACGCAAAAGACGATGAAACCGTCGACCAGCGCACTCTGTATGTTCCAGGCAAGCTGTTCGTTGTTGGCTGCGGAGACCAGCGAAATCCCCGCACCGGTCGCGTCGCAAGCCTGCGAGATGCTGGCCATCATCACCCGGGCAAAGGGGTCGTCGAAGAAATAGGAGAGGGGTTCCGCGGTCGCGACACCGATGGCATTGACCTTGCCGGCGCGCAGCAGCCGGCCCTTGGGATCGGGGCCGCCATATCCCATGGCCTCGGCTGCCGCCTTGACCCGCTCGCGGACCTCCTCGCGCACGATCTCCGGACGGGCGAACACGTTGGACGCGGTGCCGTGCGATACGCCGGCTGCCTTGGCGATGTCCGCCAACCGGACCGGTCTTGTCTTTGCAGAGATAAGTGGCGCCATCTTCGTCTCCTGAATTCTTCCCATCTAACACTTTCGTTGGATCGGTTCAAATTTTGACTTGATCGAAGCCTCGATAAGGCCTATGTTTGAATCGATCCAAGGGAATGCCGGTCGTCAGGATTGGATCGATTCAACATCAAGCAGGGAGTTGTGTCATGCATCCCGTCAATTTTCTGTTCGAAGACATTTACCGCAACGACTGGAGCATCTCGTCGAACACCGCGACGCAGAGGCGTCGTGGCAAAGCCGGTCCATGGGTCCGCGAGCTGCGGTTCCTTGTGGAGCGCAAGCGGAGCTGAGCGGGGCGGTTTTTCGTGCCCATCGATTGGATCGATTCAAACACTGGAAGGAGTGCACATCATGCATCCCGTGAGCTATCTATTTGAAGACATCTATCGCAACTATTGGGGCATCGCGCCGGCTTCCGAACGGCCGGAGCGGCGTCGGTTGGCAAGGTTCCGGCGGCGCAATCGCGAATTGGTCATCCAGCCCGAGCCCCGGCAGAACTAACGGCCCGGCAAACGACGTTTGACAGGCGGAGGTCTGTTTATCGGGCAGGGCGCCCAGAGGCGTTCAGGAACGTGCGCGCACCAGTGCCGAGGCAGCGATCGCCAGCCAGCCGGCGATGAGCAGGGTGCCGCCGATCGGCGCCGACAGCGGGAACAGTCGCGACCCGATGAAATCGCGGGCTAGCAGATCGCCGCAGAAAAGCAGAAGCCCAACCAGCAGGATCAGGCTGGCGATGCGCAGGATCCGGTTTGCGCCAAGCAGTCCGGCGGCAAGGAAGACCGGCGCGTGCATCAGCAGGAACGATGCCGCGGTGCCGACGAAGGCGCCACCCAGATGCGCCGCCGCGGCCGACAGCGCCACACCCGCCGCGCCGCAGAGGCCGCTGGCCAGCACGAGGATACGGCTGCTGGCGCCGGAAAATTGCTCGGCCGTGCTCATGTCCGTGGCTCCGTGGCATCCGAGGGATATGCCTGACTCGGTCAGGGCTTGCCGGGGTTGGCGAGCATGTCCTGCGCGCGGCGTGATTGCGCCAGCCAGTTATACACCGCGCCCCCGCCCATCAAGACGGATGTGCCCAGAAACACCGAGCGCATGCCGAAATGACCACTGGCAAAGCCGCCCAGCAAGGGGCCGGCGACTTGCCCGACATACTGGGCGGAAATCGACAACCCGAGCACATTCCCGCCGACGCCATCGGGAACATTGTGGCGGATCACGCTGGTGATGCAGGGCAACAGACCGCCCAGCGCCAAGCCCATCAGGAAGCGCAGGCCGATGAGTTGCCAGCTTTGTGTGACGAAGGCCTGCGGGATCAGCAGCAGCGCCGAGACGGCAAGTGCGCCGATGATGACGTTCCAGTGGCCGACGCGGTCGGCGAGCTTGCCGAGGCGCGAGGCCGACAGGATGGCGCCAAGGGCCGCCGCCGACATGACGACGCCTGATATCATCGTGACGCGGCTTTGGTCCGCAATCAACTGCTGCACATAGACGGTGATGATCGGCTCGATCGACATGGTGGCGAAGCTCAACAGCATGCCGGTCGCCAGCATGGCGACGACAGGCCGCTTGTCGGGGATTTGTGCCCAGCCGCCTTTCTGCTTCTGCTTCGACGCGGCGTCTGCTGTTTTCGGCCGGGGATTCTCCTTGATTAGAAACGTGGTCGCCAGGAACGCCAGGAAGATGACGCCGCCGGAGAGGAGAAAGGTGGCGCGGATGCCGATCAGCGGCGGCAGGGCGCCGCCAACCAGCGGGCCGACCAGAGCCCCGCCCGTGATACCGGCCGACAGCAGGCCCAGCGCCCAGCCGGAACGCTCCTTGGGTGTCTGCATGGCGACGAGGATGGTCGACCCCGAGGAATAGCCGCCGGCAAAACCGATCAGCAGCCGCAGCAGCACCAGTTGCCAGACCGTCTGCACCATGCCGGTCAGCGACATGCATATGGCCATGCCAAAGCTGGCGCGAACCAGCATCACCTTGCGGCCGTAGCGGTCACCGAGACGTCCCCAGAGCGGCGCCACCAGCGCCGCAGCGAAGAACGTCGCGCCATAGGCGATCCCTGACCATTGCACGATCGCCGCGTGGCCCTCGGCACCCAGCTGCTCGATATAGAGCGGCAGGAATGGCAAAAGCAGCGTCATGGCGACAAGCGTCGAGAACGAGCCGGCAAAGCACACGAACAGGTTGCGCCGCCAGTGGATGTTGTAGGTGCTGTCGGTTGCCGGGGGCGTGCTCTGCTGCATGTCATATGTCCTGTCCCAGCAACTCTTTTATCGATGGTTGCTGCGGATACCAATTTGGGATACCAAGATGGTTCACGTCATGGACGCAAGCTTGGCCGCTGTCAATGCAACCTCAAATGTGATCGTCGTCAACGGTCGGAAGCCATCGGAAACCGGGAGCAAAAATGTCGCAGATGCAGAGCGTCGAGAAACAGCTTCGGCAAATGATCCTGGGCCTCGAGATCGGTCCCGGCGAGAAGCTGACCGAGCGCTGGATCGAGAGCCGCTTCGGCGCGTCGCGAACCCCGGTCAGGGCAGCACTGCTGCGGCTTGAGACCGAGGGCCTGGTCGGCAGGGACGGACGTGGCTGGACGGTGTCGCCGATCAATCTGGCTGAACTCGAGCAGATCGCCGTCTACAGGGAGGCGGTCGAGGTTGCGGCGCTTCGCCTGACATGCAGCCTGGCGGACCGGAGCGCCGTCGATGTCATCGAGGCGATGCTCGAGTCCTGCGACAACGACACGCCGCGCGAGGAATGGCATCGCGTCGGCATGGATTTTCACATCGAACTGGCGCGTCTGTCGGGCAATGAATTCCTGTTTAGGGCGGTGCGCGATGCCATGACGCGCCTGTCGCGGGCGCGCTGGCTGGAGGTTCGCGACGAAGCGGCCCTTGCCCGCGCCTGGGCTGAACATCGCGCCATTCTGGCGGCCACGCGCCTTGGCGACGCCGATGAAGCCGCGCGCCTGCTCTCGGTCCACATCGTCGGTAGCCGCGACCGGCTGGTGACGTCGCTCGCCAACGATCGGCGCGGTCTTCGCGCCAGAGGCTTTGCCGTCGTTGCTGCTTAAGAGTGGATGAAGGAGCGCAAAGCGGCGTCTGGACGTATGCGCACTTTCGCCTCGCTTCGCAGACGCCGATGGCGTAAGGAGCGGCCATGGAAAACAACCGATTTGAAACACCTGTGACTGTGAAGTCAGTCGCGGCGGGAAGCACTCAGCTCTTGCGCACGGCGCGTGAGGCTTCCGACTACCTCCTCAACAGCTGGCCCGGCAAGCGCAGCCCCAAGCATCGCGCGGCCCTGCAGGCCTGCCATGACGCACTGGCCGGCGACAAGCCGGCGATGAACGCCAGGCGCGCCTTCATCGCGGCAGCACGCGAAGTGGACGTGTTCATCAGCGACAAGGCGCCGGCCTGACACAAGGCGACATCCGGGGCGGCAATCCGAATTGGGGCGCGGCCCGCATCTGCGGGCCGTTTGCCGTCACTTTGCCGTTTCGGTTTCGGCTTCAGTCTCGTCTTCGGGCTTCGAACGTTCCCTCGCTGCAACCTTGGCTGCCAGCTTCTCGGCCTTCTTGGCCGCCTTCTGGCGGTCGCGTTCCTTGCGTTCCTGATCGTAATTTGGTGGTCGCGCCATATCGGCTCCTTTTCACTGCCTCGCGGCTCTGGTCCTGCCTAGGAGCATTAGCCGTCAAACACAACAGCTGAAGCGATAGTGCGTCGATGATGGCCAGGCTTGCAAGATGCGCGTCGCAATGAAGGGCCAGGCCCATCATTGCGGTGGCGATACCTATCGCCGTCGATTTGCCGATCAGATGCCGCTTCGGTCAATCACCAGATCGGCGGCACCAAAACGGTCCTTTGCCGTCAGTTGCTGGTGCCAGTAGGGATAGAGCAAGGGCGGCCGGCTGACCGCGTCGAGGCGCTCGCGCTCCTCGCCGGAAAGCACCAGGCTTGCCGCCGCGATGTTGTCCCGGAACTGCGTTTCCGTCCTGCCACCGATCACCAAGGAACTGATGGACGGCCGGCCAAGCAGCCAGGCCAGCGCCACCTGCGCTGCCGACACGCCGCGCTGCGCGCCGATCTCCACAAGCACATCGACGATCCGCCACAGCCGGTCCTCGTCGCGGATCGGCGGTTCGGACCAGCCGGCGAGCTGCCGGGCGGTGGGGCTGTCACGGCGGTATTTACCGGACAGCAATCCGCCGGCAAGCGGGCTCCAGACCAGAACGCCCAACCCCTGGTCGACGGAAATCGGCAGCAGTTCGTACTCCGCCTCGCGCGCTTCCAGCGTGTAATGGATCTGCTGCGTGACGAAGCGCGGCTGATGATGGCTGTCGCTGATGCCGAGCGCCTTCATCACCTGCCAGCCGGAATAGTTGGAGCAGCCGACATAGCGGATCTTGCCCTGGGCAACCAGCGTATCGAGCGCGGCGATGGTTTCCTCCAGCGGTGTTACGCCATCCCATTCGTGCAGGAAATAGATGTCGATGACGTCGGTCCTGAGCCGCTTCAGGCTCTTCTCGCATTCGCGGATCAGGTGATGGCGCGACAGGCCTTCATCGTTGGGACCTTTGCCGATCCGCATCCGTGCCTTGGAGGCGATCAGCACGTCGCCCTTGCGCTTGCCGCCGAGCGCTTCGCCGATGATTTCTTCGGAAATGCCGTTCGAATAGACGTTGGCGGTGTCGATGACATTGATGCCGGCGTCGATGCAGAGATCGATCATCCGGCGCGCCTCGTCGAGGTCGGTCTTGCCGACAGCCGAAAATGCGCCGGCGCCGCCGAAAGTCATGGTGCCCATGGTCAGCGTCGATACTTTCAGGCCGGAACGGCCGAGAGTGCGGTATTCCATGTCGGTCCTCGCGATTGCATTGAGAAGGGGTTGGGAAGGGCGCCCGAATGTGGCTGCTATTTGTAGGACAATTTGCGCGGCATGTCTCCATGCCAGGGCGGCGGATCGATCATGCCTCGCGGGTTTTTGCAGTGATGGCGATCAGGTCAGGCTGCAATAAAACCGTCATTGCGGGCCTATATTGAAGTCGGCTCAGGCGTTGCCGTTCCGGGCTGTAAGCCGGGAGTTTGGGGCGCCGATCGACAGAGCTTGCAAGTGGAGCAGCCGATAATGACCGAGCTAAAACAGAATTCTGCGGCCAGGGATTGGCTTGAAGCCGAACTCGCCGACACGCTCGACGAAGACTATGAGCTCGAAATGTCGGAGCCGGCGCTGTCGATGGAGATCGCCAAGATCTACAAGAATTCGCATCCGCCTTCGATCGATCGCATGCAATATTTTCGCGACCTGATCAGCCTGCAGTCCGAATTGATCAAGCTGCAGTCCTGGGTCGCCTACCACAAGAAGAAGCTGGTGGTGATCTTCGAGGGACGCGACTCGGCCGGCAAGGGCGGTGTCATCAAGCGCATCACCCAGCGGCTCAACCCCCGCATCTGCCGTGTCGTGGCACTGCCGGCACCGACCGAGCGCGAAAAGTCGCAATGGTATTTCCAGCGCTATGTCCCGCATCTGCCGGCCGGCGGCGAGATCGTGCTGTTCGACCGCTCATGGTACAACCGCTCGGGCGTCGAGCGGGTGATGGGTTTTGCCCAGCCCGATCAGGTCGAAGAATTCTTTCACGACGTGCCGGAGTTCGAGCGCATGCTGGTCCGCTCGGGCATTACCGTGGTCAAATACTGGTTCTCGATCACCGACGAGGAACAGCAGATGCGCTTCCTGATGCGCATCCATGATCCGATGAAGCAGTGGAAACTGTCGCCGATGGACCTGCAGTCGCGCGTGCGCTGGGAGCAATACACCAAGGCCAAGGAAGAGACCTTCGCCCGCACCAACATCTCGGAAGCGCCCTGGTTCATCGTCGAGGGCAACGACAAGAAGCGCGCGCGGCTGAACTGCATCGACCATCTGCTCAGGCAATTGCCTTACGAGGAGGTGCCGCACGAGGAGATCACGCTGCCGGAGCGCGTCTTCAACCCCGAATACGAACGCCAGGTGCTGCCGCGCGAGCTTTACGTGCCGGAGAAGTATTGAGATAGACGAAGCTGCGATCTCCCCCTCGAGGGGGGAGATTGGCTCTCCACCTACGCCCGCTTGATGATGACGTGCGTGGCGAGCGGCGTCGCCACCTGCTCGTTGCAGACATAACCGAGCTTGAGCATGTCCAGGCCGGTAAAAAGGTTCTCGCCCGTGCCCAGCAGCACCGGCGCGATCGCCAGATGCATCTCGTCGATCAGTTTTTCCTGCAGATATTGCCGGATGGTGGCGACGCCGCCGCCGACCCGCACGTCCTTGCCGCCAGCGGCAGCCTTAGCCTGTTCAAGAGCTGAATGGATACCGTCAGTGACGAAGTGGAAAGTGGTGCCGCCCTCCATCGTGATCGGTTCCCGCTTGTGATGGGTGAGCACGAAAACCGGCACATGATAGGGCGGGTTGTCGCCCCACCAGCCCTTCCAGCTGTCGTCAGGCCACTCGCCGCGGATCGGTCCGAACATGTTTCGGCCGAGGATCCAGGCGCCGACATTTTCGAAGCTGCGCGCCGCGAACGCCTCGTTGACGTCGGTGGTGCCGCCATCTTGTCCGAGCACCATCTCTCGGAAGGTGCGGGTGTCGACAAACCACTTGTGCAAGGATTCCCCACCGACGCCGAGCGGATTTTGCAGATCCTGATCAGGACCGGCGCCATAGCCGTCGAGCGACGGGGGAAAGCGTTGACGCGAAGTTTGGACATGCGAGCCTCCTCGATAACCAGTTGTATTTTGCAAGCAGTTGTTTTGTATCAAACTGATTGTGAATTGCAAGCGGTAATTCAAGCGCGAACGAAACCCAGGCTAGGGGTCAAGCGACCCCCGCTATGGATTCCCCGGCCAGGAGCCGGAAATTGGTAGGGATGTAGAAGCGGATTCGCCGACATTGGTTGCCGCGACCGGTCATCGTCGGGAAGAGAAATCACCCCTTGAGCAGCTCCGCCACTTCGGGCGCGAAATAGGTCAAAATGCCGTCGCAGCCGGCGCGCTTGAAGGCGAGCAGCGATTCCAGCATTGCCTTCTCGCCGTCGATCCAGCCATTGGCGCCTGCTGCCTTGATCATCGAATATTCGCCCGACACCTGGTAGGCGAAGGTCGGCATCTGGAACTCGTCTTTCAGCCGCCGGATGATGTCGAGATAGGGCAGGCCGGGCTTGACCATCAGCATGTCGGCGCCCTCGGCAATGTCCTGTTCGGCCTCTCTCACCGCTTCGTCGGAATTGGCATGGTCGATGTAATAGGTCTTCTTGTCGCCCTTGAGCAGACCGGCGGTGCCCACCGCCTCGCGATAGGGGCCGTAGAAGGCCGAAGCGAATTTGGTCGCATAGGACATGATCGCCACATCCTGGAAACCATTGGCGTCAAGCGCGTCCCGGATGGCGCCGATGCGGCCGTCCATCATGTCGGACGGCGCGATGATGTCGGCACCGGCGGCCGCCTGGATGACAGCAGCGGCGGTCACCTGTTCCACTGTCTCGTCGTTGACGATGATGCCGTCGCGCAGGATGCCGTCATGGCCGTGGCTGGTGAACGGGTCGAGCGCTGCGTCGGTGATGATGCCGATCTCCGGCACCGCATCCTTGATCGCACGGGTGGCGCGGTTGATGACATTGTTGGGATCGAGGATGTGCGAGCCGGTCTGGTCGCGCAGCGAGATGTCGACATTGGGGAAGGTGGCGAGTGCCGGAATGCCGAGTTTTGCCGCGCGCTCGGCCTCCTTGACGGCGAGATCGATCGACAGGCGGAAGACGCCGGGCATGGCGGCGATCGGCTCGCGGACACCCTTGCCCTCGACGACGAAGATCGGCCAGATCAGGTCGTCGACCGTGAGCCGGTTCTCCTGCACGAGACGGCGCGACCAGTCGGCCTTGCGCATGCGGCGCAGACGGCGGCTGCCGGTGATCTCGTCGACGCCGCGCGCGCCGGCGGGCTTTGCGGGGGTGAATTTGTTCATCGCCAATACTCTCGTTCGGGCAGGCTTTTACCACGAGCTCCCGCCGCTGACCAATGCGGCACGATTGTGCCAGCGACGCGGTCGAGGTCTATTCGGGTTGCCCATTGCCTGACAGAATCTGTGCTGCGCCCCTGATGGCGACACGGAAAGCTTCGTCGAAGCCGACACCGCGCACCTGCCAGATGTAGGTCTTGCCGGCCATGGCCAGCCGCCAGTCGGCGATCCAGCCCAGTTCCTTGTCGCTCCAGACAAGGTTGCCGGAAAGCGCCTGGTCGGCACCGGCCTTTTTCGCGATGCTGTCGAGCTTGGTCATCTCGGCGTTGCGAAGTGTCTGATCGTCCAGCCCGGCCTGCGACAGCAGTGCTGCCGTTGGAAAACTCACCTGCATGGCCAGTGGCGCGGCGGCATTGCTGAAGGATTCGCGCATCAGCATGCCGCGCTCGTCATTGGCATCGAGCGCGGCATGCCTTGGGCCGCGTTCGGTCACCAAAAACACCGCCAGCCGTGGCCGCTCGGTCAGCCACGGCCTGCTGTCGAGCGAAGCCAGCACCGGGTCGATGTCAGCCGGCTTGTACTGGCAATAAAGATTATGAGGCCGGTCGTACGTGCCCTGATCGTCATGGTTGGGAATGCCTTCCATGCGGTCGCGGTAGCGAAAGCCAGCGACGAAGCTGCCGGCCTTATCACGCAATACCGTCATTTCAGGTTTCGCCGGCAGGCGCTGATCACCGGAAATCCGCACCAGAACCGCGTCGAGACAGCGCTTGAAGCCGGACTGGCGGTTCTTCTCGTACTTGCCGTTGACGATGGTCTGCGAACTGTAGAGGTCTTCCAAAGTCCCCGCCATGACAGGGTGAACAGCCAAGCAGATGCTCAGCCCAATTGCCACCGGCGCAAAGCGTGAAAATCGAGTCATAACCAATCGTCCCGTTCGAAGACCCGCCAGAGCTGCGCTGCAATGAACTCTATCCAGTTTTTCGGTATTGCAGCTCGATTTTTAGTACCGGCTCCTGGTCCGGGCCAGAGCTTGCACCGGTGTGCTCGCCATTGACGCACCCATGCGCCACGCTTTAGCACTTCAGTCCCGGCGGCCGGGGGAGGGATTCTTCACGATGGATTTTGGCGGAGGCGACGAGATCCGCTTCGAACATCTGGGCCGGGCCGGCGTCGTCACCTTGACGCGGCCGCAGGCGCTCAATGCCTTGACGCACCGCATGATCGGGGCGCTCGACGCTGCCCTTTCCGCCTGGGAGACCGACCAGGGCGTCGATGTCGTCGTCGTCAGGGCCGAGGGCAGGGCCTTTTCGGCCGGCGGCGATATCCTGCATGTCTATGAGACAGGCCGGGCGGGAAAACCGCCGGTCGAGTTCTTCGCCGACGAATATCGACTCAACGCCCGCATCAACAGTTATAGGAAACCTTATGTGGCCCTGATCGACGGCATCGTCATGGGCGGTGGTGTCGGAATCTCCTTCCATGGCTCGCACCGGGTGATGACCGAGAATGCCCAATTTGCCATGCCGGAGGTCGGCATCGGCTTTTTTCCGGATGTTGGCGCCAGCCACCTGCTGCCTGATCTCGGCGGCTCCTTCGGCATGTATCTGGCGCTGACCGGCAATCGCATCCGCTATGGCGATGCGCTGTGGTCGGGGCTGGCCACCCATACCATCAAGGCCGAGGACCAGGCTGGCTTCCTCGACCGCCTGGCGCTGACCGGCGATCCGGAATCGGTGCTGCGCGGCTTCTTCGTGCAGGCAAGGCGAGAAACCGACAGGCCGACGCTGGAGGCGATTGTCCGCCATTTTTCGCAACCGTCCCTGAACCGCGTCATCGACAGCCTCGAGCGTGCGGCCGCCGCCGACGAGTTCGCGGCAAAGACACTGGCGACGATCCGCACCCGCTCGCCGACCAGCCTGCGCGTCGCCTGGCGGCAGATCAGCGCCGGACTGACGCTGTCCATGGAAACCTGCATGAAAATGGAGTTCCGCATCCTCAACCGGATGCTCGCCGGCCATGATTTCTACGAAGGTATCCGCGCCGCCATCATCGACAAGGGCTCGAAGCCGCAATGGCGGCCGGCAAGCCTCGCTGCGGTTAGCGAAGCGGATGTCGATGCCTATTTCGCTCCGCTCGGCGAACGGGAACTCTTGATATGAGCGAGGTGACCTCGAGGCGCGTCGTGCTGCAGCCCTCCGGGGTGGAGGTGATCTTCGCCTGGTTCCAACGCGTCATATCGGGCTACTGCCTGCTGTTCGGCATTCTCTACTGGATCAGGTTGATCGGCTTTTATCCGGGTACGCTGTGGCGGTTCGACCTGATGCCCGTGCACTGGCAGGTCGCGGCGGTGGTGCTCGCCGTGTTCTTCCCCTTTGCCGCTGCCGGCCTGTGGATGCTGGCGTCCTGGGGCCCGGTGATCTGGTTCATTTGCGCGGTGACCGAGACGGTCATGTATGCCGGCTTTCCCGAGCTATTCGGCCATCGCTTGCTGATTGTCGTCTCGCATGCGGCGGTGGCGGTGCTCTACATTGTCTTCCGCGTCGTCATCTACCTGCATAAGCGCCCGGTCCGCCACTAAGCCCTTGAGCACATTGGCGGCCCCGCTGTCGCCTCGAATGAGCCCCGCAATCGTTGCCGAAATCTTTAGGTTAATTATCCTTGCTCGGGTGACCGTTCGTTAAGCCTCTTGCGAAACCTCTTACCGGTAAGCTCTTGTTAGCCCTAGCGTTTAAGTCGAATTTTATGAGTATTCGATAGTGTCGCGATCAAGGTGAAAAACAAAAAATCACCAGGGCGACAAACGAGAGGCAAAGACAATGATCAATTCGCGTCCGGCGGCGAAGACCGCCAACGTATCCGACGATCGCCGCGAGGCTATCCGTTCCCTGTACATGGAATCGCTGCAGCTTGTTGAGCGGCTGCACCGCCGCCTGCTTGATGTGATCAAGGACGAATTCGACCGCAACGGCCGTTCCGACATCAATGCCATCCAGGCGCTGCTGCTGTTCAATATCGGCAATTCCGAGCTGACCGCCGGCGAGCTGCGCTCGCGTGGCTACTATCTCGGCTCCAACGTCTCCTATAATCTGAAGAAGCTGGTCGATCTCGGCTTCATCAACCACCAGCGCTCGCGCATCGACCGCCGTTCGGTCCGTGTCTCGCTGACGCCGAAGGGCAACGAGGTGGCGGAGGTCGTTGCTGGCCTCTACGAGCGTCATGTCGGCTCGATCGAACAGGTCGGCGGCATCAACACCGACGAGTTCAAGCAGATGAACCGCGCTTTGCAGCGGCTCGACCGCTTCTGGAACGACACCATCGCCTACCGGATGTAAGGCGTCGCATCGGATCCGGCCCGCGCCACAGAAGCGCGGCCGAAATATCGACCTTCAGTCAGGGCCGGTGCCGAGAGGCATCGGCCTTTTCTTTTCCTGATCCCAAAGCCCAAATATCCGGCCAGGTTTGCTTTCGCTGCAGCAGTGCCTAATGTCACGGCCTGGAGGGGCGCGTTATGGGTGAGGGAAAACGCACGAAGATTTGCTCGGTTGCCGCAGTGCTTTTGTTGGTCTCGCAAACGGCTTTTGCCGAGGAATGGTGGAAGGATTCTTTCGCTGGGGAAGGCAGCGAGCCCTGTGACAACAATGACTCGATAGTGACGTTTACCGACAAAGCAATGGAAATGTGGGAGGTCCGCTGCACGTTGGACAAGGTTCAGAAGATCAACCGCCTGGATGTCGTCATCCTGGATATGACGTGTACGGACGGCGAGAGCACAGACAAGAGGCGGGAGCTGCTGCTCAAACTCGAGGACAACAAAGTCCTGCGCTACCCCCAGCATGAGGTGTTGCAACGATGTTCGGAATTGAAGGCGAAGCCAGGTCCGGGCCCAAAGGTTGAAACCTCACACTGAGGGATCGTGAGGATAGGCAGCGCGTCTCGTGGAGCGGCCGAACCGCCGTCTGCTTGACGCGATCAAGGATGCCGATCGATACCGAAAAAGCACGGGCCTTTCATTTCGCTGCGGCGCCCGATGCAAATCGCGGGCCAAGGCCACGTTGCCGCCATATTCCAATGGAACCGAGAGTGGCAGTGATGCTGGTGTGAAGACCATGCGTTCACCCGCAATCCGTATCGCGCCTGGGCGCTGTCACACCAAGGTGATACGGAGCATGGTTGGCTAATTGTTAAGATTGCCAATTTTACAGTGCGGGCGAGATCGCCCGGTGATCAACGCAGCAAGTGATCGAACTGCTACAAATGTCTGGAACGTCCATGAGAACCAGCCGTCGTTTTTTCCTCTCCGGAGCCTCCGCGCTCGCAGCAGCGGTGGTCGCCGGCGGCGCCAATGCGCAGGATGTGATCGGTGATATCCTGAAATCCTCGGCGCGCGGCAATTGGGACGACCAGTTCGACGCCCGCGCCAGCGAGGGCGGCAAGGTGGCCTCGACGCTGCCGATCTTCAGCCCGCAGACCGTCGCCTTCACGGAACAGGCGGTCGGGCAATACCAGAACATTGTCGGGCAGGGTGGCTGGGTCGAAGTTCCCGCAACCAAGAAGCTGCAGCTTGGCGTCGACGACCCGGATGTGGTGCCGTTGCGCAAGCGGCTGATGGTTTCCGGCGACCTATCGCAGAGCGCCGGCATTTCGACGGCTTTCGATTCCTATGTCGACTCGGCGGTCAAGCGCTTCCAGCTGCGCCACGGCCTGCCTGCCGATGGTGCGCTCGGCAAATACACCTATGCAGCGATGAACGTTTCGGCGCAGATCCGGCTCGGCCAGTTGCAGACCAATCTGCAGCGGCTGCGCGAGAAGGCCGGCACGCTGGGCAGCCGTTACGTGCTGGTCGACATTCCGGCAGCGCAGGTCGAAGCGGTCGAGAACGACCGTGTCGTGCTTCGCCACACCGCGATCGTCGGCAAGATCGACCGGCAGACGCCGATCGTCAATTCCAAGATCAACGAGATCATCGTCAATCCATACTGGAACGCGCCCGTCTCGATCGTGCGCAAGGACATCATTCCGCTGATGCGGAAAAATCCCGATTATCTCAAGAACAGCCACATCCGCCTGTTCGCGCCCGATGGCAGCGAAGTCGATCCGATGAATGTGGACTGGTCGACCGACGACGCCGCCAAGTACCGTTTCCGCCAGGATCCCGGCTCGGAAAACGCCATGGCGTCGGTGAAGATCAATTTCCCGAGCCCTGACGGCGTCTACATGCACGACACGCCGCAGCAGAGCCTGTTCGGCAAGATGCTGCGTTTCGATTCCTCGGGCTGCGTGCGCGTGCAGAATGTGCGCGACCTCGTCACCTGGATCCTGCGCGACACGCCCGGCTGGGATCGCCAGCATTTCGAGGCGGCGATCAAGACCGGTGAAAACACGCCGATCCAGGTCACCAATCCGGTGCCGGTTCACTTCCTCTATCTCTCGGCCTGGTCGACCGGTCCGGGCGTGGTGCAGTTCCGCGACGACGTCTACGCGCTTGATGGCAACAACGAACTGCAGATCACGTCTGCGCTGTAAGCATTTGATTCTTATCTAAAAAGGCCGCCTCTCAAGGCGGCCTTTTTATTGATTGGGTGCCGCGGCGTTTTTTACGGGACGGGCGGCTGGACGGATCGGCCGGCTTTGCGCATGGTCGGCGGAAAGCCTGGAACCGGACCATGGAAGTCGCCGTCTTCATACTGGTCGTGCTCGTCTTTGTGGCGCTTTCCGGCGCTCTGGTTCGCCTGGTGCGGGTACCGTTGCCGGTGCTGCAGATTGCGATCGGTGCCGCGCTCGCCTGGCCGGTGCGCGGCATCCATGTCGATGTCAATCCGGAACTGTTTCTGCTGGTGTTCATTCCGCCGCTGCTGTTCGGCGATGCCTATGGCGCGCCGAAGCGTGAATTGATGGCGCTGCGCGGACCGATCCTCGATCTTGCCATAGGGCTCGTCTTCTTCACCATCGTCGGCTTCGGCTACGCCTTGCACTGGCTGGTGCCGAGCATCCCGCTGGTCGTCGCTTTCGCGCTCGCCGCGGTGCTGTCGCCGACCGACGCGGTGGCCGTGTCCTCGATCGTCGACAGAAATGTCGTCCCTGCGCGGCTGATGCACATTCTGGAAGGCGAGTCGCTGCTCAACGATGCGTCGGGGCTGGTCATGTTCCGCTTTGCCGTCGCGGCGGTGCTGACCGGTAGCTTTTCCCTTGCCGCGGCTTCGCTCAGTTTTCTCTATGCCGTGGCGATCGGCATCCTGATCGGCGTGGCGGCGCTGTTCGTTGCCGCCAAGCTGCTGCAACTGCTCAACCGGATCGGCGGCGTGCCGGCCGAGGCGCAGGTGCTGGTGATGGTTCTGCTGCCCTTCATAGCCTATCTCGGCGCCGAGCATGTCGGAGCTTCCGGCATCCTGGCGGCGGTCACCGCCGGCCTGCTCACCGGCGGCTCCGGCGTGTTTCGCTTCCTCGGTGTCTCGGCGCGCATGCAGACGATGTCGCTGTGGACGACGCTTTCCTTCGTTTTCAACGGCGCTCTCTTCATCGTGCTCGGCCTGCAGCTTCCCGACATCATCCGCCATGTGCCGCCGGAACTCATGAGCCTGCACCCGATCATCCAGCCGATCGCGACCGTCATCGCGCTGACGCTGTGCCTGATCGCGTTGCGCTTCCTGTGGATCTGGGTGGGCGATATCGCGGCCGGCATCGCCGCGCGTCTGGGCAAGCGCAAGGTGGAGCCGTTCGGGTTGCGCGTGCGGCTTGCCGGTTCGGTGGCCGGCGTGCGCGGCGCGATCACGCTGGCCGGCATATTGTCGCTGCCGCTCGCCATGCCGGACGGCTCGCCGTTTCCGGCGCGCGACCTGGTCATCTTCCTCGCCGCCGGCGTCATCATCTGTTCGCTGGTCTTCGCCAGCCTCGCTCTGCCGACGATCGCCAGGGGGCTGGTCGAACCGGGCGAGGATGCCGGCGCAGCCGAGGAGCGCCTCGCGCGTGTCGGCGCCGCCAAGGCGGCAATCGCACGCATCGAGAGCATCGCTGGAGTTGGTGACGATGAGGGAGGCGAGGTGCCCGGCGCCAGGCTTGCCGCCGCCGACAGCATCGTCGCCGGCTACCGGCGCCGCATCGCCGCCTCGGACGAAGCCGATGAGGCCCGCGCCGAGGCCCGCGAATCCGGAAGGCTGGAGCTGGAACTGCGGCTCGCCGGCATCGAGGCCGAGCGCGCAGCCGTGCGCGCCATGTTTCGGAGCGGCGAGATCAACGACCATACGTCGCAAGCGTTGTTTACCGAGATCACGCTCACCGAGGCCCTGCTGAAAGGCCGCAAGGCGAGGAAATAGCCTCTTGTTGCCTCGCTGGCGCAAACCGGCCAGCAAATTTCGCGCCGCAAACGTGGCGGGGCGAAAACAACTGTGTTAATGGCCCGGCGAACCTTCGCAGCCCCCGAACCCCGAGGATTTCAGGCCATGGCAACAGCAGCGGCAGTGTCGAACAAATTCGAATCCTTCTTCGAAACCACGCTAGAAGATGCCGATCCGGAGATTTTTGGCGCCATCCGCAACGAACTCGGCCGCCAGCGCCACGAGATCGAGCTGATCGCCTCGGAAAACATTGTTTCCCGCGCCGTGCTTGAGGCGCAGGGCTCGATCATGACCAACAAATATGCCGAGGGCTATCCCGGCAAGCGCTATTATGGCGGCTGCCAGTTCGTCGATGTGGCCGAGGAACTGGCCATCGAGCGCGCCAAGAAGCTGTTCGGCTGCAACTTCGCCAACGTCCAGCCGAACTCCGGCAGCCAGATGAACCAGGCGGTGTTCCTGGCGCTCTTGCAGCCGGGCGACACGTTCATGGGCCTCGACCTCAATTCCGGCGGCCATCTGACCCATGGTTCGCCGGTCAACATGAGCGGCAAATGGTTCAAGGTCGTCTCCTATGGCGTGCGCCAGGACGACCATCTGCTCGACATGGACGCCATCGAGAAGACGGCGCATGAGACCAAGCCGAAGCTGATCCTGGCCGGCGGCACCGCCTATTCGCGCGTCTGGGACTGGAAGCGGTTTCGCGAGATCGCCGACGCGGTCGGCGCCTATCTGATGGTCGACATGGCGCACATCGCCGGCCTCGTCGCCGGCGGCGTGCACCCGTCGCCGCTGCCGCATGCCCATGTCGTGACCACCACGACGCATAAATCGCTGCGCGGCCCGCGCGGCGGCATGATCCTGTGCAATGACGAGGACATCGCCAAGAAGATGAATTCGGCGGTGTTCCCCGGCTTGCAGGGCGGCCCGCTGATGCATGTCATCGCTGCCAAGGCGGTGGCCTTCGGCGAAGCGCTGAAGCCAAGCTTCAAGGTCTATGCCGAGAGCGTTGCCGCCAACGCCAAGGCGTTGGCCTCCAGCCTCAAGGAGACCGGTCTCGACATCGTCTCCGGCGGCACCGACAACCATCTCATGCTGGTCGACCTCAGGCCCAAGAACGCCACCGGCAAGCGCGCCGAGGCGGCGCTGGGCCGCGCCAACATCACCTGCAACAAGAACGGCATCCCGTTCGACCCGGAAAAGCCTTTCGTCACCTCGGGCGTGCGTCTCGGCACCCCGGCCGGCACCACGCGCGGCTTCGGCCAGGCCGAATTCCGCGAGATCGGCAAGCTGATCGCCGAAGTGCTGGATGGTCTCAAGGTCGCCAATTCCGATGAGGGCAATGCCGCTGTCGAAGCTGCGGTCAAGGCCAAGGTCGTGGCGCTGACCGATCGTTTCCCGCTCTATCCCTATCTGGGCTGACGCGATAGGAAGTCTTACCGCCTGCTGCAACCACAAGCGTCGTTGCAGCAGGCCGGGGCGGCCGGCAGGAGCCTTGATGATGCGACCATTTCGTTTCGCCGACCTTGGCGCCGTTGGCGCTCTGGCTGCTTTGATCGCCGTGCCTTTCCCCGGCATCGCCTTGGCGCAAACCGCCCCTGCTCAAGCCGCGCCCGCGCAACCCGCACCTCAGGCCGAGCCGGCGGCGGCGGCCCAGGCGGCACCCAAGCTCGAAACTTTCGGCAGATGGTCGACCCTGGTCGACGAGGTCGACACCGGTGAGGATCTGCGCAAGACCTGCGCTGCCTCGACCGCCTTTATCGGCGCGGGCGGCGTGCCCGGTACCTTGACGCTCGTCATCACGAACGGCGATGCACTGCCGCCGGATGCCTACCCGTCCGTAACGATCGCCGTCGACAACAAGGATCTGCCGGCCGGCAAGTCCGTCGCCGCCACCTTCGACGACGACAAGGGCCGTGTCGCCGCAAAACTCCATTCCGATGGCGCCGTCAACGGCCGGCTCAGCTGGACCGTGGACAATCAGGCCAAGACCAGCCTGGCGCTCCTGCGCGCCATGCGGCGGGCATCGGTGCTTGACGTCTTCTTCGGCGACGCGCCGGTCGGAAGCATATCCATGGACGGCTTCACCAAGGCCTATCGCAGTCTCGGCACATCATGCGGATTTCCGACCGCCGACGTCGCTCCCTGAAGACATCGGTACGCTGTGCGGCTGCCTGGCGAGGCTGGCAATCCTGCTTGCGCCTCGCTATCTCTGTGCGACGAGGGGCTCTGAAGGGCGAGGGGCTGTTGGCGACACTTTGCCATCGCTGCAAAAACCTCTAAGCCTTTCGCTTCACCAGATTCGCCAACCAAAGGCTTCTCCATGCGCTGTCCCTATTGCCAGTCGGAAGATACGCAGGTGAAGGATTCGCGCCCCGCCGAGGATGGCGCGGCGATCCGCAGGCGGCGCGTCTGCCCCGATTGCGGCGGTCGCTTCACCACCTTCGAGCGCGTGCAGTTGCGCGACCTCGTCGTGGTCAAGAAATCGGGCCGCAAAGTACCCTTCGACCGCGACAAGCTGCTGCGTTCGGTGGAGATCGCCGTGCGCAAACGCAATGTCGATCCCGAGCGCATCGACCGCGCGGTGACCGGTATCGTGCGCCAGCTCGAAAGTTCCGGCGAGACTGAGGTTGCTTCGGGAGAAGTCGGCCGGCTGGTCATGGAAGCGCTGAAATCGCTCGACGATGTCGCCTATGTGCGTTTCGCCTCGGTCTACCGCAATTTTCGCGAGGCCAAGGATTTCCACGAACTGCTGGGCGAGCTCAAGGGCGACGAAATCAAGGGTGAAGAGGAAGCCAGCTGAGCATGACTGCAAGCGAACAGGCCGCCCTTGATCGCCGCTTCATGGCGGCGGCACTCAGACTGTCGCGAAAAAATGCCGGGCGCACCGGGACCAACCCCTCCGTCGGCACGCTGATCGTACGCGATGACGGCAATGGCCCGATGATCGTCGGCACCGGCGTCACCGCTGTCGGCGGCCGCCCGCATGCCGAGACCGAGGCCTTGGCCGAGGCCGGCGACCTCGCGCGCGGCGCCACCGCTTACGTCACGCTGGAGCCTTGCGCCCATCACGGCCGCACGCCGCCTTGCGCCAATGCGCTGGTCAATGCCGGTGTCGCACGCGTCGTCGGTGCGGCCAGCGATCCCGATTCGCGCGTATCCGGCAAGGGCTACGCGATCCTGCGTGCCGCCGGTGTCGAGGTGGTCGAGAAGGTGTTGGCCGAGCAAGCCGCCGAGCAGATGGCCGGCTATTTGATCCGATCATTGAGAAAACGCCCAGAAGTGATTCTCAAGCTTGCGCTTTCCAGCGACGGCAAGATCGGCAGGGAAGGCGGTGGGCAGGTGTCGATCACCGGAGATATCGCGCGCCGCGAAGTGTATCTGATGCGGGCCGAGGCGGATGGCATACTGGTTGGTATCGGGACGGCCCTTGAGGATGATCCGGCCCTGACGGTGCGTTTGCCGGGGCTGGAGAACCGTTCGCCTGCCCGCATCGTGCTCGACCGCCAGATCCGGTTGCCGGAGGCCTCGAAGCTGGTTTCGGGCGTCGACCGGGTGCCGCTCTATGTCGCCGCTTGCCTGGAGGCCGATCCGCTGCGGCGGGCAGCACTCGAACGCGCAGGCGTGCGCTTCATCGGCACTGAAACACATGAGGGCGGCATCGCTCTGCCGGAACTGCTCGAGGATCTGGCCGCGCTCGGCATGGGCAGCGTGCTGGTCGAGGGCGGCGCCAAGGTGGCGAGCGCCTTCCTGGCCGATGGGTTGGTCGACCGCGTTGTGCTGTTCCAGGGGCCGGAAGCGATCGGCGACGACGGCATTGCATCGCCGATCGACGCCGACCATATCCCGGCAGGATTTCGCAAACTGCGCGACATGCGTTTCGGCGAAGACAGCTACGCCGAGTGGATAAGAGACCTCTAGGGATCAACACCAATGTTTACCGGAATTGTCACCGATGTCGGCACTGTCGCTTCCGTCGAGCCGCTCAGGGAAGGGGTGGGGCTGCGCATCGACACCGCCTATGATCCGCAGACCATCGCCATCGGCGCCTCGATCTCCTGCGGCGGTGTTTGCCTGACAGTCACTGCCTTGCCCGACAGCGGCTCGAACGCGCGCTGGTTCGAGGTCGAGGCTTGGGAAGAGGCGCTGAGGCTGACGACGGCCTCGGGCTGGAAATCCGGCACCAAGGTCAATCTGGAGCGGGCGCTGAAGATCGGCGACGAACTCGGCGGCCACATCGTTTCGGGCCATGTCGACGGCATGGCCGAAATCGTCGAGCGCAAGGATGAGGGCGACGCCGTGCGCTTCACGCTGGAGGCGCCGCGCGACCTGGCGAAGTTCATCGCGCCCAAGGGCTCCGTCGCGCTCGACGGCACCTCGCTCACCGTCAACAAGGTCGAAGGCACGCGCTTCGACGTGCTTTTGATCCACCATTCGCTGACCGTGACCACCTGGGGCGAGCGCAAGGTCGGCGACCGCGTCAACCTCGAGATCGACACCATGGCCCGCTATGCGGCGCGGCTGGTGGAGGCGACGAAAGAGGGGCTTTGATGACCAAGGACAGGGTGAATTCCACGCAGGAAGACAAGTTGATGCGTGAGGTGCAGGCCGATGTGAACACCGAAGAGCACTCGCAACTCGATCTGTCCGTCAACGACAGCAGAGTCTTCGTTGAAGCCTTGATCAATCCTCGATCGGTGAACGATCGTCTGCGCGATACCGTGCGTGGCTACCGTCACAATACAGGCGTGTGAGCACTGGAAACCAATAAGTTCTGCGGACCTTCGGCAACGTGGACAATCTTCCGCTTGCGATGAACCCGGCTTCGGCCTAAGTCACCGGCAACTCCCCGGAGACTTTTATGGCTGGTACATCCCAACACGGCAAAGCCTTCATTCGTCCGAAGGCGAAGGCGCATCTGCTCATTGTCGAAGCGCGCTTTCACGACGACCTTGCCGACGCGCTGCTCGATGGCGCGACAAGCGCGCTCGATGAAGCGGGCGCGACTTATGATGTCGTCACCGTTCCAGGTTCGCTCGAGATCCCCGCGGTGATTACCTTCGCGTTGGACGGCGCGACGGAAGGCGGCACGAGTTATGACGGCTTTGTCGCGCTCGGCACCGTCGTCCGCGGCGACACCTATCATTTCGACATTGTCGCCAATGAATCCAGCCGCGCGCTCATGGATTTGAGCGTGCAGGACTCGGTCTGCATAGGCAATGGCATCCTCACCACCGAGAACGACGCACAGGCGTGGACGCGGGCCAAGCGCTCGGAGGGTGACAAGGGTGGTTTCGCGGCGCGTGCGGCGCTGACCATGATCGCCCTCAAAGAACAATTGGGAGCGCGATCGTGAGCGAACCCGCTTCGCCCGGCCAGCCTGCGGTGCGCCACGCCAACAAGCGCGGTGCTGCCCGTCTGGCCGCCGTACAGGCGCTCTACCAGATGGATGTGGCCGGTAGCGGCGTCTTCGAGATCACCGCCGAATACGAGGCGTTTCGCCTTGGCAAGGAAGTCGACGGTGCGCTCTACCGCGAGGCCGATGCGCAATGGTTTCGCGCTATTCTGGCGGGCGTCGTCGAGAACCAGAAGACCATCGATCCGATCATCCGCCAGGCGCTGACCGAGGACTGGCCATTGTCGCGGCTCGATTCGACGCTGCGTGCCATTCTGCGTGCCGGCGTCTACGAGTTGACGAAGCGCGAGGATGTCCCCGTCGCGGTCATCGTCTCCGAATATGTCGACATCGCCAAGGCCTTCTACGAGGAGGACGAGCCGAAGCTGGTCAATGCCGTGCTCGACCGTGTGTCACGCCGGGTGCGTGGCGAAGGGCGCGGCAAGGACGCATCATGACGGCCATCGCCTTCGAGGCTGGTCAGGAGGCGCGCCGCACCGCTTTGATCCTCGCCGCCTCGCAGGCGATCATCGGCTCGGCGGCCCCCATCGCCATCTCCGTGGGGGCGCTGGCCGGGCAATATCTGCTTGGTCCCGACAAATCATTGGCGACAGCGCCGATCACCGGCTTCAACATCGGCGTGGCGCTCGGCGCGCTGCCTGCGGCGGCTATCATCCGTAGTATGGGCCAGCGCGGCGGTTTCATGACCGGCACGATCGTCACGGCGCTCGGTGGCCTGATCGCCACGCTAGCGCTTTTTCAAGGCAGCTTCTGGCTGTTTGCCTTTGGCTTGCTCACGATCGGTGTCGGCGGCGCCTTCGTCCAGCAGTTCCGCTTCGCCGCCGCCGACAACGCACCGCCTGAATTCAAGGCGCGCGCCATCTCCTTCGTGCTGGCCGGCGGCATCGTCACCGCCATCCTCGGACCGCAGATCGTCATCTTCACCCGCGAATTGCTTGCGCCGGTCATGTTTGCCGGTTCGTTCGTCTCCATCCTGCCGCTGGCAGCGGTCGGCGCCATCATCCTGTCGTTCCTGCGGCTGCCGACGAAAGCATCCGGCAAGGTGGAGATCGCCGACAGCGACGCCAGGCCGCTGGCTGAAATCGTCACGCAGCCGCGTTTCGTCGCCGCGCTTTTCTGCGCGGTTGGCAGCTATGCGCTGATGAGCTTCGTCATGACGGGCGCACCGCTGGCCATGGTCGGTTGCGGCCTGTCGGAGAACGACGCGACGCTCGGCATCTCCTGGCACGTCATGGCGATGTTCGCGCCAAGCTTCTTCACCGGCTCGCTGATCCATCGCTTTGGCGCCGAACGCATTGTGGCCACCGGCCTGATCCTGCTCATCGGCTGCGCCATTGTCGCTCTGTCGGGCCTGGCGCTGTGGCAGTTCTGGACGTCGCTGATCCTGCTAGGCCTTGGCTGGAACTTCGGCTTCATTGGCGCGACCGCGATGGTGGCCGCCACCTACCGGCCGTCGGAAAAGGGCAAGGTGCAAGGCTTCCACGACTTCGTCCTGTTCGGCTCCGTCGCCTGCGCCTCGCTGATGTCGGGCATGGTCTACAATGCCTGGGGCTGGGAGATGCTGAACTGGATAGTCTTTCCGGTCACCGTCCTGTGCTTCGTGGCGCTCGGCGCGCTCAAGCTGACGAGCTTGCGCAAAGCCGAAGCCTGATCCATCCGCCGTTTCACCTGACACGGCGCTGTCAGCACGATGTCGGTCGAATTTACCGCTCCGTAACAAAAATATTGCGTCTGTACCTATTGTTATGAAACCGTGTGCCCCGACTGGCCGTTGAAGCCATGCTCATATGCGGCACCGCGTTTCGGTTCATAGCAAGGGGTTTCACAATGTTTTCAGTCAAGTTTCTGGCCGGCGCGGCATTGGCGCTCGGCATTACGGTGGCTACCGCCAATGCCCAGGTGGTTGTCTCTTCCAAGATCGACACAGAGGGCGGCGTGCTCGGCAACATCATCCAGCTCGTGCTCAACGCCAACAACATCAAGACATCGGACCGTATCCAGCTCGGTGGCACGCCGGTGGTGCGCAAGGCGATCACCGCCGGCGAGATCGACATCTATCCCGAATATACCGGCAACGCCGCTTTCTTCTTCGAAAAGGCCGACGACCCGGTCTGGAAAGACGCCGCCAAGGCCTATGAAACGGCCAAGAAGCTCGACTACGACGCCAACAAGATCGTCTGGCTGTCGCCGTCGCCCGCAAACAACACCTGGGCGATCGCGCTGCGCAAGGAAGTCGCCGAGACCAACAAACTTGCCACGCTCACCGACTTCGGCAAATATGTCGCGGGCGGCGGTCAGGTGGTGCTGGCGGCTTCCGCCGAGTTCGTCAATTCGGCGGCTGCACTTCCGGCTTTCCAGACCACCTATGGCTTCACGCTGAAGCCGGACCAACTGATCACCCTTTCGGGCGGCGACACGGCGGCAACCATCGCAGCGGCCGCCAACCAGACCAACGGCGCCAATGCAGCCATGGTCTACGGCACCGATGGCGGCATCGCACCGTCCGGCCTCGTCGTGCTCGACGACGACAAGGGCGTGCAGCCGGTCTACCAGCCGGCGCCGATCATCCGCGAAGCGGTGCTGAAGGAACATCCCGAGATCGAGACGCTGCTGAAGCCGGTCTTCGCCAAGCTCGACCTCGTCACGCTGCAGGAGCTGAACGGTCGCGTGCAGGTCGGCGGCGAGCCGGTCAAGGGCGTCGCCGAGGACTTTTTGAAGAAGAACGGGTTTTTGAAGTAGTCAGTGACACCGGTGCAAGGCACCCCCCTCTGGAAGCTGCTGATCTCCCCCCTTGCGGGGGAGATGTCCGGCAGGACAGAGGGGGGTGCTGTCCCGCCGACCTCCCAACCCGTCAAAGGTGCGTGCCTCGACAGGGTTGCTTCTGAACAAGCCGACACCCGAAAGTTGGCGATCCTTCACACCCCCCTCTGGCCTGCCGGCCATCTCCCCCGCAAGGGGGGAGATCGGATATCGCGTCGGTTTTCGCCAATCCCCAAAGAAAGCTGCGCGATGTGGCAAATCGCCCCTCATGAGGGGCAACCATGACTCCCCGCTTCGACAAGCTCGGCGTGGTCATCGCCGCGATATCAGCCTACGCGGCTTTTGCCGCGCCCTTTGCCACGTTCCGTGCCAACCGCATCGTCCCCGGCCAGGCGCGCTCGATTCTCGAGGCGCTGCCGGTGACGACCGGGACGTTGCTGCTCGCCATCATCGTTGTCGCCGCGCTCATCGCGCTGTTCAAGACACCGCTTGCGCTGCGCCTTGCCGCCAGCGTGATGGCGCTTGCCGCGCTCGCGCTGCTGATCGGTGTCGCCGGAACATTTCTCACGCCGGCGGGCAACACCTTCGCCAGAGTTTCGCCAGCCTCCGGTTTCTGGATTCTGATCTTTGCCTTCATGCTTTTGCTCGCCGACGTGCTGACAAGGCTGAACCTGTCGCCATTGGCGCGGGTTGGCGTGCTTG
Source organism: Mesorhizobium sp. M0870 (assembly GCF_040319775.1). NCBI lineage: Bacteria > Pseudomonadati > Pseudomonadota > Alphaproteobacteria > Hyphomicrobiales > Phyllobacteriaceae > Mesorhizobium > Mesorhizobium sp. M0870. The sequence goes on from NZ_JAMYOI010000021.1 coordinate 85,048, forward strand.
TGGTCGCGGCTTTGGCGATCGGGCTGCTGTTGATTTCGGGAAGCTGGGACAATCTGTCGATCCAGAAGGAATATTTCAACCGCGCCGACAGTTTCTGGGCGGAGGGCTCCAAGCATGTGACGCTGGCGCTCGGTTCGCTGGCCGCCGCGGTGATCGTCGGCTTACCACTCGGCATTCTCTGCCATCGTGTCGAAAGTCTGCGCGCCGGCGTCCTCAACGTGCTCAACATCATCCAGACCATTCCCTCGATCGCGCTGTTCGGCCTTTTGATCGCGCCGCTCGGCTGGGTTGCCACGCATGTGCCGGGAGCTGCCGCGCTCGGCATTCGCGGCATCGGCACCGCACCGGCTTTTGTGGCGCTGTTCCTTTACTCGCTGCTGCCGGTGGTGGCCAACACGGTGGTCGGTCTCGCCGGCGTGCCGCGCGCGGCCAACGACGCGGCGCGCGGCATGGGCATGACCGACAGGCAGCGCCTGTTCGGGGTCGAGTTTCCGCTGGCTTTTCCTGTCATCCTCACCGGCATCCGCATCGTTTTGGTGCAGAACATCGGCCTCGCCACCATTGCCGCGCTGATCGGCGGCGGCGGTTTCGGCCTGTTCGTCTTCCAGGGTGTGGGTCAGACGGCAATGGACCTTGTGCTGCTCGGCGCCGTGCCGACGGTCGCGCTCGCCTTTGCCGCCGCCATCATCCTCGATGCGGTGATCGAAATGACCGCCACCAAGCGCAGGGTTGAAACGGCATGATCGAGATCGAAGGCATCACCAAGCGCTATGACGCGACGACCGTGGTCGATGACGTGTCGATGGTCATCGAGCCGCGCACCATCGCCGTCATTGTCGGCACGTCCGGTTCCGGCAAGACGACGCTGCTGCGCATGATCAACCGGCTGGTCGAGCCGACCTCGGGCATCATCAAGCTCGACGGCGCCGACAATCGTTCGCTGCCCGGCTACGAGTTGCGCCGGAGCATCGGCTACGCCATCCAGGGCCACGGCCTGTTTCCGCATCGCACGGTGGCACAGAACATTGCCACCGTGCCGGTGCTGCTTGGCTGGGACAAGGACCGTATCAAGGCCCGGGTCGACGAGCTGATGACGCTCTATCAGCTCGATCCCGAAGCCTTCGGGCCGCGCTATCCGCACGAACTGTCCGGCGGCCAGCAGCAGCGCGTCGGCGTTGCCCGCGCACTCGCCGCCGAGCCCAACGTGCTGTTGATGGACGAACCGTTCGGCGCCCTCGACCCGATCATCCGCACCAAGGCGCAGGAGGATCTGCTGGCGATCCAGAAGCGCTTCGGCACCACCATCATCCTCGTCACCCACGACATGGAAGAGGCCGTGCATATGGGCGACAAGATCGCGGTCATGGATGCCGGCAAGCTGGTGCAATACGCCAAGCCCGCCGAGATCCTGGCAAAGCCGGCAAGCGCCTTCGTCGAGACCCTGGTTGGCGCCAGCGAGCGGCCATTCCGGTTGCTGTCGCTAGGCCGGGTCCGCGATGCCGTGGAGAAGGGCTCCGCCGAAGGCGAGGCGATCCCCGGCGATGCCAGCCAGCGCGACGCGCTGGCCGAATTGTTGTGGTCGGGTCGGCCGGCGCTGCCGGTCACAGGCACCGACGGCAAGCCGCTTGGCCGCGTGACCGTCGACGGGCTGGTGAAGCGCGCGGCGAGGCCGGCATGAAGGCCTGGCTTCCATCGCTGCTCAGGCTAGCCTTGGTGGTGCTGCTCGTTGCCTTCGTCACCAATCCGGGCTGGTTCGAGCCGCTGCTGAAGCCGCTGACCGAAAACAATGCGCCGGTGATCTACAACCAGGGCAGTCTGCTGACGCTGACCTTGCTGCATTTACGCACGGTTCTGATCGCCACCGTGGCCGCAACCATCGTCGCGGTGGCGCTTGCCATCCTGGTCACCAGGCCGGCCGGCGCCGAATTCCTGCCGCTATCGCGCAGCCTGGTCAACATCGGTCAAACCTTTCCGCCGGTGGCGGTGCTGGCACTCGCCGTGCCGGCGGTCGGCTTCGGCGAGAAGCCGACGCTGATCGCCCTGTTTCTCTACGGCCTGCTGCCGATCTTCGAAAATGCGCTGACCGGCCTGACGACGCTGCCGGCCAATGTCGTCGAGGCGGCGCGCGGCGCCGGCATGACCGGTTGGCAAAGGCTCACCAAGGTCGAGCTGCCGCTCAGCGCCCCGATCATTCTCGGCGGCATCAGGCTGTCGGTGGTGATCAGTCTTGCCACCGCGACCATCGGTTCGACCGTGGCAGCCAAAACGCTGGGCGAAGTGATCATCGCCGGGCTGTTGTCCAACAATCTCGCCTTCGTCCTGCAGGGCGGCCTGATCGTGGCAGCCCTTGCCGTGCTGATCTATGACGGTCTATCGGCGATCGAGCGCTACACGGCGCGCCGCATGGGCCGGGAGACCGAGTAGCCGCGTCTTGCGTCAAGGCCAATTTCAATCGATCTAATAGGAGAGTGCTAACGGCAGCCGCCGCTTGGCCCCAACCATTTAGGCGAAAGCCGGGCAAAAACCGAACAATATCTTGACGTTCGCAGCCCTGTTTCGCATACACCGCTGCGAAGAGGCGGATTCCGTGCACGGAATCCGGTCTTTGTCTCAACGGCCCAGGGAGGGGTTCTTTTGGGCCATCAATCGAGGAAAATCCGGCAATGACAATTATTTCCGCCGTCATCGCCTGCGGCCTGCTTTCAATCCTTTACGCCATCTGGGCGACACGTTCGGTCCTTGCGGCCGATCAGGGCAATGCACGCATGCAGGAAATCTCCGCGGCTATCCGCGAGGGCGCACAGGCCTATCTGGCGCGTCAGTACACCACCATCGCCATCGTTGGCGTCGTCGTCCTCGTGCTCGCCTGGTGGCTGCTGTCCATCACCGCCGCGATCGGCTTCCTGATCGGTGCAGTGCTTTCAGGCGCCGCCGGCTTCATCGGCATGCATGTCTCCGTTCGCGCGAATGTTCGTACGGCGCAGGCCGCATCGAACAGCCTCGCTGCCGGCCTCGACATCGCGTTCAAATCGGGCGCCATCACCGGCATGCTGGTTGCTGGCCTGGCCTTGCTCGGCGTTTCGATCTACTACCTCATCCTGACCCACTTCATGGGCCTCCAGCCCAATGATCGCATCGTCATCGACTCGCTGGTCTCGCTCGGCTTCGGCGCATCGCTGATCTCGATCTTCGCCCGTCTCGGCGGCGGCATCTTCACCAAGGGCGCCGACGTCGGCGGCGATCTCGTCGGCAAGGTCGAAGCCGGTATTCCCGAAGACGATCCGCGCAACCCGGCCACCATCGCCGACAATGTCGGCGACAATGTCGGCGACTGCGCCGGCATGGCCGCTGACCTGTTCGAAACCTATGCGGTGACCGTTGTCGCCACCATGGTTCTGGCTGCCATCTTCTTTGGCGGTACCGCCGTTCTGGGTGCAGCCATGCTTTATCCGCTCGCTATCTGCGGCGCCTGCATCCTGACCTCGATCGTCGGCACCTTCTTCGTCAAGCTCGGTTCCAACGGCTCGATCATGGGCGCACTCTACAAGGGCCTGATCGTCACCGGCCTGCTGTCCATCGTCGGCCTCGGCGTCGCCACCCATGTCACCCTCGGCTGGGGCGAGATCGGCACCGTCGCCGGCATGGTCATCACCGGCAAGAACCTGTTCATATGCGGCCTGGTCGGCCTCGTGGTGACCGGTCTCATCGTGGTCATTACCGAATACTACACCGGCACCAACAAGCGCCCGGTCAACTCTATCGCCCAGGCGTCGGTCACCGGTCACGGCACCAACGTCATCCAGGGCCTTGCGGTCTCGCTGGAATCGACGGCGCTGCCGGCGATCGTCATTGTCGGCGGCATCATCTCGACCTATCAGCTTGCCGGCCTCTTCGGTACGGCGATCGCCGTCACGACGATGCTCGGTCTTGCCGGTATGATCGTTGCGCTCGATGCCTTCGGCCCGGTCACCGACAATGCCGGCGGCATTGCCGAAATGGCCGGCCTGCCCAAGGAAGTGCGCCAGTCCACCGACGCGCTCGACGCGGTCGGCAACACCACCAAGGCGGTGACCAAGGGTTACGCCATCGGTTCGGCCGGTCTCGGCGCACTGGTGCTGTTTGCCGCCTACTCTAACGACCTGAAGTTCTTTGCCGCCAATGGCGACAAATATCCCTACTTCCAGGGCATGGGCGAGATCTCCTTCGATCTCTCCAACCCATACGTCGTCGCTGGCCTGATCTTCGGCGGTCTGATCCCGTATCTGTTCGGCGGCATCGCCATGACGGCCGTCGGCCGCGCGGCGGGCGCCATCGTCGAGGAAGTGCGCAAGCAGTTCCGCGAGGATCCGGGCATCATGGCTGGCACCTCGAAGCCGAACTACGCACGCGCGGTCGACCTGCTGACCAAGGCGGCAATCAGGGAAATGATCATCCCGTCGCTGCTGCCGGTGCTGGCGCCGCTCGTCGTCTATTTCGGCGTGCTGCTGATCTCGGGCTCGAAGGCGTCCGCCTTTGCCGCCCTTGGTGCCTCGCTGCTCGGCGTCATCGTCAACGGCCTGTTCGTCGCCATCTCGATGACCTCTGGCGGCGGTGCCTGGGACAACGCCAAGAAGTCCTTCGAAGACGGCTTTGTCGACAAGGACGGCGTCAAGCATCTCAAGGGTTCCGAGGCGCACAAGGCTTCGGTGACCGGCGACACGGTCGGCGATCCCTACAAGGACACCGCTGGCCCGGCCGTCAACCCGGCGATCAAGATCACCAACATCGTCGCGCTCTTGCTGCTGGCCGTGCTCGCGCACGGCTGATCAAAAGCATCCACTCGAAAACAGAACCCGCGGGAGCGATCCCGCGGGTTTTTTGTTGAAGCGATGACAACGTCGACCCTTCAGCGCTTCGCTTCGCCTGGGTCCTCCAGTGCGTGGTGTGCAAGCATCTCATCCAGGCTCGGCTCGCGTTTCCTTGGCCACGGCCACACCGGTGACCGATCCCCATAACAAAAACCCGCAGGATCGCTCCCGCGGGTTTTTGGTCGCCTGAGATGATGAGGCTTCCGGAATGAAAGCCGAAAGGAATTAGACGCCGCCGCCCGGAATGCTGGGTGCCAGCTTGCTGGCACCGTTGATGATCTGGCTGAGGAAGTTCTGGTCCTTGCCGCCGGTCGGTGTGGTGCGCGAGATGAAGTCGAACATCTTGCCGTCCTTCATCCCGTAATTGGCGATCTGGGTGACGCGGCCATCGGCGCCGAAATAGACCGCCAGCACATGCTGGTCAATCAGCCGTGGCTTGTCGAAGGCGACGTAGCGCTTGCGCGTCTGCGAAATGTAATAGAAGGCCTCGTTGTCGAAGGTCGCGGTCGTCGACGGCGTGCCGAGCGCCAGAAGCACCTGCTCGCGGCTCGAACCGACCGGCACCAGGTCGATTGCCTGCTGGTCTATGACGTAACCTTGCGTCAGCGTCTCACTTGGGCTGAGGTCGCCGATCATCTTGGAGGTGTGGCAGGCGGACAGTGCCGAAACGATCATCAGCAGCGAGATCGCGCCGGCGGGCCTGGACGAGAAGGTCGACTTGAAATTCAGCGCGCGCAACAACAACTCCATTAGCTGGCCGCAACTTGCGCTGGGCCGCGAAACCGGTAAACCAGCTTGCTTGCCGATGCAACAAGCCCACTTCAACAAACGGTCCCCAGGAGACCATCCCCAATGTTCCAGCGCTTTTTTGGCCGCGAACGCTACGCCAACCGCGCTATCACCGAGGCGCTTTACGCACAAATCGTGGCGGCGGCGCGGCAGACCGTGTTTTATTCCCACTGGAATGTGCCAGACACGCCGCTTGGCCGTTTCGAGATGCTGTCGCTGCACATGTTCCTGTTCCAGCACAGGTTGCGCGGGGAGGGCGGTGCGGCGCAAGAGGTCGCCCAGGTGCTGATCGACGAGTTCTTCCTCGACGTCGACCATTCGTTGCGGGAATTGGGCATTGGCGACGTGGGCGTGCCCAAACGCATGAAAAAGCTGGCAAAGATGTTTTATGGCCGAACCGCTGCCTATGACGATGCCCTGAAAAGAAACGACCATGAAGGGCTGACCGCGGCTCTTGCCCGCAATGTCCGGCCCGACGCGGGCGCCTGGCTGGAAGCATCGCTGCTGGCCAACTATGTTACCGACGCGCGCAGTCATCTGGCCGCGCAGACATCCGAATCGATTGTCTCCGGCACGCTGACCTTTCCCGCCGCCAAGGAGGTTGAACAATGAAGCATGTTGACCCGCAAAGCCCGGTCTCCTTCCGGGCAAACGTTACGCGCCTGCCGCAGAAGGGCCTGCCGCTGGTTATCGAGGCCGATGCCGCGCAGCGTGCGGCACTGGCCGAGGAGCACGGGCTGATTTCGGTCGAATCCTATCGCGCCGAGCTTCTGGTCGCGTCGTGGAAGCGCAATGGCGTGAAGATAAGCGGTCGCGTCGAAGCCGACATCACCCAGGCCTGCATCGTCACGCTCGAGCCTGTCGAGGCGCATATCGACGAACCGGTCGAAGCGCTGCTGCTGCCCGAGGATTCCAAGCTTGGACGGCAGGGTTTCGATGGTGGCGGCGAGATCCTGCTCGACGCGGAAGGCCCTGACAGTCCAGAGACATTTTCCGGTGACACGATCGATGTCGGGGCAATCGCCGAACAGTATTTCGGGCTCGCCATCGACCCCTATCCGCGCAAGCAGGGCGCATCGCTCAACACCGGCAGCGAGAACGAACCGGCGGAGAATGAATTTCAGCAAAAACTGCGATCCTTGCTGGGAAAATCCTGAAAAGCTCGCCCGCGACGGAAAAGTCGGTTGTGCGGCAGCCCAAAACCGTTATTTTCGCCGAACCTTCGCGGTCGCTAAAGCGACCTGCCGCCTAACCGTGAGATAAATACCGCGTGATCAGGATTTCCATCGATGCCATGGGCGGCGATCACGGACCAGCCGTGGTCATTCCAGCGCTCATGACGGTCGCGACCCGTCGTCCCGACATCCGCTTCGTCATCTTCGGGCGTGAGGAGGTCGTGCGCCCGGAGCTTGCCAAATTTCCCAAGCTCGCCGAGATCAGTGAATTCTTCCATTGCGAAATTGCGGTCAGGATGGACGACAAGCCGAGCCAGGCGCTGCGCCACGGCCGCTGGAAGTCATCAATGTGGAAGGCCGTCGAAGCGGTCAAGGCCGGCACGGCCGACGCCTGCATTTCCGCCGGCAACACCGGCGCGCTGATGGCGATGTCGAAATTTTGCCTGCGCACCATGGCCACCATCGATCGCCCGGCGATCGCAGCCCTTTGGCCGACATTGCGCGGCGAAAGCGTGGTGCTGGACGTCGGCGCGACCATTGGGGCCGATGCGCAACAGCTCATTGATTTTGCCATTCTCGGCACCGGCATGGCGCGCTCGGTCTTCGGCATAGCCCGGCCCAGCGTCGGCCTGCTCAATGTCGGCGTCGAGGAGATCAAGGGCCAGGAAGAGGTCAAGGAGGCCGGGCGCATGCTGCGCGAAGCCAACATGGCCTCGATGAACTATCACGGTTTCGTCGAGGGTGACGATATCGGCAAGGGCGTGGTCGACGTCGTCGTCACCGAAGGCTTTGCCGGCAACATCGCGCTGAAGACGGCGGAAGGCACGGTGCGCCAGATCGGTGGCTATCTGCGCGCCGCGATGAGCCGGACTCTGATGGCCAGGATCGGCTATATCTTCGCCAAGGGCGCCTTCGATCGCCTGCGCGAAAAGATGGATGTCGGCCGCTCCAATGGCGGCGTTTTCCTGGGGCTGAGCGGCATCGTCGTCAAAAGCCATGGCGGTGCTGATTCTGACGGGTTCGCCGCCGCGATCGAACTCGGCTATGACATGGTCCGCAACAACCTACTCGACCGCATCGAGGCCGATCTGGACCTGTTTCATGCGCGCAACCCGCGTGCCCTGTCAGCTAGGAAATCCGACGTCGTCACCGACGCAAAGGAATAGGAAAGAACTTTGATCAGATCAGTCGTGCGCGGCACGGGCGCCGCGCTGCCCCGCCGAATCATGAAGAATGCCGATTTCGAAGGCATGGTCGAGACCTCTGACGAGTGGATCGCCCAGCGTACCGGTATTCGCCAGCGACATATCGCTGGTGACGACGAGACCACGGCTTCGCTCGGGGAAGCAGCGGCACGTGCCGCACTTGCCAATGCGGGCCTCACGCCCGCCGACATCGATCTGATCGTGCTGGCGACCTCGACGCCAAACAACACATTCCCGGCCACCGCCGTCGAGATCCAGAACCGGCTCGGCATGCATCACGGCTTTGCCTTCGACCTGCAGGCGGTCTGTTCGGGCTTCGTCTATGCCGTGACCACCGCCGATCTCTACATCCGCGGCGGCCTGGCCAAGCGTGTCCTGGTGATCGGTTCGGAAACATTCTCGCGCATCCTCGACTGGAGCGACCGCTCGACCTGTGTGCTGTTCGGCGACGGCGCCGGCGCCATGATTCTGGAAGCAGGCGAGGGGGCGGGCACGATCGCCGACCATGGCGTTCTGGCGGCCAGCCTGCGCTCCGATGGCACGCACAAGGACAAGCTTTTCGTCGACGGCGGGCCGTCGACCACGGGTACGGTTGGCCATCTCCGGATGGAGGGTCGCGAAGTCTTCAAGCATGCGGTCGGCATGATCACCGACGTCATCGAGGCGACGTTCGCGCAAGCCGGTATCTCGGCCGATGATCTCGACTGGTTCGTGCCCCACCAGGCCAATAAACGAATTATTGACGCTTCCGCCAAGAAGCTCGGGATAGCTGAGCAAAAGGTGGTGGTTACGGTCGATTTGCACGGTAACACCTCGGCTGCTTCCGTGCCGTTGGCGCTGTCGGTGGCCGTCGCCGACGGCCGCATCAAGAAGGGCGATCTCGTCCTCCTGGAAGCGATGGGTGGCGGCTTCACCTGGGGCGCTGTCCTGGTTCGCTGGTAAGTGCCGAACGGTCCAGTTTCGGTCCTTGACCTTGACGGATCAATTACTTAGGCTCTGCCGTTGTTGTGCCGAATTTTATGTTTTGAGCTGATGGGACGGTCGCATGGGGGGAAAGACACTTACGCGCGCCGACCTTGCCGAGGCAGTTTACCGGAAGGTCGGCCTGTCGCGCACTGAATCGGCCGAGCTCGTCGAAGCGGTGCTGGATGAAATCTGCGAAGCCATCGTGCGCGGCGAAACGGTGAAGCTGTCGTCCTTCGCGACATTCCACGTCCGCTCCAAGAACGAACGCATCGGCCGCAATCCCAAGACCGGCGAGGAAGTGCCGATCCTGCCGCGTCGGGTGATGACCTTCAAGTCGTCGAATGTGCTGAAGAGCCGTATCTTGCGCTCCCATCAGAGCGGCAAGGCCAAAAGCGGCAAGTAGTCCATTGCGCGGTTGAAAACTGCCGCCGCCATGACGCCGGGCTTGAATATTGCTTCATAAACCGCTGAAATAAGCCCCGATTCGGCAGGTAGGCCGGATCATCGTCCAGCGTGAGGATTCGCCCATGGACAAGAGCCCCGACGCCTTTCGTACCATCAGCGAGGTCGCCGAAGATCTCGATCTGCCGCAGCATGTGCTGCGTTTCTGGGAAACGCGTTTCAACCAGATCAAGCCGATGAAGCGCGGCGGCGGCCGTCGTTACTACCGGCCGCAGGATGTCGAACTGATCAAGGGCATTCGCCACATGCTCTACGACCAGGGCTACACCATCAAGGGCGTGCAGAAGCTGTTGCGCGAGAACGGCAACCATTTCCTGGTTGCCATCGGCAATGGCGACATGGCCGCCGTCGAGGCGATCTCACAGCGAAGGCAGGCTGACCAAGTGCCGCTGACGCCGGCGGCCCAGCCGCGTGGCATGGACGACGAACTGGTCGGCCAGCCGCGGGTGAAGCCCAGCCGCCGCTTTTTCGGCCTGGGCAAGAGCGACGAGGACGGTCCGGTGCAGCCGGATGCATCGAAACTCTCGCGCGACAACAGGGCCTTGCTGCAGGAGGCGCTGTTCGACCTCCTGGAATGCAAGCGCCTGCTTGACCAGGTGCGCTGACCGCAGCCCGACGCGACATCGATAGTTCGAAAACCGGAACCCGTCTTCGGGTGAGGCGTTACGCTTCCTTCTGCAAGTGAAGGAAACATACCATGGCATCATTTTCGACCCTCTCGGACATCGATCTCGACAGGCAGGTCGCGGTTCTCAGCAAGGAACTGGCCAGCTTGAAGAGGGCTGTGGCGAGGCGAGGCGGCGCCTACTACGAGGACGGTCGCGATGCCGCGCTCGACACCTATTCCGATCTTGCCGGCCGCCTGCACGATGCCATGCCGGCAATCCGCAAACAGGGCAGGGTGATCGAGAAGTCGGCCCGCGACCATCCGGCAGCTGCCGCCGCAGTGGGCCTTGTGGTGCTCGGTCTTGTCGCCAGTCTGCTGTTCAGCCGGCGCTGAATTCTAAAACCCAAATCCCACAGATACGAGCAAGAAGAAGTGACGGCTCGCCCTAAGGTGATCCGTCATTTTCCTTGCGAGCGGCCATGTCTGTTGTCGCTCCGGCATCTGGCGAGGAGCGTGTCGGCATAGAGGCGCCCAACACCTCTGTGTCGCCGGCGCAGGAATGCGGATTGGTCAAGCCGCCAGAGCCGCTCGATTCGCCGGTGAACGCCGGATTGGTGGTGGTGCCATAGCCAGCGCCGGGATGACGATCTCACCGGCGTCGCGCATTGGATTTGCGTGAATTGTCGATCCGCGATCGAGCCTCGCGGGGCGGAGTAGCCGGCCTTGGACAGGAAGCCAAGGCCGGTCTTCTCGGTGGCGGTCTGCGGAGCTTAGGCCTTGTTTCCGATCACATGGTGGTGGTGGCGGTGATGATGGTGGTGGCGGACATGGTGGCGATGATGATGGTGGTGACGATGATGCTTTGCCATCGGGGCGGCATCCGCACTCGTCGCACCGATGACGGGCACCGTGAAAGCCAATGCAACTGCAAGCCCGAGGGCCGAGAGGAGGGACTTCTTCATGGATCGTTTCCTTTTGTTTCGCGGGCGTATGGATCGGGGCGATAGCCCGGCCCCCGCGAATGGAATTACGCGCCTGAATTTTTTCGTCAGTATTTCCCGATTGTAGAATTTTGTTTCTGTACTGTTTCTGCCCAATTCAGCCTCCTGCCACCATGCACGGCAAGATCGAGAGGCGGCCATTGGCCGCCCGTCCCACTACATCGGCGGCACGACGCCGTTGTTTCCGACCACGACGCGGCTGGCGCTCAGCGCGCCGTCACTGCCCCGCTCAGCGGTGACAAAGACCGTCGCACCCGGCTTGAGGTCGGTAGGCGTCGCCGGCGCGAAGGTCACGACGGGCGTGGTGTCGGGGATCGAAATCTTCTTGGTCTGGCCATTGTCATAGGTCAGGGTGACGGATCGCCCGCTTATATCGGTAACGTCGGCGACGGTGCCGTTGGTCATCCGGCTGTTTGGCTGCAGGTCCCAGGGACGGTCGCCCTCGCCAGTGCCTTTCAGCGCGGCCGGAAAGACCACCACCTCCAGGGCGCCGCTGCCGCCATCCGCTTTCGAAACGGAGGCAATGCCGAGGAAATCCCCCTGCTTGATGTCCTTTGCCGAGGCGTTGGCGACGCCCGAGATCTTCCAGCCAGCCTTGAGCTTGATCGCGTCGGTATCGCCCTGGCGGGTTTTCACGGTGAGCAGCGTGGGCTCAAAACTGACCACCGTGCCGCGCACACGCAGCGCGTCTGCGGCTTGGGCGGCGCCCGCGCCGGCGACGGAAAGGCTGGAAATCGTGCCGAGCACGACCATGAATGTCTTCAAGTTCATTGCAAAAATCCTTCCGGGAACGAGCTGGCTGGAACCGGATGGTTTCACGCCAGCGACCCGGAGATAACGAACGTGCGCGGCGAAACTGCCGGCAAAAGGCCGATCGGACCTTCAAAACAACTTGATCGCGACGTGTACGCGAGAGGGCCGCGCCAGGCGCCTGGTTCACGATCCCGTGACGGCCCTTTTGGCTCTTGGCAAATCGCCGGCGAGAGGGCATCTTCCCGACCGTCTCAGGCAACACTCCTCATTTGATCAAACTCTTTCAGTCATGGAGTTGCCAATGCCCCATAATGCGAAAAGCGAACCCCACTCCGAACCGGCAACCAACGGGAGCGGGCCAGATTACAACACCCTCAGAGCGATGCGGGAGACCCGCGGTTACAGCGTGGAAGAGCTCTCCCTGACATGCGGCCTGGCGGTGGACGAGATTGAGGATATCGAAAGCGGGAGAGTGACCGACCCGTCGAAGCTGCGTCGTATTGTGTCCGCGCTTCACCTTCCCCAGGAGGCTCTGATCACCCCGGCTGCGCCGACGCCGGCGGCGCAAGGTCGATCGCTGGCGTAGATCCGCACCATGCATTCCAGAGAACCCGCCAAGGCCCCTTGGCGGGTTTCTTTGTACCTGCCGCAGCGCTTTGCTTCAGCCTGGCACTTGCCGATCTGTCTATCGCACGTGCCTATGCGTCTGGCTGCTGGACCGTAATCCGCCGTCCATAACGTTTTTGAACCGTCGGTTTTTCGATATGAGCCTGGAATCCGTTCGTGCCTTCTTCGCCGCCCATGCGCCGGACATCCATGTCATCGTCACGCAGGCGAGCTCGGCGACGGTGGCCCTGGCGGCCGAGGCGCATGGCGTGCTGCCGGCCCAGATCGCCAAGACGATCTGCCTGCGCGTCGGCGACCGCACCATGCTGGTGGTGACCAGCGGCATCGCCAGGCTGGACAACCGCAAGTTCAAGGACCAGTTCGGCGGCAAGCCGCGTATGCTCGACGCCACCGAGGTTGTCGAAGCAACCAGCCATCCGGTCGGCGGCGTCTGCCCGTTCGGCCTGCCGGCGCCGCTGCCGGTCTATTGTGACGTGTCGCTGCGCGAATTCGACGAAGTCGTGCCCGCTGCCGGCGCCACCAATGCGGCCGTGCGGATTGCGCCGCAGCGCATGGTTGAGCTCATTGGGGCTGAATGGGTTGATGTGTGCCAAGGGTAGAGTTGGCGCCCAAGCCGGAGTTCAAATGGGAGAGGACATGGTTGCCCAGATCCGAGATTTGGCCGGGCTGACCGGGGCATCTGGAGGGGCGGACTTCGGGGGCAAGTCCTGCTTTGAATTGGTCGGAGTGGCCGGATTCGAACCGACGACCCCTTGACCCCCAGTCAAGTGCGCTACCGGGCTGCGCTACACTCCGGACCGGTCGCGATGTATCGTGATAACCCCGTGCGGGTCAACCGAATTCCGCGACTTTTATCCCGCTGCGATTGCCGGTGCCGGCGAGCCCTGCAAGGCAGGCCGCAACAGCCGCTGATGGCTGTATTCCAGCGCGATGGCGCCCCAGATCAGGCCGAGCAGCAGATAGACGTGGCGCCAGTGGTCGATGTCGATGAAGGTGCCGAGCCCGATATTGCCGATAAAGGCGACATAGGCGCACAGGAGATAGGGCTGCCACGGCCGGTCGCGCAGCAGGATGCGGAAGCCGGCTGCTATCGTCCATAAGACGAGCGCCAGGAACGACACGAAGCCGAGCCAGCCATAATCCATCAGCATCTTCAGCCAGATGTCGTGGGTGTCTTCACCGAAGATCGTGCCGAAGACCAGCGGGCCGATGCCGAACGGATGCTCCATCGCCATTTGGAAGCCGATGCCGTAGCGGGCGAAACGGCCGAGGCGGGCGGTGTCGTAGCTCTGCTCGAGATGGGCACGGTTGGAGAACATCTCCGAGACGCCGGGCAGCTGCAGGATGACGATCATGGCGACGACCAGCAGCGCCAGTGCTGCAATCGTCATCACCACCACGCGCAGCCGGAACATTCCGCTGGCGCTCTGCAGGAACAGGCAGCCGGTGAGCAGGACGGCCGAAACGGCGAACATGCCCCAGGCACCGCGCGAGAAGGAAAAGAAGATGCCGGCGGTGATGATCAGCAGTGGTACCGCCAGCAGCGGCATGCGTGTCACCGGTCCGGTCAAAAGCAGATAGAGCAGATAGATGCCGGGCAGCACCAGGAAGGGGCCGAACACGTTCGGGTCCTGGAAGGCGCCGGCGGCACGATCGTATTTGGTGAACATCTCCGCGCCCGGAAAGGCATGGAAGTAGCCTGCAATGCCAAGCAGCGAGGTGGCCACGGCCGAAACCACATAGGCAATGAAGATCAATCGGTAGAGGCCCGGCTGTACGGCGGTGATCGATGCGAAGAACACCGCGCTGAAGGCGAGAAACAGCGAGACGGCGAGATAGAGCGGTGTGTTGGCGAGGTCCGCCATCTGCGTCATAGAGATCATGCCGCCGATGTTCATCGTCACCAGCAGCACCAGCAGCGGCGTGGCCGCGCGGGAAATCCGCAAGCCGAAAAGCGCACAGATGGCGATCAGCCCGGCCATGTAGAGCTCATAGGGCGCCGGCTCGCTGATGACGAAGCCGGACAGCAGAATGCCGAGGAAGACCGCGCCCGAGGAAATCAGCGCGACCAGCTTGGCGTTGACCGCCGCGCGCGGCAGATCATGGCTGATCGCGCTCAATAGGCGTTTTCCGTGTTGAGCAGCCGGAGCGGCGTGAGGAACAGAATCCGCAAATCGAACAGCAGCGACCAGTTCTCGATGTAGAAGAGATCATACTCGGTTCGCATGCGGATCTTCTCGTTGGTGTCCATCTCGCCGCGCCAGCCATTGATCTGCGCCCAGCCGGTGACGCCGGGCTTGACCTTGTGGCGGGCGAAATAGCCGTCGACAACCTCGTTGTAGAGCAAATTATGCGACTGTGCGGCGATGGCATGCGGGCGTGGACCGACCAGCGACAGCGAACCCAGCAGCGAGTTGAAGAACTGCGGCAGCTCGTCGATCGAGGTCTTGCGGATGAAGCGGCCGACGCGGGTGACGCGCGGGTCGTTCTTGGTCACCGTCTGCTTGGCGGTCGGATCGGCCTTGTCCGTATACATCGAACGGAACTTGTAGACCTCGATGATCTCATTGTTGAAACCGTGCCGCTTCTGATGGAACAGCACCGGCCCCTTGCTGTCGAGCTTGATGGCGATGGCGGTCGCCAGCATCACCGGCGAGAACACGACGATGCCGATCAGGCTGAAGACAATGTCGAAGGCGCGCTTGGCGACCGAATCCCAGTCGTTGATCGGCTTGTCGAAGATGTCGAGCATCGGCACCGCGCCGATGTAGGAATAGGCGCGCGGGCGAAACTGCAGCGCGTTGGAATGCGCCGAAAGCCGGATGTCGACCGGCAGCACCCACAGCTTCTTCAGCAACTGCAGAACGCGCGATTCGGCGGTCAGCGGCAGCGATACGATCAGCATGTCGATGCGGGCGATGCGGGCGAATTCGATCAGTTCCGAAATGGTGCCGAGCTTGGGGTAGCCGGCGACGATGGGCGGCGAGCGCTTGTCGCCGCGATCGTCGAAGATGCCGCAGATGCGGATATCGTTGTAGGGCTGCTTTTCGACCGAGCGGATCAGGATTTCCGCCGCCTTGCCGCCGCCGACGATGACGGCGCGCCGCTCCATGCGGCCATCGCGCGCCCAGGCCCGGATCAGCTTCGACATCACCAGCCTGAGGCCGAAGATGAGAACGAAGCCGATGACGAACCAGCTGCCGAACAAAAGGCGCGAATAGTCCTGCGACATCTTCATGACGAATGCCGTCAGCGCCATCAGGGCGAAAGTGCCGGCCCAGACGAGCAGCACGCGGCCGAAATTGGCGATGGGCCGCATCAGGGCGACGATCTGGTAGCAGTCGGTGACGTCGAGCAGCACCACGGCAAGGAACGAGCCCGCTGCGATCGTCACCGGATATTGCCAGGCGAGATAGTTGAAGAACCCGACATAGTGGAAATAGACGGCGAGTCCGGACAGGAACAGCAAGCCGAATTCGACCATGCGCAGGACACCGCTGACCATGATCGGCGACATCGTATCGCGCCGGTACTGCGAGGCGACCTGGCGGGCGACATCGTTCATGCCGCTTGGCGTGTCGCCGTCGGCCGGGCCGTCGAATTTACGCACCGCCTCTGCTGAAAAGCGGCGCGCGGGGTCGATCTCGTTCATGAGGGCTTTCCGCAAGCTTCCCCCCGGTCATAGCAAAAGAGAGCTAAGAAACCCTTGAAACAACGCATGGCTTTGGAACGGCTTGGTCCTGCGCCTACGTGTCGAGCGCGGCGAAATAGGCCTTCTCGATGTCGGCGGCCATCACATCGGCGCCGAAGCGTGCCTTGAGGTTGGCGCTATCGGGCATCAGGTCGCGATAGGCGGCCGGGTCGGCCAGCGCCTGGCTCATCCTGTCCGCGAGCTCGATCGGGTCAGGTCGGATCAGGGCGGGGGAACCGATGTCGAATATCTCCGGAATGCCGCCGACCGCGGTTGCGATCATCGACTTTCCCGCGGCAAGCGTTTCCAGGACGATATAGGGCATGGCTTCGGCGCGCGAGGGAACGATGATAAGCGCGGCAAGGGCAAAGGCCTCCCTGGCCGGCATCGGCGGCAGGAAGCGGACATGGCGCTCGAGCCCGAGGCGTTTCACTTGCCCGTGGTAACGCGGAAGGTCGTCGCCGTCGCCGACCATCACCGCGGTCAGCGCGCGGCCGAACCGCGGGCCGGCGAGCGCCAATGCGTCGATGAAGATGTCCGGTCCCTTCAGGTCGCGCATCATGCCGATATAAAGCAGGTCGGCTGCGTCCGGCGCGGTGATCACCGGCTCGAATTCAGTGGCGCGCAGGCCGTTATAGACGAGGGTGTTGGGAATGGGCGGCTCGCCTACCTTGTGGCGATAGGTCCGCCGCTCATAGTCCGAGACAAACAGCAGATAGTCGGTGAAGCGAGCCATGAAGCGCTCGAGCGCGAAGAACAGCTTTCCGGTGGTCGTGTTCTCGTCATAGTGGAGCGAGCCGCCATGCGGCGAATAAAGGCGGGCTACGCGAGACCTTGATACCCGCAACAATGAGCCGAACAGACGGGCATAGGCGCCACCCTTGGCGCCGTGCCCATGCAGTACGTCCGGCCGCAATTCCTTGATGATCCTGTACGTGCGCCAGGCCGAGGCAAGGTCGCCGGGACCGACGTGGCGCTGCATCGGCGTGCGATGAATGCCGAGCGCCAGCAAGTCCTTCATCTGCTCGAACAGATGTTCCTCGAACGTGCCGCCTGTCGTCGAATCGCAGACGATGCCGACGGAATGCCCGGCGGCGACCTGCGCCTCGGCCAGGTCGCGCACATGCCGGAAAATTCCTCCGACGGGTGAGCGAAAGCAATGGACGATCCTGAGCCTGTCCGCCACTTGGTATCTGTCAGAACAGACGTTCGCGGACGTAGACCGTATCGCCCGGCAGCAACGGGTCGGAGGTGACCACGCGGCCGGTCATCACCTTGCCGTTGATGTCGCGGGTGATGTCGACGCTTTCCTGGTTGGCGCGCGGCGTGAAGCCGCCGGCAATGGCGATCGCCTTCTGCACCGTCAGGCCGGGAACATAGGAATATTGGCCGGCGGCACCCACTTCGCCCATGACGAAGATCGGGCGGTAGCGGTCGATCTCGACCGAAACGTCGGGATCGCGCAGATAGCCTTGCCGCAATTTGTCGGCAATCTCCTTTTCCATTTGCTGCGCGGTGTGGCCGCGCGCTGGTATGGCGCCGACAAGCGGGAAGGAGAGATAGCCGGATTGATCGACGCTGTAGGTGTTGGTCAGCCCGTCCTGCTCGAACACGGTCACGCGGACGCGGTCGCCGGCGCCAAGACGGTAGGGCTGATCGAGCACCTCATGGAAGGCGGCCGGCGTCGGCCGGTAGCTGGAACAGCCAGCCAGCATCGATACGGCAAGCAGCGCGCGAAACAGGGAAGCAGTGCTTTTCATGGCCGGACAGGTACCTTCGACTGGTCGCTGCAACGTCGCAGCAACTCTAGGGATCGAGGTCCGTTATCATCCTGTTAGGGTTAATGGCCGGTAAAGGGAGCGGCCGACACGTGGCGCATCGGCAAGAGTTTTTGTGATTTTTGGCGGTTTTGTTTGTCACCCGCCAGTAAACCCTAACGGAAACTTACCACGATCTTAACGGCTGAGTTACCATAGTTGTTTACGGTGCGTGCTGACCCAGTATCGGAGTAGGGATGCATGTCCGTTCAGTCCGCGGCCGCAGATGTCGATGTCGATCTCAGGCAGCTCTTCGCCAGCCTGGCGAGGAACTGGCTGCGTATAGTCCTCGTCGTCCTGTTGGCAACCGGGCTGGCCTTCGCTTTCGCCTCGCTGGCAACCCGGCACTACAAAGCCGAGACGCAGGTGGAGATCGCGCCGCGCGAATCCATCTACACGCGGCCGGCCAGCAACAACAACGACACCGACAAGCCTATTCTCGACGAACAGGGCGTCGCCACCCAGGTCCAGATCATTTCCTCCAACGAAATCCTCAAGCAGGTCTCGCAAAAGCTCGGTCTGGAAAAACTGCCCGAGTTCAATGAAGCGCTCGACATGTCGGCGCTGAGCCGCGCTCTGGTCCTGGTCGGCCTGAAAAGCGACCCGATGGAAATTCCGACGGAAGAGCGCGTGCTCAAGAAAATGCACGAGAAGCTCAACGTCTATGGCGTCGAGAAGACCCGCATCATTGCCATCGAGTTCTCATCGGAAGATCCCAAGCTCGCGGCCGCCACACCAGACGCGATCGCCGCCGCCTATATAGCGGGGCAAGGGGCGGCCAAGCTCGAATCGAACAGCGCCGCGGCGGACTTCCTGGCGCCGGAAATCGCCGACCTGCAGCGGCAGGTCAAGGATGCCGAGGCGAAGGTCGCCGCTTATCGCGCCCAGTCCGATCTTCTGATGGGTGGCAACAATTCGGTGCTGGCCACCCAGCAGCTTTCAGAACTGTCGAGCGAACTGTCGAAAGTGCGCGCCAACCGCGCCGCTGCGGAAGCGACCGCCGACGGTGTGCGCAGGGCGCTGCAGAATGGCGGTTCGCTGGATGCCGTGCCGGAGGTTCTGTCATCGGACCTGATCCAGCGCTTGCGTGAGCGACAGGTCGAATTGCGCTCCAACATCGCCGATCTGTCGACGACACTGCTTGGCAATCATCCGCGCATTCGCGCGCTGAAATCGCAACTGTCCGATCTCGACGCACAGATCCGCAGCGAGGCCCAGAAGATCATGAAAGGCCTGTTGATGCAGGCCGAGACGGCAAAGGCCCGCGAGAACCAGCTTGTCGCAGACGTCAACACGTTGAAAGCCGCTTCGGCGCAGGCCGGCGAACAGCAGGTCGATCTGGACGCACTGCAGCGCGACGCGACCGCCAAGCGACAGCAACTCGAGCTCTACCTGACCAACTACCGCGAAGCGGCATCGCGCCAGGATCGCAACTATCTGCCGGTCGACGCCCGGATCGCCTCGAAGGCTTCTGTTCCCTCCGAGGCCTATTTCCCGAAGGTCGGGCCGATCGTCGGCGCGGCTTTCGCCGCATCGCTGCTGATCATGGCCATAGTGACGCTTCTGCGGGAGCTGTTTTCAGGCCGCGCGATGCGGCCGGCGAGCGGTTCCCGTTTCGAACGGATCGATGAGGTGGCGATGCCCCATGTGGCCCAGACGCCGGTCTCCGAGCCATTTGTCCGCCACGAGCCTGTCATCCTGCGGGACCCTGTCATTCGCCAGGAACTGCCTGAACGTGCGGATGAAGCCGATGCGGAGCCCTATGCCGCCGCGATGCCGGCCATGGCCGAAGCGCAGGACGTGGTCGCAATGCCCGCTACGGCTGCGACTGAGCAAACGGCTGTCGAGCCCGAACCGGCGCGTTCCACCCTGGGCGAGATCGATATCGAGAAGGCTGCCGAAAAGCTGATCTCCAGCGGTGCGGCGCGCGCCATATTCGTCTCGCCGGAAGGCGACGAGGCGGCTGCATCCGCGATCCTGGTGGCGCGCGAGGTCGCCGACGCCGGCCTGCGCGTGCTGTTGCTGGACCTCACCGCGTCGGGGGCCGCCTCGCGGCCGATGCTGGACAGCGGCCTTTTCCCGGGCATCACCAACCTGCTC
The DNA here is from genome assembly GCF_040319775.1 of Mesorhizobium sp. M0870. Taxonomy (NCBI): domain Bacteria; kingdom Pseudomonadati; phylum Pseudomonadota; class Alphaproteobacteria; order Hyphomicrobiales; family Phyllobacteriaceae; genus Mesorhizobium; species Mesorhizobium sp. M0870. The sequence goes on from NZ_JAMYOI010000021.1 coordinate 105,088, forward strand.
GCTTCGGAAGCGCAGTTCAGCGACGTCATCCACGCCGATCTCTACTCGGACTGTCACGTCATTCCCGTCGGAACCGCCGATCCGGTTCGTGCCATGCGTGCCGCCGACCGGCTGCCGATCATCATGCAGTCGCTGACGACAGCCTACGACCTCGTCCTGGTCGAGTGCGGACCGGCCGACGCGCAAGGCATCGGCCGCCTGACTGGCGATGCCACCGAGGTCTTTCTCTCCATGCTGGAGGCCGACGATGAGGTGACGCAGGCTGCGGTCAAGCTGATCGAGAACGGCTACCCCGACCTGACGCTGGTGACGCCGCTCGGCCACGAACCGCCCGGCAATCCGGTGCCGGGACGGCGCACTGCCGCTGCCTGAGGGAGCCGCGGATCGCTTGGCGGAGCCGTTCAGCGGTTCGCCCGATCTATCCCAGTTCCAGGGTCGTTACGCCGAACACCCTTTGCAGGTCCAGTTCCGGGGCAGGACCTTTGTACATGCGCGTGGTGGTGAAGGTCGGCGCAAAGCCGGCCGCATCGAGCGCAGTTATGAAGCCGGTGTTGTCGGCGGGGACGTCGATGTGCAGCTCGCCACCGTCACAGGCACCGGCCAGTCCCTCCAGGAGTTGCAAAGCGGTTTCCATATCGTCGGCAAACAGCGGGCCGATCTTGAAGCCGGATCGACAGCGGCGCGCCACGCCAAAGCCGGTGACGCCGCGCGAACCGATTGTCGCCAGCCCATGATGCGGTTCCTGCAGCCATCGCTTCAGGAAGGTGCCTCGGGGCGCCGGAAAACAATGGGAGTCATAGGCGATGACATCGGACAGGAGCTGCGTTGTAATCATCCGCAACCCATCGTCCCTGACCGCCGGGCCTGCCTTGCGCCCGGTGAAGCGGATGGTCTCGTAGGCCGGTGCGAAGCCCTTGCGCCGGTAATTGGCCTGCTGCTCGGCGACGCCGTCAAGGCCGACGGTCCGGCCAGCGAGCCTTTTCATGCCGGCGTCCCACACCGTCTTGCCGTAGCCCATGCCGCGCATGTCAGGCCGGGAGATGTAGAGGCCGATGAAACCGAATTCGCTTCCATAGGCCACGGCCGAAATTGCCGCGGCCATGTCGTCGCCGACAAAGGCGCCGATGAAGCCTTCGGGGTCCGCCGCCTGGAGCATCGCCGGGTCTTCAAGACCTGGGTTCCAGCCTTCCGCGGCCGCCCAGTCGACGAGAAGCCCCAGTTCCTGCAGGGACAGTGTGCGGATGATCGGCTTCATGGCGTCAGCTATCTTCTTCCGAGGGCGCTGCCTGACCGGCGGCTTTGCGGCGCAGCACCTTGGTCAGCTTCCAGATCATTGGGCTGTTCTTGATGAAGGCTTTCAGCCGCGCGCCTTGCCGAAGCGTCAGCGCCAGCATGCGGCCCTTCACGGTCAAGGGGACCAGCACTTCGAAATGCCGCGTTTCGATATCGCACCACAGCCGCTTGTAAGGCTCATCTCCGACCGAAAAGTCATAGACCTCGAAACCGGTCTCGCAGGCTTCCTGGATGTTGTCGAAGAACAGGAAGTCGCCGGGGCTGGCGTGCCCGAGATCGTCCTCGGCGATCGCTCCGAATTCGCAGATCAGGCGTTTGCCCGAGCGGCTTGAACCGGTGATGGCGCGCAGCTTGCCGGCAACCTCGAGTCCGTGCAGCACGAAAGACGGCTTGTCCTCGGCAAGCGCCTGCATGAACAGCGCGCGGAAAAAGCCGCGTACCTGCGCGTCGCCAAAAACATTGGCGATGCCCATCTTGCGGAAGCGGAGCTCCTTCATCTCGAAGAAGGCGTCGAGCAGCGTGTCCACCTCGTCGGGGGTGCGGGCCTCGATGCGCCGATAGCTGCCTACGGCCTCGAATTTCCGGATCTGCGACCGGTGCTTCTTGCGTTTGCGTTTGCCGCTCGCGCGGGAAAGCAGCGCATCGAAGCCGCCGGCGAGATCGACGGCCAGCGACAGATTGGGGCTGGAAAAATGGTCGAGCGATGCGAGCGGATTGGCGACGCCGTCGAGATCGGGCAGCAACCGCTCGAGCGCGACCAGATCGATGTCCGGGCGTGCCTTGGCGATGGCCGCCAGTACCGATCGGAGGGCCGGTATATCCGCCTTGGCCAGCCAGTTCGGGTCCGCGGCGACGAAGTTGCCGTTGGCGTGGCGCCCACCCATGAAGCGGGCGATCCGGAACAGCCCCTTGGAGGCAACCTCCAGCGCCAGCGAAAAAACCGGTTTGCCCTCGACACTCAGCGTCGCGACAAGCAGGTCCGGTCGTGTCTCGGCCGCCCAATTCTGGACCCAGGCAGCACTCTGCGCCGGCCCAAACAAAGCCGAGCGGCAGAACTCGGCATAGGCCGCGAGTCCGTCCGTGGACGCCACTGAAATCGACAGGTCGGCATGGTCCCGTGGCAAGGCCCGCGTCGATGCCTCGGTCGCCGCAAGCCGATTGCCGTCAAATGACGCAGTTGCGTCAACCATACCTCAATCCTTAGGGCGTATTGATCGCGATTTGGGGGTTCGCATAGGCGCATTCCGTGCTTGGATCAGCCTAGGCGCAAAAGGTGAATGAATGATCGACGGCGGGGAGGCAATCCGGAAACTGGCGCTGAACGTCGCCCGCTATACCGGCCTTGCACCGCTGGCCAAGCCGTTCATCGGCGGCATTGGCGCCATCCTGATGCTGCACCGTGTTACCGCGACGCCGGAAAAGCCGGACAGCGTCAACCGGCATCTGAATATCGCGCCCGGCTTCCTTGACGCCATGATCGCCGACATGAAGGCGCATGGCTATGCCTTCGTCTCCATGGACGAAGCGGTGGAGTGCATCAAGGTGGGCGGCAAAGGCGGTCAGTTTGCCACGATCACCGCCGACGATGCCTATCGCGACAACATGGTCGAGGCGCTGCCGGTGCTCGAGAAGCACGGCGCGCCGATCACCATCTATGTCGCGCCCGGGCTGATCAACGGCACAGCCGGCCTGTGGTGGGACGTTGTCGAGGACATCGTCAACGCGCGCGATACCCTCACTCTGACGCGGCTGAACGGTCCCCTGACAATCGATTGCTCGACCCCCGCGAAGAAGCTGCAGGCCAATGCACGCCTGCACGCCTATCTCACCGCCGAAATCCGCGAGGAGGACCTGCAGGCTGTGTTGCGTGACCTAGCTCGCGCAAACGGCATCGACTCCGACGGCCCACGCTTGCGCACATTGATGAACTGGGATGAAATCCGCCGCATCGCCGCGCATTCGCTGGTGACGATCGGCGCCCATACGATCAACCACAGCAATCTGAAGCGGCTTTCCGAAGCCGATGCACGACGTGAGGTCGGTGACGTGCGCGCCATGTTGCGGGCCGAACTGGGCGAAGAGCCCCGCCATTTCGCTTACCCCTATGGCTATGCGAGTGCCGTAGGCTGCCGCGAAGTGGGCTTTGCCCGCGACGCCGGCTATACCTCCGCCGTGACGACGCGCCACGGCGTGCTGCGCGCCGAACATGCCGGGTTCCTGCATGCCTTGCCGCGCATTTCCGTCAACGGCCGCTACCAGAGCCTCGCCCACATCCGCACCATGCTGTCGGGCGTGACGACGCCGCTCGCCAATGCCGGCAAGATGGTCGTCACCATCTGACGCTGGCGGTTTCGCCTAGCGCTTGGCCCTCGGCTCCAGCATCAGCCATTTGATGATGCCCATTGCCGGCAGCACCCAGAGCAGGCCGCTGAGCAGGAAGAAAAGGAAATGCACCCACGGACCCGACTCCGACAGCCGGGCGACCGCGAAGATCGATGCGACCAGCGCATAGACGATGACCAGCGCCACCAGCAGAAACATTCCGATCAGCTTTTTCAGACGCAGGGGCATGGTTGGTCTCCTGATCGAGCATGCCGGAATTTGCACAGGCGGCTTGGCAGGCTCAAGGGGTATTGGCCTCGCATATGCCTTGAGGCGAGACTGTGCAACCGGTGAGACGCGGCGCGACGGCGTGCCGCGCCGTATGGTCTTGCCAGCACGGGTGCGATGGTCCACCAATCCGCCAAATCAACCTGCCGGGACAAGATCATGGCTGCCATATCAGCTGCCGCGCCATACGTCGCCCGCGACCGCGACCTGCATAACCGGGCGCTGCTGCGCGGCTGGCTCTATGTGGTGCTTCTGGTGCTGTTTGCGCTGGTGCTGGTCGGCGGCGCCACCAGGCTCACCGATTCCGGCCTGTCGATTACGCAGTGGAAGCCGATCCATGGCGTGATCCCGCCGCTCAACGACGCCGAGTGGCAAGAGGAATTCCAGCTCTATCAGCAGATCCCGCAATATGCCGAGCTCAACAAGGACATGAGCATCGAGGCGTTCAAGTCGATCTTCTGGTGGGAATGGGCGCACCGCATCCTGGCGCGCAGCGTCGGTCTGGTCTTTGCGTTGCCGCTGCTGGTTTTCTGGGCGACGCGCCGCATCGAGCGCGGCCTGGGACCGAAACTCGTGGGCATTCTCCTGCTCGGCGGCCTGCAGGGCGCCATCGGCTGGTGGATGGTGGCTTCAGGATTGGTCGACCGCGTCTCCGTCAGCCAGTACCGGCTGGCGACCCACCTGACGCTTGCCGCGCTGATCTTCACCGCCACCATGGTGGTCGCGCGCGGACTGGCGCCGCATTCCGAGCCTGCCGCCGATAGGTCGACGCAGAGGCTGGCCGGCCTCATCGTGCTGCTGGCGCTGATCCAGATCTATCTCGGCGGCCTGGTCGCCGGGCTCGACGCGGGCTTGAGCTACAACACCTGGCCGTTGATGGATGGCAAGATCATCCCCGGTGATTTGCTGATCCTCGAGCCGGCATGGCGCAACTTCTTCGAGAGCCCGAAGACGGTGCAGTTCGTCCATCGGCTTGGCGCTTACACGGTATTCGTCGTGGCGTTGTGGCACATGATCGCCACGCGCCGGCGGCTGCCTGGCTCGACACATGCGCGACGCGCGACGCTGCTGTTTCTACTGGTGCTGGTGCAGGCCTCGATCGGCATCGGCACGCTGCTGATGCAGGTGCCGCTGCACATGGCGCTGACGCATCAGGGATTTGCGCTCATCGTCCTGGGGTTTGCAGCCGCCCATTGGCGCGGCACCAAGGGCGCCTATCCCTTGCCGCACGAAATCGCACGCAGGGCCTGACCTCGAACCGATCGGGCCAACTACATCCAGAATTCGTTTGTAGATGTCGTCTTCTCGCCATCGAATTCCGCCTGCCGCAACGCCGCGGCGGATGGTGCGGACTGGTCCTGAGCGGCTTTGGCTACCTTGTCGGCGGCCTTGAGCGCATCAAGCCTGGCCTGGGCCGTGGCGATATCCTGCTGCACCTGGGCAGCCTTTACCTGATCCGTGATCGCCTTGGCCTGGTCTTCCAGGTCCTGGATCTGCTTTTCGAGCGCGGCCTCCTGAGCCGCATTGCTCGATGAGCTGGACGAGGAATACTGGGTCGCCTGTGACGAACCCGAAATCGCGCTGACCATGACAAATCCCGAAGTGGAGCCGAGACCAGTCTGTAGCCCATCGCGGTGAACAAGCGGTTAGCACCGCGCCGTTGCCCCGTGCGATCAGAAGCTTGCCCGCACCGCCCGGATCGCCTCGGCGATCGACAATTCGCGGTTCTCCTCGACCGCGTTGTCGTCCTCATGGTGCCAGGACGCCGACAGGCAGCCATAGGCGATGGCATGATCCAGAATGGCCGGCGGGGTCTGGCCCAGTGTTCTGGCAAAGATCTCGGCCATATGCGCGGTCCGCTCCGGATCGAGGCAGAGATCGTCCCGGTCGAGCGGGTTGTAGAACATGTTCGCGGCGTCGAAACCGGGATCGCCGAGAACGCCTTTCGGATCGATCGCCAGCCAGCCGCGCGGCCCGTGCAGGATGTTTTCGTGATGCAGGTCTCCATGCAGGGGTCTGATATCGTGCGGATCGGCCAACAGTCGATCGGCGATGATGGCGGCCTCGACATAGAGGCTGTCATGGCCCGAATCGCGGTCGATTGTCGCCTTCTTGAACAGGCTTGAAAACCGTTCCCGGAGCGGCTGAAGCTCGGGCGGGAAGGGGTCTTTCCCCTGTGAAAATAGTTTCGCCATCACCTCGGCCGCGATTTCGGTGGCGGCGTTGTCGCCCTGTCCGTCGAGCACCTCTGAAAGCAGGGTTTCACCCGCATATTCGAGCAGCATGCTGTGGCCGTCGCGGCCGAGCAGGCGCACCGCGCCTTCGCCGCGCCGCCAGGCGAGATAGTGCTCGCCGCGCAACTCGTCGGCGACATCATCGAAAGGCTTGAGCGCCTTGACGATCGCCGGCGAGCCGTCTTCGCGCAAAACCTTCCAGATGCGGCTCGAAAAGGTCTCGGCAATGAGTTCGGGCGCGCTGACGTTCCAGCGCACCGGAAAGGCGGGCGTGTCCATCAGAGGCCGAGCATCAGGTCCATGTTCTGCACGGCGGCACCCGAGGCGCCCTTGCCGAGATTGTCATAGACCGCCAGCAGCAGGGCCTGCGCCCGTTTGTCATTGGCGAAGACATAGACCTTCATCCGGTTGGTGCCGTTGTAGACCTCGGGATCGATCTCCGGCATGCGCTCCGAATGCGCATAGGGCGCCACCTCGACCACGCCGCCCTTGATGGCGGCGAAATGGTCGGCAATCGCCGCATGCAGCTCCGCACCGGTCGGCACATGGTCGAGGCCGCCAAGCTGCAACGGCACGACGGTGATCATGCCTTGCGCGAAATTGCCGACCGCCGGCTGCATGATCGGATCATGCGACAGCCTGGCATAGGCCCTCAATTCCGGCACGTGCTTGTGCTGAAGGGTGAGGCCGTAGGGCAGGAATTCCGAGGCGTCCTCGCCCTTGGCGACATAGTCCTCGATCATCGGCCGTCCGCCGCCCGAATAGCCCGAAATGCCGTTGACGGTGATCGGGAAATCCGCCGGCAGCAAGCCTGATGTGACCAGCGGCCGCAGCGTTGCAATCGGTCCCTGCGGCCAGCAGCCGGGATTGGCGACGCGCTTTGCCGAGGCGATCGCCTTTGACTGTGCCTTGTCCATCTCGGCGAAACCATACGCCCAGCCTTCAGCCACGCGATGCGCGGTCGACGCATCGATGACTTTGGTGGTGTCGTTGGCGATCAGCGAGACGCTTTCCTTCGCCGCATCGTCGGGCAGGCACAGTATCGCGACATCGGCGGCGTTGAGGAACTCGGCGCGTGCCGCCGTTTCCTTGCGGCGCTCGGTCGGGATGGAAATGATCTCCAGATCACTGCGCTCGGCAAGCAGCGCCCTGATCTGCAGGCCTGTGGTGCCGTGTTCGCCGTCGATGAAGATTTTCGGTTTCATGGGTTGATCAAATTCCTTGATATTTCAAGACTATATGCCCTGACCTTGAATCACTGCGGCACCATTGTGGTTGCCGTTGTTCAACTCTTCAAGCCGGGCCTTTCGCTCAGCCAGCAGGCCGAGATATTGCATAGCCACCATCGAGCCGGCGATCGCCGTTATATCGGCGTGATCATAGGCCGGCGCAACCTCTACAACATCGGCGCCGACAATATCGACCTGGTTGAGTTGGCGCAGTGTCGACAGGATCTTCGCCGAGGACGGCCCGCCGGCAACTGGCGTGCCTGTGCCAGGCGCATAGGCCGGATCGAGGCAGTCGATGTCGAAGGTGAGATAGGTCTTCTTGCCGCCGGTGCGGTCGACGATGGCGTAGGCGATATCGGACGCCCGCATCTCCTCGATTTCATGGCCATGGAGGATCTTGATGCCGAACGTGTCGGGCGCATGGGTGCGGATGCCGATCTGGATCGAACGGTCGGGATCGATGATGCCTTCCTTGACGGCACGGCCAACGAAGGATCCGTGGTCGATGCGCTTGCCGTCGTCCGGCCAGGTATCCTGATGGGCGTCGAACTGCACCAGTGCGAGCGGACCATGGATGGCGGCATGCGCCTTGAGCAGCGGCCAGGTGACGAAATGGTCGCCGCCGAGCGTCAGCAGGAAGGCGCCGGATTTGAGGATCTTGGCCGCTTCGCGCTCGATCGTGCCGGGGGTCTTCTGGTGATTGCCCGAATCGAGCAGGCAATCGCCATAGTCGACGACCGCCAGATGCTCGAACAGATCGCGTGAAAACGGATATTGCGGGTCGTTGTCGAGGATCGCCGAGGCGCGGCGGATGGCCTGCGGCCCGAAGCGGGCGCCCGGCCGGTTGGTGACGGCGGCATCGAAGGGAATACCCCATACCACAGCATCCGCGCCCTTCACGTCCTTGGTGTATTTGCGCCGCATGAACGACAGCGCGCCGGAATAGGTCGGCTCGAACGCGGCGCCCGTTTTGGAACGGGCGGTGAAGGCGTTGTCGATGTTGTTGTTCGCCATTACGGATCCTCGTTTTTCATCGGGTTGCAACAACTACAGAACCGGCACGGAAGATGCCAGTCACAGCTTGGCGAGACGGAATGGCGCTGCCCGAGTGCCACGGCAAGACAGGATTGTATCATCATGACGCAGACCGCGTTTCTCAACCCCACCCGTGCCGCGGCGTCGACCCACACCGGCACGGTCGCCGGTGAACGCTTCCTGGTGCTCGATTCGTGGCGTGGCATCTGCGCGCTTCTGGTGGCGCTGTTTCACTTTCCGACCGCTTCGACGATTTCGCAAAGCGCCTTCATCGGTTCGTCCTACCTTTTCGTCGACTTCTTCTTCGTCCTTTCCGGTTTTGTCATCGCCAGCAGCTACGGCGATCGGCTGAACCAGCCGGAACAGGTCGCGCGTTTCGCCCTGGTCCGTTTCGGCCGTATCTACCCACTGCACCTTCTCATGCTTGCCGCCTTCGCTGGCTTCGAGCTGCTGCGGCTGATGCTGCCGCAATTGCACGGCACCGGGGCTGCGCCCTTCACCGGAGGCTTCGACCCTGGGAGTCTGCTTGCCAATCTTCTGCTGCTGCAAGGTGTCGGCTTCGAGGATCAATTGACCTGGAATGCGCCAAGCTGGAGCATTTCCGCCGAGTTCTTCGCCTATCTCTTGTTTGCCGGCGTGGTCTTCGTCGCCGGCGCGCGCGCCTGGATATGGTTCGTCGCCGCCGCCGTCACCGCGCCGCTGTTCCTGCTCGGCTTCTCGACCCATCATATGGATGTGTCCTTCGATTTCGGCTTCATCCGCTGCCTGTACGGCTTCTCGCTCGGCGCCTTGCTGGCCTGGTTTCAGCATGATTCCATTGCAGGGGCGCGACAGGTCCTCGCCAGGAATGGCCCGCGGATGGACTGGACCCTTGTCGAGATCGTCATGGTGGCCGTCATCGTGCTTTTCGTTTCGCTGGCCGGCGGCAATGATTTCGGCATCGCGGCACCCCTGGTGTTCGCGCTGGCGCTGTTTCTGTTCGCCCATGAAGGCGGCTGGATCAGCGCCTTGCTGAGGGCGCCGTTCATGCTGACCCTCGGCGCGCTGTCCTACTCGATCTACATGGTCCACATCTTCGTCCAGGCGCGCATGATCAACGTCGCCGGGCTCGTCGAGCGCAAGCTCGGCCTCGGCCTGATCGGCGACTTCACGCTGCGCGGCCAGCCTGCCACCGGCTTCGGTGCCGGCTGGATGGGAGCGGTGGCAATCGCCGTCATGCTCGCCGCCACCATTGCCGCCTCCTGGATCACTTGGCGCCTCATTGAGATGCCGGCCATGGCGTGGTTCCGCAGGCTCTCAAAACGCATCTGACGCGCACTCCCCGCGAACAACCGCTAGCCGGCTTCGTTCACCTGGATGTCACGAGGGTCGCCTATCCCGATTTCGATCCGGCAAGGAGCGATTCTCGATGCGGACCATCTGGCTGAGCCTTCTGTTTTCCTCGGCACTTGCGGCCTTTTCTGGCCAGTCATTGGCCGGCGAGACCCGCGCCAGGCAGATTCTTGACCGCTTCGAGCACGCCAACCAGTGGCGCGACCACGTCATGGTGGTCGCGCATCGCGCCGGCAGCATGCAGGCGGGCAAGACGCTCTACGCGGAAAATTCGATTGCCGCCGTGGAGGGGGCGATCGCGATGGGCGCAGAAATCGTCGAGGTCGATATCAGGCGCTCGAAGGACGGTGAGTTCGTCGTCATGCATGACAGCTGGCTCGACCGTACCACCACCTGCAAAGGCGAGGTGGTCAAGCGCACGCTGGCCGAACTCAAGACCTGCAGGCTGGTGGTCGAAGGCACCGGTGCGGTGACGGGCGAAACGGTCTCGACGCTGCGCGAGATGCTGAAGGCGACCAGGGACAGAATCCTCATCAACCTCGACAACAAGCTCGACGTCGGGGACCTCTCGGGCATGATCGCGGTGGCTCGCGATCTCGGCATGGCCGAGCAGGTCATCGTCAAGGAGAATTTGTGGAACCAGAACCGGATCACCACGGTCAAGGCGGCAATGACCGCTATCGGCGGCGGCTTCCAGTTCATGCCGATCATCGCCGATGACGCGGTGCGTGATGCCGGCTTCGCCCGGACGGTCGACCATGCCTTTTCGCCGCGCGCGATCGAGCTGATCAACTGGCGGGCTGGCGCCGAGACGCTGACCGAGGCCGGCGGACCGCTGTTCAGCACGCGCATGCGCGCGGCCGCGGTGAGGGGCAACTGGCACATCTGGGCCGACACCTACGCCATCGTTGGCAAGCCGGGCGGCTTCCTTGCCGGCGGCCGCGGCGACGAGCTGGCGGTGCAGGCCAGCCTGCCGCGCGAAAGCTGGGGTTTCTGGGCCGATCGCGGCGCCACCATCATCCAGACCGACGAGCCGAAGGCGGCCATTGGCTGGCTGGCGGTGAACGGTTTTCGCGTGCCTTATGCGAACGAGGCGCGGCCCGTTGAGCCGGCGAATACGGCGAGTATCAATTAGCAATCCGATGCTGGCGCAGTCACCCCACCTTGGGAACGCCGGCGCCATCACCCCACCCGGCGCTGCGCGCCGACCTCCCCATCGAGGGGAGGTAGGAGGTCGCGGCTATTTTCGATTCGCCGGGGGTCTGCGCGACCACGCAGTAGTCTGGATGTAAAGCGCGGCGCCCCCCCACCCCGGATTGGGGGGGTGGGGGGGGGCCGCGCGGGGGGGGGGGGGGGGGGGCCCGAAAAAAACGGCGCCAACAGAGGGGAGGGAGTGGAGTATTTAAAA